>JAFLDH010000410.1 GCA_017302505.1 Burkholderiales bacterium
TGGCCGCTGCCGCGCCGCAGGGCAGCGCGCTGCTGGCGCAGCTGCATGCGGCGCTGTCGCCCTCGCCCGACATCGCCGATGCATTGCGCGCCATCGCCGACGAGCCCTCGGTGCTGCTGCGCGACGGCGGCGTCATCGCCCCCGGTGTGGATGCCGAGCTGGACGAGCTGCGTGGCATCAGCCAGAACTGCGATGCCTTCCTGCTGGACCTGGAACAGCGCGAGCGCGCGCGCAGCGGCATCGGCAACCTGCGCGTGCAGTTCAACAAGGTGCACGGCTTCTACATCGAGGTGACGTCCTCCAACCTCGACCGCGTGCCGGCCGACTACCAGCGCCGGCAGACGCTGAAGAACGCCGAGCGCTACATCACGCCGGAACTGAAGACTTTCGAGGACAAGGCGCTGTCGGCGCAGGAGCGCGCGCTGGCGCGCGAGAAGTGGCTGTACGAACAACTGCTCGATGCGCTGCAGCCGCACCTGGCCGAGCTGACGGCGCTGGCCGAGGCGCTGGCCGCGCTCGACGCGCTGGCCGCACTGGCCGAACGGGCCACCACCTTGAGCTGGTGCCGGCCGCAGTTCGTGCCCCACCCCTGCATCGACATCGAGGCCGGCCGCCATCCGGTGGTGGAGATGCGGCTGCGCGAGACCGGCGGCGGCGCCTTCATCGCCAACCACTGCCGGCTCGATGCGAAGACCCGGCTGCTGGTGATCACCGGGCCGAACATGGGCGGCAAGAGCACCTTCATGCGCCAGGTGGCGCTGATCGTGCTGCTGGCGGCGATGGGCTCCTACGTGCCGGCCACGGCCTGCCGGCTGGGGCCGATCGACGCGATCCACACGCGCATCGGCGCCGCCGACGACCTGGCCAACGCGCAGTCCACCTTCATGCTGGAGATGACCGAGGCCGCCGCCATCGTGCATGGCGCCAGCGAACACAGCCTGGTGCTGATGGACGAGATCGGCCGCGGCACCAGCACCTTCGATGGCCTGGCGCTGGCCTCGGCCATCGCCACGCACCTGCACGACCGCAACAAGAGCTTTACGCTCTTTGCCACCCATTACTTCGAGCTGACCGAGTTCCCCGCCAAGCATGCGCGGGCGCTGAACATGCATGTGTCGGCGGTGGAAAGCGGCGAGCAGATCGTCTTCCTGCACCAGATCGAGGCCGGCCCGGCCAGCCGCAGCTACGGCGTGCAGGTGGCGCGGCTGGCCGGCATGCCGGCGTCGCTGATCCGCCAGGCGCGGCAGACGCTGGAGGCGCTGGAAGCGCTGCAGCAGGCCGGCCATGCGCAGGTGGACCTGTTCGCGCCGCCACCGGCCGCCGCGCCGGTGGCCTCGCCGCTGGATGCGGCGCTGGCGGCCATCGACCCTGATAGCCTCACGCCCCGGGAAGCGCTGGACGCGCTGTACCGGCTGAAGAACCTGCAGAAAGACGCCCACTCATGACCTACTGTGTCGGCATTCGCCTGGACGCCGGGCTGGTGTTCATGTCCGACTCGCGCACCAACGCGGGCCTGGACCAGATCAGCACCTACCGCAAGATGATGATCTACGAGCGGCCCGACGACCGCTTCATGGTGCTGCTGTCAGCCGGCAACCTGAGTGTGTCGCAGTCGGTGCGCGAGATCCTGCAGGTGGAGAAGCTCGACCGCGGCGTGCACGAGGAGCCGCTGACCATCTGGAACGCCACCAGCATGTTCGACGCCACGCGCGTGCTGGGCGCGGCGGTGCGCCGCGTCTACGAGCAGGACGGCCCTTCGCTGAAGGCGGCGGGCATCGACTTCAACGCCAGCATGATCTTCGGCGGCCAGATCAAGGGCGAGGCGATGCGCCTGTTCATGGTCTATTCGGCGGGCAACTTCATCGAGGCCACGCGTGAGACCTGCTTCTACCAGGTGGGCGAAAGCAAGTACGGCAAGCCGATCCTGGACCGCGTGCTGACGCCCTCCACCAGGCTGGACGAGGCCGCCAAGTGCGCGCTGGTGTCGATGGATTCGACGCTGAAGTCCAACCTGTCGGTGGGCCTGCCGCTGGACCTGCTGGTCTACCGCGAGGGCACGTTCTGCAGCGACCAGCTGGTGTGCATCGACGAGCACAACCCGTACTTCCGCATGATCCGCAGCACCTGGGGCCAGCGGCTGCACGAGGTGTTCGCCGGCATCGACGACCCGCGCTGGGACGGCGGCGACGCCGAGCACCCGCTGATGGTGCGCTCGGCGCGCTACGAGCCAATGCGCAAGATCACCACGCCGGACGAACGCATCGTCTGAGCACGCGCCGCGGGCTCACAGCCCCAGCCGGCGCGGGTTCAGGTATTCCTGGCGGTAGATCTCGAAGGGCAGCGAGTCCAGCGACTCGATGCGCCGCTGTTCCTGCACCGAGGCTTCGGCCATGGCCTCGAACTGCTGCTGCAGCGCCGCCGTCCACGGCAGCGCCAGCAGCGTGTTGCGCGTCTGCACCGACTGCGCGCGGGTGAAGCGCACGTAGGAGCTGTCGAAATCGCGGGCCATCGTGGCCAGCACCCGGGCCGAGGGTAGGCTGTCGGCTTGCGACAGCGCGCGTGCCGCGGCACTGCGTGCGTCGCGGTACAGCCGGCCGCCGAGCGCCGCGTCCACCGCCTCGGCCAGCGGCTCCAGTTCGTCGATGAGCTGCGCGCCCCACTCCACCAGTGTCACCTCGCGCTCGCCGCGCTCCAGCTTCAGGCCGGGCTCGCGGCCCTGCGCGGCCACGCGGTGCTGGTTGCGGCCCAGCGCCGCGATCTCCTGCGGCGTGTCGGGCGGGCTGTCGGACAGCAGACAGTGCAGCAGGAACAGGTCGATGAAGCGCATCGTCGGCGCGGCGATGCCCACCGGCACGAAGGGGTCCAGGTCCATGCAGCGGACCTCGACGTATTCGACGCCGCGCTCGCGCAGCGCGTGCAGCGGTCGCTCGCCGGGGAAGATCACGCGCTTCGGGCGGATGGTGCCGTAGAACTCGTTCTCGATCTGCAGCAGGCTGGTGGCCAGCTGGTTGTATTCGCCGCCCGGGTTGCGGATGCCGATGGCCTCGTAGGCCGGATAGGGCTGGGTCAGTGCGTCCTGCAGCGACGCGCCATAGCTCTGCAGGCTGTTGTAGGACACCGCCAGCGAGGCCTGCGCATCGCTCTGGTAGCCAAGCCGCCCCATGCGCAGGCTGGTGGCATGCGGCAGGTACAGCGTGCCGCCGGCCAGCGGCTGCAGGCCATGCTCGCGGCCAGCAACGAAGCTGCCGCACACCGCCGGCGAGGCGCCGAACAGGTACAGCAGCAGGAAACTGTGGCGGCGGAAGTTGCGGATCAGGCCGAAGTAGTCCTCGTTGCTCAAACCCGGCAGCGACCAGTTGTAGTGGATGCCCGAGATGGTCTGCATGCGCCGGCCGTAGCGATGCCCCAGGCCCATGCGGTAGACGCTCTTGGCGCGCGCCACGTTGCTGGTGCCGTAGACGCCGATCGGGATGTTCTCGTCCGCCGGCAGCCCGCAGGGCATGCTGCCCACCCACAGCATCTCGTCACCGATCGAGCGGTAGACGAACTGGTGGATCTGCGTCAGCTGCTCCAGGCAGGCCTCGATGTCGAGGTGCGCGCCGGTGATCAGCTCGAGCTGCGATTCGCTGTAGTCGGTGGTGATGTGCGGATGGGTCAGCGCCGAGCCCAGCGCGGCCGGATGCGGCGTGGCCGCCAACGAGCCGTCGGCGCGCGAGCGCAGGCTCTCCTTCTCGATGCCGCGGCGCATGCCGCTCAGTGCCGCCGTCGGCAGGGCCCGCAGGCGGTCCTTCAAGCTAGCCATCTGGGCTTTCCTTCGGTTGTCTCAGCCGCGAAGTTACTACAGCCTTGCGACGGCTGCTTGACGGCGCTCAGCCCAGGTCGGGCCAGGCCATGTAACGGTTGCCATGCCGCTCGATGCGCAGCGCTTGTTCGAACACCTCGGCCAGCGCAGCATGCACCGCCCGGTCGTCGTGCGCGCCGGTGACCACCAGCCGGCCGTCGCGCAGCACCACCAGCCGGTCGGCCTGCAGCGCCAGCGGCAGGTCGTGCAGCACGCTGAGCACGGTGCCCTGCTGCCCCAACCGGCGCAGCAGCCGCACCACCGCCACCTGCTGCGGCGGGTCGAGGTGGGTGGTCGGCTCGTCCAGCAGCAGCGCC
>JAFLDH010000411.1 GCA_017302505.1 Burkholderiales bacterium
CCGCGTTCATCGCCGGATCGACCATGCGCGCGATCGGCACGCCCGGCGGCAGCGTCGGGTCCTGCAGCAGCCGGTCCACCCCGGCCCACAGCGACTGGATCAGCTTGAGCCGCGGCAGCCCGCGCAGGCTGCCCGGCGGCGGGTTGGCCACCACCGCCACCTCGATGCGCTCGGCCACGGCCAGCGCCGCGTCACGGTCCAGCCAGCGGGCTTCGGGCAGCGCCGCGCTCAGGCACTGTCGCCATTCGTGAAGTTCCGCCGCTTCGAATTCGCCACACAGCAGGATGTCCATACAGGCCGAGGGTAGCGCAGCCGACAATCCCTGCCATGCAGGTGTCGGGCAGGCGTATCGGTTCGTGGGCGTTCGCCTTGGCGTTCGGCTGCACGCTGCTGCAGGCGGTGGCCGCGCAGGCGCAGAGCCTGACGCTGCACTACCAGGAGCGCCCGCCCTACTCGTACACCCAGCCGGACGGCGCGGTGGCGGGCCTGGTGGCCGCGCCGGCCGCCCAGGCGCTGGCCCAGGCACAGCTGCCCTTCGCCTGGGCACGCACGCCCAGCCAGCGGCAGCTGGCGCTGATCCAGGAAGGCGAGGGCCTGCACTGCGGCATCGGCTGGTTCCGCAACGCGGAGCGTGCGAGCCGCGGCAAGTTCAGCAAGGCGCTGTACCGCGACCGGCCCTTCGAGGCGCTGGCCCGTGCCGACAGCCCGCTGCGCCCCGGGCTGACGGCCGCGCAGGCCATGGCCCTGGCCGGTGACAGCCTGCTGGTCAAGGAAGGCTATTCCTACGGCGCGCAGTTCGACCGGCTGATCCTGCTGCAACAGCCGGCGCCGCTGAGCACCAGCGTCGAGCCGGCGCAGATGCTGCGCATGCTGCTGGCCGGCCGCGCCGGCTGGATGATCGTGGCGCCCGAAGAGGCCCGCCAGCTGCGCCAGGAGGCCGGGCCCGCCGCTGCCGGCCTGCGCGCAGTGGCGCTGGCCGACATGGCCCAGGGCGAGACCCGCCACCTCTATTGCAACCGCGCCGTGCCCGATGTCTGGGTGCAGCGCATCGACCAGGCGCTGGTCGCGCTGGCCCGATGATGCGCTGGTGGCGCGGGCCTTCCCTGTCGATCCGGGCCACGGTGCTGGCGGCCATCGTCGTTGGCATGGTGTTGCCGGCCCTGGTGCTGCTGGGCGTGGACAACTACCTGTCGCGCGCCGCGCACGAGCCGCTGGTGCAGCGCAACCGCGCCGCGGTGCTGGTGCTGGCCACTGCGGTGGTCACTGAACCGGCCTGGACGCTGAGCGAGGCCGGGCTGAACGCCGCCGCGCAGCGCATCCTGCAGGAGCCCTCGGTCTGCGCGGTGGAGGTGCGCGACCTGCAGCCCACGCAGGAGCCTCTGAGCATCAAGGCCCAGCGCTGCGAGGCCGGCCTGCCGGTGGTGGTGCGCGATGCGCAGGTGCTGCACGAAGGCCAGCTGGTGGCCAACCTGCGGCTGAGCTTCGACGCCACCGAGATCGACCAACTGGTGGCGCAGCGCCAGAACATGATGTGGTGGCTGGTGGCCGCGCAGGTGGTGTTCGGCGTGGTGGTGCTGCTGGGCGTGCTGTCGATGCGCCTGCTGCAGCCGATCCACCGGCTGAAGCTGCAGGCCAGCACCCTGGCCGCGCGCGAGGACGTGCCCGCGCTGCCCTGGCGCCGGCGCGACGAGCTGGGCCAGCTCGGCCAGCACTTGAACACCGTGCGCACGCGCATCCAGGAGCTGTTCGAGGAGCTGGAGGCGAAGAACACCCAGCTCAGCAAGATGGCGATGTACGACCACCTGACCGGGCTGCCCAACCGCACCCTGTTCCGCGAGCTGTTCCAGCAGCACGCGGCCGAGGCGCGGCGCAACCGCGGCAGCTGTGCGCTGCTGTTCATCGACCTGGACCGCTTCAAGGCGGTGAACGACAGCATGGGCCATGCGGCCGGCGACGAGCTGCTGCTGGGCATCAGCCAGCGCCTGACCTCCACCCTGCGCGAAGCCGATATCGTCTGCCGCGTCAGCGGTGACGAATTCCTGGTGCTGCTGCCGCGCGCCGGCGGCTGGGAGCAGGTGTCGGCCACCGCCGAGCGGCTGCTGCGCGCGATCCAGGTGCCGATGCTGCTGCAGCGTGCCGCGGGCACCGCGCAGGTCAATGCCAGCATCGGCATCGCCGTGTACCCGGCGGACGGCGAGGATTTCGAGGCGCTGGCGCGCTGCGCCGACCTGGCCATGTACAAGAGCAAGGACCAGGGCCAGGGCCGCTACAGCTTCTATCACGCCGATCTGGAATCGGCCTTCCGCCAGCGGCTGCAGATGGAAAGCGAGCTGCGCCAGGCCATCGCTCAGCAAGAGCTGCTGCTGCACTTCCAGCCGATCTTCGACGTGCGCAGCGGCCGGCTGGTGTCGTGCGAGGCGCTGGTGCGCTGGATGCACCCGCAGCGCGGGCTGCTTATGCCCGGGACCTTCATCCAGACCGCCGAGGAGACCGGGCTGATCCGCGAGCTGGGGCTGTGGACGCTGGACGCCGCCTGTGCGCAGATGGCCGCGTGGAAGGGTGCCGGCCTGCACCCGGGGCGGGTGGCGGTCAATGTCTCGGCGCTGCAGTTCCGCGATCAGCGGCTGCCGCAGGTGCTGCGCCACGCACTGGACGTTCACGACATCCAGCCCGGCGAGCTGGAACTGGAGCTGACCGAAAGCACGCTGATGGCCGACACCGACGCGGCCCAGGCCATCGTCGGCGGCCTGCGCGAGCTGGGCGTGGCGCTGGCCATCGACGACTTCGGCACCGGCTACTCCTCGCTGTCCTACATCAAGCGGCTGCGGCCCGACAAGCTGAAGATCGACCGCAGCTTCGTCAAGGACCTGCCGGCCGATGCCGACGACCGCGCGCTCACCGAAGCCATCGTCAGCATCGCCCAGGCGCTGTCGATCACCGTGGTGGCCGAGGGCGTCGAGACCGTCGAGCAGCGCCAGTACCTGCTGGGCCAGGGCTGCGCGCTGCAGCAGGGCTACCTGCACGGCAAGCCGATGCCGGCCGAGCAGCTGGCGCAGCTGATGGCTGCGCTCGAGGCCGAACGCGCTGCCGAAGCGCTGGCCTGATCAGCCCAACGCGGCGCGCAGCCGCTGCAACGCGAGGGTCACCGTCTGTGCGCGCACCGCCGTCCGGTCGCCGTCCAGTTGCAGCCGCTCGGCCTGCACCCAGGGCGCGGCGCCGGGCGCGTGGCGCGCCACTGCCAGCCACACCGTGCCCACCGGCTTGCCGGGCACCGCGCCGCCGGGCCCGGCAATGCCGGTGACGGCCACGCTCAAAGGCACCTTGGCCTGCTGCAGCGCGCCCCGCGCCATCGCGTCGGCCACCTCTTCGCTGACGGCGCCGTGCGCGGCCAGCAGCGCCTCGGGCACGCCCAGCATCTCGGTCTTGGCGGCATTGCTGTAGGTGACGAAGCCGCGCTCGAACCAGTCGCTGGAGCCAGCCACCGCGGTGCAGGCCGCGGCGATCAGCCCGCCCGTGCAGCTTTCGGCGGTGGCCATTGTCCAGCCGCGGCTGCGCAGCGCGTCGGCCAGCGCCAGCACCGCCGGTTCGATTGCTTTCAGATCCATAGCCAGAGCAGGGCTGCCATGAGCGCGAGCGTACACGCGGCGGCCACCAGGTCGTCGAACAGGATGCCGAAACCCTGCGCCCAGCCCACCGCGCCGCCGGGCGGCGGCTTGAACAGGCGGTCGGCCCAGCCCACGGGCCCCGGCTTGGCGGCATCGAAGAAGCGGAACAGCCCGAAGGCCAGCGCCTGGGCCAGCAGGCCGTGCGGCGCCACCCACCACAGCACGGCCCAGAAGGCGATGATTTCGTCCCAAACGATGGCGCCGGGGTCGGCCACGCCCATGTGGCGTGCGCACAGCGTGCAGGCCCAGATGCCCAGTGCCAGCCCGGCCAGCAGCACGGCAGGCCAGGGCAGGGGGCCGAAGGCGCGCTCCAGCGCCCAGAAGGCCGCCCAGGCCGCCAGTGTGCCGACCGTGCCCGGTGCGCGCGGCGCCAGGCCGCTGCCGAAGCCAAGCGCGATCAGGTGCGCCGGGTGGGGCAGCATGAAGGCCAGGCTGGGCCGGCGTGGGGCCTCGGCCGCATTCTTCACGACTTG
>JAFLDH010000412.1 GCA_017302505.1 Burkholderiales bacterium
CCGCGCCTGCTGCGCCACCGCGGCCGTGGCCGTCAGGTGCAGCGTGCTGCCCTTGGTGCACAGCCGGCCGAAGTTGGCCGGGTGCTCGGGGTCGCCGCGCACGCCGGTGATCTGCCCGCCCTGCGCCTCGATGATCACGCCGCAGCCCACGCCGCAGTACGGGCAGGTGGAGCGCGTTTCGCTGCGGATCGGGATCACGCCGCCACCTTCGCGTCATGCAGGGCCAGGCTGCGCAGCTCGTCGGCGTCGAGCATCACCGTGCCCTGGGCCACTCGCACGCTGAACTTCGTGGTGCAGCCCACATCGGGCGCCTGCGCGCAGCCGTCGGCCAGGCCGATGCTCCAGTTGTGCAGCGGGCAGGCCACGCTGTGGCCGAAGACGATGCCCTGGCTCAAGGGTCCGCCCTTGTGCGGGCAGCGGTCCAGCAGCGCGAACACATGGTCGTCGGCCGCGCGGAACAGCGCCACCGGCGCGCCCTGCTCGCGCTGCACGCGGCGCGAGCCCAGCGCGGGAATGTCTTCCAGCCTGCAGATGCGGATCCAGTTGCTCATTTCGCCCCCACCAGTTCGTTGGTATTCACGGCCGGCAGCGCCTGGAACTGCCGCAGGTCCACCTGCGCCTTGCTGAACTCGAACCACGGGTCGGGCTCGCCGTCCAGTGCGAACTGCAGCCGCTCCCACAGCGCCAGCCGGCCCGCGGCGTCTTCGAGGATGCGCTTCTTCACGTAGTCCAGCCCGACGCGGCCGATGTAGTGCACCGTGCGCTCCAGGTACCAGCCTTCCTCGCGGTACAGCTGCAGGAAGGCGCCGCTGTACTCCAGCACCTCCAGCGGCGTCTTCAGCTTGCACAGGAACTGCGCCACTTCCGTCTTGATGCCGCCGTTGCCGCCGACATAGATCTCCCAGCCCGACTCGACGCCGATCACGCCCACGTCCTTGATGCCGGATTCGGCGCAGTTGCGCGGGCAGCCGCTGACGGCCAGCTTGACCTTGTGCGGTGCGTACATGCGCCACAGCGCTCGCTCCAGGTCCTTGCCCATCTGCGTGCTGTCCTGCGTGCCAAAGCGGCACCACTCGCTGCCCACGCAGGTCTTCACCGTGCGCAGCGCCTTGGCATAGGCATGGCCGCTGGGCATGCCGATGTCCTTCCACACCGCGGGCAGGTCTTCCTTCTTCACGCCCAGCAGGTCGATGCGCTGGCCGCCGGTGACCTTGACGGTGCGGATCTTGTACTTGTCCACCGCATTGGCAATGCGGCGCAGCTCGTCGGCGGTGGTCTCGCCGCCCCACATGCGCGGAATGACCGAGTACGTGCCGTCCTTCTGGATGTTGGCGTGGCTGCGTTCGTTGATGAAGCGGCTCTGCGGGTCGTCCTTGGCCTCCTTGGGCCAGGTGCTGATCAGGTAGTAGTTGATCGCCGGCCGGCAGCTGGCGCAGCCGTTGGGCGTGCGCCAGCCCAGGTGCTTGTAGACGGCGTCGATGCTCAGCAGATGGTGCTCGCGGATCGCCTCGCGCGCGTCGTGGTGGCTGGCGTCGGTGCAGCCGCACATCGCCTTTTTGGTGGGCGGCTTGGAATAGTCGCCGCCGGCGGTGAACATCAGCAGCTGCTCCACCAGCCCGGTGCAGGAGCCGCAGCTGGCGCTGGCCTTGGTGTGCTTGCGCACCTCGTCCAGCGTGAACAGGCCCTTGTCCTTGATGGCCTTGCAGATCGTGCCCTTGCTGACGCCGTTGCAGCCGCAGACCTCGTCGCTGTCGGCCATGGCCGCGGCGCGGGTGATGCCTTCATGGCCGGTGTCGCCGATGTTCGATTCGCCGAACATCAGCTTGTCGCGGATGTCGGCGATGGCCCGGCCCTCGCGCAGCAGCTTGAAGTACCAGCTGCCGTCCACCGTGTCGCCGTACAGGCAGGCGCCGACCAGCTTGTCGTCCTGGATCACCAGCTTCTTGTAGACGCCGCCGGCCGGATCGCTCATGACGATCTCCTCGCAGCCGGCGCCGCCGCTGAAGTTGCCGGCCGAGAACAGGTCGATGCCGGTCACCTTGAGCTTGGTGCTGGTCTGGCTGCCGGTGTAGCGGCCGATGCCGAAGTGCGCCAGGTGCGTGGCGCAGACCTTGCCCTGCTCGAACAGTGGCGCTACCAGGCCGTAGGTGATGCCGCGATGCGCTGCGCATTCGCCCACCGCATAGATGCGCGGATCGGTCAGCGACTGCAGCGTGTCGCTGACGGCCACACCGCCGCGGCCGTCGTAGATGCAGTGCAGCCCGGCGTCCAGCGCCAGGTCGGTGTTGGGGCGGATGCCGGCGGCCATCACCACCAGCTGGGCCGGCGCTTCGCTGCCGTCCTTGAAGCGCACCGCGCGCACCCGGCCGGCCTCGTCGCCCAGCAACTGCTCGGTCTGTGCGCCCAGGCGGAAGCGCAGCCCGCGCTGTTCCAGCGACTGCTGCAGCAGCCGGCCGGCCACGTCGTCCAGCTGGCGCTCCATCAGCCAGGGCATCAGGTGCACCACGGTCACCTGCATGCCGCGGCGCATCAGGCCGTTGGCTGCTTCCAGCCCGAGCAGGCCACCGCCGATGACCACCGCGTCCTTGTACTGGGTGGCGGCTTCGATCATGGCCTGCGTGTCGGCAATGTCGCGGTAGGCGATCACGCCCTGCAGGTCCTTGCCCGGCACCGGCAGCATGAAGGGCTTGGAGCCGGTGGCCAGCAGCACGCGGTCGTAGGGCGTCTCGCTGCCGTCGTCGGCCTGCACCACGCGCCGCACCCGGTCGATGCGCGTGACCTTGCGGCCCAGGCGCAGGTCGATGCCCTGTTCGGCGTACCAGCTCAGCGGGTTGAGCACGATCTGGTCGATCGTCTGCTCGCCGGCCAGCACCGGCGACAGCAGGATGCGGTTGTAGTTGGGATGCGGCTCGGCCCCGAACACGGTGATGTCGTACAGGTCGGGCGCGAACTTCAGCAGTTCTTCGACGGCACGGATGCCGGCCATGCCATTGCCCACCACCACCAGGCGCGGCCGGGCAGTGTCGGGTTGCGGGAGCGGGTGCGGGTTCAACATCGGGGGTTCCTCCGGAGCGATCGGCCAAAGCGAAAAGGCGTCGCGACCGCAGCGGCCGGCTCATCAGCCGGTACTGCAGGTCGGACGCCTTTGCCCGATCACGACGGGCAGCCACGTTGCTGCCTTCGTGCGCAGGCTGTTGCAATCGGCGTGCCAGTGCGGGCGGGCCCTTCAGCGGGTCCAGGCACCGGCCCGGCGCAACCCAGGCGCGTGGGCTGGTGCACGCATGCACCATGCGGCGGCATGACGGCCCCGCGCATGGCAATTGCTTAGTGCAGCGCAACACCGATCGTCTGCCTTCCGTGAACCCCGCCCTGGCTTTCCTGCTGGCCGCCCGGCGCAGCGAGATCCGCGCGCTGGAGCAGCTGCGCGCCACCGGCGATCTGGTGCGCGGCATGAGCGAATGGGTGCACCGGCTGCAGCACGAGCGTGGCGCCTCCAATCTGTTTCTCGGCTCGCGAGGCCAGCGCTTCGCCACCGAGCGGCTGCAATGCGTGGACGACAGCAAGGCGCTGGAAGAGGCGATGCGCGCACGCCATTTCCAGCCCGGGGCCGACCCGGGTGCCACCTTCGGCGGCATGCGCCTGCTGAGCCGCATCGCGCAGATGCTGCATGCGGTGGACAGCCTGCCGCGGCTGCGCAAGCGCGTCGCCCAGCGCGCGCTGACGCCCGAGCAGGCCACGCGCTGCTATTCAGAATGCATCGCGGCCATGCTGGCAGTGGTCTTCGAAGCTGCCGACACCGCGGCCGACCCTGGCGTGTCGCGCGCGCTGGTGGCGCTGTTCAACCTGATGCAGGGCAAGGAGCTGGCGGGGCAGGAGCGAGCGGCCGGCACGGCCGCTTTCGCGGCCGCCCAGTTCGACGCCGCCACGCAGCAGCGGCTGGCCCATCTGGTGGAGGCGCAGGAGCGCTGCTTCCAGATCTTCCAGGAGTTCGCGCAGCCCGGGCTGCAGGCCATCTGGGCCGGCCTGCTGGCCGGCAGCGAGACGCGCGAGCTGCAGGCCCTGCGCCAGCTGCTGCGCGATGGGCATCGTCAAGCCGGGTGACGTTGTCCAGCTGACTGCCCGCGCCCGTGCTTCGCT
>JAFLDH010000413.1 GCA_017302505.1 Burkholderiales bacterium
GCCTTCGGCCGGCCGCACGTCGGCAAAGCCGCCCACCGCCAGCAGCCCGAAGCCCGGCACCTGCCGGGCCTGCACGGCGGTCTGCAGGTCGCGCGCTGCCTCGAAGGGCTCTTCGTCGCCCAGCTGGAAGGTGCCCCAGTGCACGCCGAAGGACTGCGTGGCGCCCAGGTCGCGGTGCGCCTGCAGCGCCTCGGCCGGGTCCATGTGCTCGAAGCGCATCAGCGGCCGCGGCTGGTAGGCGCCGATCGGCAGCGCCGCCAGGTCGATCGGGCCCACGCGCTCGCGGATGTCGCGGAACAGCTCGGCCACGTAGGCGGTGTCGCCCGAGAAGTAGAAGCGCTGGCCGGCATGCTCCAGCACCCAGCCGCCCCACAGCCGGCGGTTGCGGTCGGTCAGCGTGCGGCCGCTGTTGTGCTGCGCCGGCACGAAGCGCACGCGCAGCGCGCCCAGGTCCTGCGTCTGCCACCAGTCGAATTCCTCGGCCTGCAGGCCGGTGTTCTGCGCGAACCACGGCGCCATCGCACGGCCGGCCAGCACCCGTGGCGGGCCGCCGGGCTGCCGGGCCAGGCGCTGCATCGTGTCGCGGTCCAGGTGGTCGTAGTGGTCGTGCGAGACCAGCACCAGGTCGATGTGCGGCAGCTGCGCCCAGTCGAAGGGCAGCGGTGTCAGCCGCGCCGGCCCCAGGCCCTGCACCGGCCCGGCGGTGCCCGACAGCGCCGGGTCCAGCAGGACCCATTGCGAGCCGGCGCGCACCAGCAACGCCGCATGGCCCAGCCAGGCCACCGCGAAGGGCCGCTGCGCCATCGCCGCGATGTCCAGTGCCTGCGTGGGCGGCACCTCGGTGGCCGCCAGGTCGCGGGTGATCTGCACCCAGGCGCGGCGGAAGAAGTAGGTGGGCGCGGGGCGCTGGCCGGTGTCCTCGGCCACCACGTAGGGGTTGCGGAAGGCGGCCGACGGGGCCGGCGGATCCTGGCCGAGTGCGGCATGGGCCACCAGCGCGGCCAGCGCGCCCAGCAGCGTCAGCACGAAAAGCAACAGGGAGCGGTGCATGGCACGACAAAGGAGTTGACGGTGTCAACCAGTGTGCCTATCATCGTTGACACTGTCAACTCAAGGGCATCGAAGGCGCCGAAGGCGGCGCCGACAGCCCATCGGAGGCCATGATGCAAGTCCGCACCCACCCCACGGCCCACCCCGTTGCCGGCGGCGTCGACCCCTGGCTGCTGATCACTGGCGGCAGCGTCGGCCTGGTGGTCGGCATGGCGGCCGAACTGCTGCGCATGGGCCTGCACCGGGCGCGCGCCGCGCTGCACGCGCACCGCGCCGAGCACTGCCCGGGCGGCTGCGGTTGAACCCGCAGGCGCCGGCGGCAGCGGCCGTGTTAGCGTCGGTCGGCGACCTTGCCGACCCTGGCTGCTGCATGTCCGACTCCCGCCCCGCCCCCGTGGAACTGCGCGACGCCTGCATCGTGGCGGCGCGCGAGGCGATTGCTGCGCACGGCATTGAACATCTGAGCTTGCGCGACGTGGCGCGGCGGCTGGGCGTGTCGCACCAGGCGCCGTACAAGCACTATCCCAGCCGTGACCACCTGCTGGCCGAGGTGGTGCGGCGCTGCTTCGAGGGCTTTGCCGCCTACCTGGACGGCCGCGAGCATTTCGACGACCCGGTGCAGGACCTGGATTCGCTGGGCCGGCGCTACATGGAATACGCCCGCTCGCACCCGCTGGAATACCGGCTGATGTTCGGCACGCCCTGGCCGGCTGCGGCCGAGCACCCGGGCCTGGCGCGCGACGCGCTGCATGCCTTCGAGATCCTGCGCAACGTGCTGCGCCGGCTGCACGGCGACGGGCCTGGTCAATGTGAGCGCGTCGACATGGACGCGCTGTTCATCTGGTCCACCATCCACGGGCTGGTGGGCGTGCTCGACGGCAACTGCGCCGACAAGCTGGGCATCGCGCCGCTGGTGATGGACCAGGCCGTGGCGCAGATCATGGACAAGGTGCGGCTCGGCCTGGGCCTGCCGCCGGCCTGCAGCTAGGCCGCGGCGGCGGTCTTGGCGCGGCGCGGCGCGGCCTTCTTCGCCACTGCCTTCTTAGCGGCCGGTGCTTTCGCGGGCTTGGGCGCTGCGGCCGGCTTAGGTGCCGGCGCCGGCTTCGGCAGGATGGCCTCTTCCAGCTCGGCCAGCGCTTCGGCGGTGTAGATCGCCAGCTTCTGCAGGCTGGGCACCGAAGAATGGCAGCCGGTGAAGCCGAAGTTCATCGTGCCGGCATAGCTCTCGCAGGTGATGTTCAGCGCCTGGCCGTGGGTGACGATCGACGCCGGGTAGATGGCCTCCAGCTTGGCGCCGCGGAAGTACAGCGGCTTGTCCGGCCCCGGCACGTTGGAGATGGTGATGTTGAACATCGGCCGCGTGCGCCCGCCGATGCCGCTGAGCAGCGTGACGATGGTCGGCGCCATCAGCAGCACGGTGTACTGCATCATCGCCTGGCGCGGCAGGCCCTGCACATGCGCCTTGGCATGGCGCACGGAGGCGCGGATGGCCTCCAGCCGCTCGGCCGCGTCCTCGATGTCGGTGCCCAGCGTGGCGACGATGAAGCTGATGGCGTTGCCGGTGCCCTGGTCGTCCTTGGGCCGCACCGACACCGGGATGCCGGCGGTCAGCGACTTCTCGGGCAGGCTGCCGCGCTCCATCAGGAAGCGGCGCAGCGAGCCGCCGCACAGCGCCAGCACCACGTCGTTCAGCGTGCAGCCGGCGGCATCGGCCAGCGCGCGCAGCCGCGCCATGGTGAACTGCTGCGTGGCGAAGCGGCGCTTCTCGCGCACCCTGCCGTTCAGCACCGACAGCGGCGCATCGAAGGGCAGGGCCATGCCGTCGCCGCGCTCGCCGACGCGGCGGATCATCTTGCCGAAGGCCGCCAGCAGCTGCGGCGCCGACGACAGCTGGCCGCGCAGCGCCTGCGAGGCCGCCGCCATCACGTTGGCCATGCTGGGCACCGAGGCATGGCGCTCCGACTTCGCAGGCTTGCCCTCGCCCGAGGACCAGAAGGGCGGCAGCGCCAGGCTCTTGGCCGCGTCGGCCGACATCGCCTGCTGCAGCATGCGCATGCCGCTGATGCCGTCGATCAGCGAGTGGTGCATCTTCACGAACAGCGCGAAGCGGTGGTGCTCCAGCCCTTCGATGATGGTGCATTCCCAGGGCGGGCGGCTCAGGTCCAGCGGCGTGCTCTGCAGCCGGCCGACCAGCTCGCCCAGCTCGCGCTCGCCGCCGGGCCAGGGCAGCGCGGCGTGGCGCACGTGGTATTCCAGGTCGACGTCGTCGTCCTCAACCCACTCGGGCACCGGGTTCAGGTTGAAGGCGTACTTCAGCCGCCGGTTCCACGGCGCGCTGAAGCCGCGGTAGGTGCGGAAGTCGTGCATCAGCTTGCGCAGGAAATCGCGCGGCGCGTCCTCGGGCAGCTTGAAGATCAGCAGGCCGCCCACGTGGTTGGGCGTGGCCCGCGTCTCGGTCATGATCCAGGCGGCGTCCAGGGGGTTCAGGCGGGTGCTGGTCATCGGGGCGGCTCCTCGGCGTGGCGTGCAGGGCAACAGGGCTGCATTCTGTTGCCTGGCCGGTGCGGCGCAGGGCCGCACTCAGGGTTTGTCGCTAGAGCCCTTGCGTCATGTCAGGCGCCGGTCGAACGTCTTGGAAGGCGGGCCCGCATGTGGACGGGCCCGGTGGAAGGAGAACCCGATGCATTCCTACCTGTTGCTGCTGCACGAGAACCCGGCCGATGCCGCCGAGGTCAGCCCGGCCGAGATGGCCGAGATCATCCAGCGCTACAAGGCCTGGTCGGCCGACCTGGCGCAGCGCGGCCTGCTGGCCGGCGGCGAGAAGCTCACCGACGACGGCGGCCGCCACCTGCGGCTGCAGGGCGGTCGGCCGCTGGCCACCGACGGCCCCTATGCCGAGGCGCACGACGTGATCGGCGGCATGTTCATCGTCAAGGCCGGCAGCGATGTCGAGGCCGAGGCGCTGGCCGCCACCTGCCCGCACCTGCAGGGCACGCAGTGGATCGAGATCCGCCGCATCGAGGCGCTGCAGCCGCCGCGCCCGACGGCGCC
>JAFLDH010000414.1 GCA_017302505.1 Burkholderiales bacterium
GACGCCATCCTGCTGGACGCGCCCTGCAGCGCCTCGGGCATCGTGCGCCGCCACCCCGACATCCGCTGGCTGCGCCGGGCGGCCGACCTGCCGGCGCTGGCCGCGGAGCAGACGCGGCTGCTGGACGCGCTGTGGCCGCTGCTGAAACCGGGCGGGCGGCTGCTCTTTGCCACCTGTTCGGTCTTCAAATGTGAGGGCCAGGCCCAGACCGACGCGTTTTTGCAACGCCATGGCGCCGCGGCGGCGACGCTGCAGCCGGCCTCGCCGGGCCATCTGCTGACGCTGGCCGACAATCCGGAGCAACGCCCGGGCGGGGCGGCCTTGCACGATGGCTTCTACCTCGCCCTGCTGCGCAAAACCTGAGACTGCCAACGAACGAGCCCGTGACACGCCGCCCGAAGGTCCGCCGAACCGTGCTGCAGGGCCTGGGGCTCGTGCTGCTGCTGTGGGCGCTGGGCAGCCTGCCGGCCCGGGCGCAGGGCATCGAACTGGCGCTGCTGCAGGTGCAGCGCAGCGACGGCGAGCTGACGCTGGATTTCGACGCCCGTGTCAACCTACCGCGCAGCGTGGAAGACGCCATGCAGCGCGGCGTGCCGGTGTACTTCGTGGCCGAGGCCGCGCTGTACCGCTACCGTTGGTACTGGCGCGACGAGCGCGTGGCCCGCGTGCAGCGCAGCTGGCGGGTGGCCTTCCAGCCGCTGACCTCCACCTGGCGGGTGGGCTTTGGCGGCTTCAACCAGAACTTCGGCACCCTGGAAGAAGCGCTGGCCGTGGTGTCGCGCAGCTCGCGCTGGAAGGTGGCCGAGCTGGCCGCGCTGGAGCCCGACACGCGCCAGTACCTGGAATTCAGCTACCGGTTGGACAACACCCAGCTGCCCAGCCCGATGCAACTGGGGCTGGGCAGCCAGTCCGAATGGGTGCTGGGCGTCGAGCGCACGCTGCGCCTCGACTGAACCGCAGCCCGCTGCCCCCTTCGGCATGAACCGCAACGCGCGCTGGGTCTGGCTGGTGGCCGCCGCGGCCGTGCTGGGCGCGGCGCTGGTGCTGGCCTTCGTGCTGTCGCTGACCAGCCCCACCGAGGGCTTCTACGAGCGCAACTTCGTCTGGCTGTTCTGGCTGAACGTGGCGGTGGCCGGGCTGCTGTCGCTGGTGGTGCTGGTGGCCGTGCTGCGGCTGGCACTGCGCCAACGCCGCGGCAAGTTCGGCACCAAGCTGCTGGCCAAGTTGGCCGGCATCTTTGCGCTGGTGGGGCTGCTGCCGGGGCTGGTGATCTACACCGTGTCGTACCAGTTCGTCTCGCGCAGCATCGAGATCTGGTTCGATGTGAAGGTGGCCACTGCGCTGGACGCCGGCCTGGCGTTGGGCAAGGGCACCTTGCAGACGCTGGTGGACGAGCTGGGCACCAAGACGCAGCAGGCCGCCGAGCGGGTGGCCGACGAGCGCAGCCCGCAGACGGCGCTGTCGCTGGAGCGGCTGCGCCAGCAGCTGGACGTGCGCGACCTGGCACTGGTCGGTCCGGCGGGGCAGATCCTGCTCAGCGCCGGTGGAGGCGCCGACGCAATGGCGCCCGAGCGGCCCGGCGCCGATGCGCTGCGACAGGCGCGTGCCGCCGGCGTGGTCAGCCAGATCGAGGGGCTGGACGAAGAAGCCGCCGCACCGGGCCACGCCGGGCCGCTGGTGCGCGCGCTGGCCCAGGTGCGCGACACCGAGATCTCGCTGAAGCCTGGCGAAGAACGCTTCCTGCTGGCGGTGCAGACAGTGCCGCGGCAGCTGGCAGCCGACGCGCTGGCCGTGCAGTCGGCCTACAGCGAATACCAGCAGCGCGCGTTGGCGCGCAACGGGCTGCGCCGCATGTATATCGGCACGCTGACGCTGGCGCTGGTGCTCTCGGTCTTCGGCGCGGTGCTGCTGGCGGCGCTGCTGGGCAACCAGCTGGTGCGCCCGCTGATCCTGCTGGCCGATGGCGTGCGCCAGGTGGCTGCCGGCGATCTGAGCAGCAAGCCGGTGTTCGCCTCGCGCGACGAACTGGGCGGGCTGACGCGCAGCTTCGCCGACATGACCGCGCAGCTGGCCGACGCGCGCGAGGAGGTGCAGCGCGGCGTTACCCAGCTGGAGGGCGCGCGCACCCGGCTGCAGACCATCCTGGACAACCTGACCGCCGGCGTGGTGCTGTTCGACCGCGAGGGCCGCATCGACACCGTGAACCCCGGGGCGACGCGCATCCTGCGGCTGCCGCTGACGGTGTTCGTCGGCCGGCGGCTGGACGAGGTGCCCGAGCTGGGTGCGTTCGCACGCAGCGTCTGGCAGCGCTTCGAGCTGCATGCCTCCAGCCCCGAGGCCGGCGAGCGCGACCACTGGCAGGAGGCCTATGAGCTGCGGCCCGGCGAACGCGACACGCAGATGCTGCTGGTGCGCGGTGCCACGCTGCCCAACGATGCGCGGCTGATGGTCTTCGACGACATCACCGAAGTCGTCTCGGCCCAGCGTTCCGCCGCCTGGAGCGAGGTGGCCCGCCGCTTGGCGCACGAGATCAAGAACCCGCTGACGCCGATCCAGCTGTCGGCCGAGCGGCTGCAGCACAAGCTGCAGCCCAAGCTGGAGGGCGCCGACCAGGCGCTGCTGGAACGATCGGTGGCCACCATCGTCAACCAGGTGCAGGCGATGAAGCAGCTGGTGAACGAGTTTCGCGACTACGCCCGGCTGCCGGCCGCGCAGCTGAAGCCGTTGGACCTGAACGCGCTGGTGGCCGAGGTGCTGACGCTGTACGGCGAGGCGCAGGAACGCGGCCGCCTGCAGGCCGAGCTGGCCGGACAGCTGCCTGCCATCATGGGTGACGCCACCCAGCTGCGCCAGGTGGTGCACAACCTGGTGCAGAACGCGCTGGACGCGGTGGCCGAGCGGGCCGATGGCCGCGTGCGCGTGGTCACCTCGGCTGCGCTGGGCGAGGGCGGTACCTTGCGCGCGGTACGGCTGACGGTGCTGGACAACGGCCCCGGCTTCGCCGAGAACGTGCTGCAGCGCGCCTTCGAGCCTTACATCACCACCAAGAGCAAGGGCACCGGCCTGGGCCTGGCCGTGGTGAAGAAGATCGCCGACGAGCACCGCGCCACCGTGCGCATCGCCAACCTGCGCGGGCCCGACGCGCCGGGCGCCGTGCCGGTACAGGGCGCGCGTGTATCGTTATCATTTTCCTTGTTCGCGTCCGCCCCGGCTGCACCGGCGGCCGACGGCGCAGCAACGCAGGCGCATTGAAAGCACATGGCAATCATTCTTGTTGTGGACGACGAACTCGGCATCCGCGGCCTGCTGTCCGAGATCCTGACCGACGAGGGGCACACGGTGGAGCTGGCGGAGAACGCCGCGCAGGCCCGCGGCGTGCGCGAACGGCTGCGGCCCGACCTGGTGCTGCTGGACATCTGGATGCCCGACGTGGACGGCATCAGCCTGCTGAAGGAATGGGGCACCACCGGCCAGCTGACGATGCCGGTGATCATGATGAGCGGCCACGGCACCATCGACACCGCAGTGGAAGCCACCAAGCACGGCGCGATGGCCTTCCTGGAAAAGCCGATCACCCTGCAGAAGCTGCTGCGCGCGGTGGAGCAGGCGCTGGCCAAGCCGGCGCAGCGCATTGCGGCCGCGGTGGCCGGCGTGCGTGGTGACGTGACCCCACACCAAGATGCGATGGCCGGCAGCGGCATCGGGCTGGTCGAAATGCAGGCCGACCTGGGCCCGCAGCCGGAGCAGAGCTTCAATCTCGATCGCCCGCTGCGCGAAGCGCGCGACGCCTTCGAGAAGAGCTATTTCGAGTTCCACCTGGCGCGCGAGAACGGCTCCATGACGCGCGTGGCCGACAAGACCGGGCTGGAGCGCACGCACCTGTATCGCAAGCTCAAGCAACTGGGCGTGGACCTGACGCGCGGCAAGCGCGGCGCCGCGCACTGAGCCCGCGGGCACCGGCCAGCTATAATCGCTGGTTCTCGGCCTGGTAGCTCAGTTGGTAGAGCAGCGGATTGAAAATCCGCGTGTCGGTGGTTCGATTCCGCCCCAGGCCACCAGA
>JAFLDH010000415.1 GCA_017302505.1 Burkholderiales bacterium
AGCGCCGCCGGCAGCGCTGCGCCCGCGGCCGGCGACTGGCTGCCCTACGACGAAGGCACGCTGGCCCGGCTGCAGGCTGAAGGCCGGCCGGTGTTCGTGGACTTCACCGCCGCCTGGTGCGTGAGCTGCCAGGTGAACAAGCGGCTGGTGCTGGACACGGCCGAGGCGCAGAAGGAATTCGCCCGCGCCAACGTAGCGCTGATGCGCGCCGACTGGACGCGGCGCGATCCGGTGATCACCCAGGCCCTGGCCCGGCTGGGCCGCAACGGCGTACCGGTGTACGTGCTGCACCGGCCCGGCCGGGAACCCCTGCTGCTGCCGGAAATTCTGAGCCAGGGTATCTTGCGCGAAGCGCTGTCCAGCCTGCAGCCGTGAGGAGCCGACCATGCCCGTACGCATCACCCGCCGACATCTTGCCCTGCTGCCGCTGGCGCTGATGGCCGGCCTGACGACCGCCGTTGCCCAGACCGCCACGGTCGGCCAGCCGGCGCCCGCCTTCGAACTGCGCGACACCACCGGCAAGGCGGTGAAGCTGGCCGATTTCAAGGGCAAGAAGGTGGTGCTGGAATGGACCAACCCGGGCTGCCCCTTCGTCGTCAAGCACTACGGCTCGCAGAACATGCAGGCGCTGCAGAAGGAGGCCGCCGCGAAGGGTGTGGTCTGGCTGAGCATCAGCTCCACCGCGCCGGGCCATTACGACTACCTGGCGCCGGCGGCGCTGGGCAGCAAGCTGGTGGGCAGCTGGGGCGCCGCACCCACCGCGGTGCTGATGGACGACAGCGGCCAGGTCGGCCGGGCCTATGGCGCACGAACCACGCCGCACATGTACGTGATCGATGCGCAGGGCGTGCTGGTCTATGCCGGCGGGATCGACGACAAGCGCAGCGCCAACCCCGAGGACGTGAAGACCGCGAAGAATTACGTGCGCGCCGCCCTGGCCGACCTGCAGGCCGGCAAGCCGGTGGGCACGCCGACCAGCACGCCCTACGGCTGCAGCGTCAAGTACGCGGCGGGTTGACCACGGGCCGGCTTATGCCGGCAGCTTCTTTGCATAGAAGCATTTATTCGATCGGCGGCATTGCGACGCTTCGATAATCCGGAAATCGAATAAGCAACGCCGTGATCCATCGCGCGGCCCGCCGTGAACTTCCAGCAACTGCGCTCCGTGCGCGAGGCCGTGCGCCAGGGCTTCAACCTGACCGAGGTGGCCGCCGCGCTGCACACCTCGCAGCCCGGTGTGAGCCGGCAGATCCGCGAGCTGGAGGACGAACTCGGCATCACGCTGTTCCAGCGCGCCGGCAAGCGGCTGACCGGGCTGACCGCGCCGGGGCAGGCAGTGCTGCCGATCGTCGAGCGGCTGCTGCTGGAAGCCGACAACCTGCGCCGCGCAGGCGAGGATTTCGCGTCCGCCCACCGCGGCACGCTGACCATCGCCGCCACGCACTCGCAGGCCCGCTATGCGCTGCCGCCGGCGGTGCGCGACTTCAGCGCCGCGCATCCGGAGGTGCTGCTGCGGTTGCACCAGGGCGGCCCGAAGCAGGTGGCGCAGATGCTGCTGTCCGGCGAGGCCGACATCGGCGTGGCCACCGAGGCGCTGTCCGAATACGAGGACCTGGTGGCCCTGCCCAGCTACCGCTGGACGCATGCGGTGGTGGTGCCCCAGGGCCATGCGCTGGCCCAGCATGCCGAGCGCGGCGAGCCGCTGACGCTGGAGGTGCTGGCGCGCCACCCGATCATCACCTACGAGCCAGGCTACACCGGCCGCACGCACATCGACGAAGCCTTCCGCCGCCGCGGGCTGGCCTGGAACCTGGTGCTGTCGGCGATGGATGCCGACGTCATCAAGACCTACGTGGAGCTGGGCATGGGCGTGGGCATCATCGCGTCGATGGCCTTCGACGAGACCCGTGACGCGGGCCTGCGCGCCATCGATGCGCGGCACCTGTTCGCCAGCAACATGACCCGCGTGGCGGTGCGCCGCGGCGCCTTCCTGCGCGGCTACGCCTACGACTTCATCCGCACCTTCACGCCGCCGCTGACGCGCGCGCTGGTGGATCAGGCGCTGGCGCAGGCGCCCGGCAGCCGCTTCGAGATCTGAGCCGGCGCGGAAGGCCGGCAACGCTCAGATCATCGCTGCCGGATCGGGCAGTTCCACCTGCGGTGCCTGCCCCGGCGCAAAGCGCGTCACGCGGCGTGCGCGCAGGTGCACGCGGCTGCCGCTGCGCAGGTCCAGCCGCTGGCGCAGCGCCGCGAACTCGCTGCGCGGCATCTCGACGTCGACATAGCTGCCGTCGTCGTCGCGCTTGAATTCGATGCGCGTCTGCGCGCCCACCGTCAGCACCTGCGACAGCGTCACCGGCAAGGCCCCGGCTTCGGCCGCGGCCACGATGTCCAGCTCGTGCGGGCGCACATAGACCGTGTCGGCCGCCGCCTCGACGCCGCCCGGCGCATGGCCGAAACGGCCGTGGAACAGGTTCACGTCGCCCAGGAACTGCAGCACGAAGGGGCTGGCCGGATGGTCGTAGACCTCGTCCGGGCTGCCCTGCTGCTCGATGCGGCCCTGGTTCATCACCACGATGCGGTCGGCGACTTCCATCGCCTCGTCCTGGTCGTGGGTGACGAACACGCTGGTGACGTGCATCTCGTCGTGCAGCCGGCGCAGCCAGCGGCGCAGTTCCTTGCGCACCTTGGCGTCCAGCGCGCCAAAGGGCTCGTCCAGCAGCAGCACCTTCGGTTCCACCGCCAGCGCACGGGCCAGCGCGATGCGCTGGCGCTGCCCGCCCGACAGCTGGTGCGGGTAGCGGTCGGCCACCCAGTCCAGCTGCACCAGCTTCAGCAGTTCCATCACCTTGGACTTGATCTCGCGCTCCGAGGGCCGGCGCTCCTTCGGCCGCACGCGCAGCCCGAAGGCCACGTTCTCGAAGATCGACATGTGGTTGAACAGCGCGTAGTGCTGGAACACGAAGCCGACGTTGCGCTCGCGCACCGTGCTGTGGGTGGCGTCCTCGCCGTGGAAGCGCACCTCGCCGGTGTCCGGCACCTCCAGCCCGGCGATGATGCGCAGCAGCGTGGTCTTGCCCGAGCCCGAAGGCCCCAGCAGCGCCACCAGCTCGCCGGCCGGGATGTCCAGGTTCAGGTCGTCGCAGACGACGGTGGCGCCGAAGCGCTTGTTCAGGTTGCGGATCTCGATGCTCATGGCTTACTCCGAGCGGTCGCCGACGGCACGCTTCTGGTCCTTGACACGCTGCTCGACGATGTACTTCAGCCCCAGCGTCACCAGCGCCAGCAGCGCCAGCAGCGAGGCGACCGCGAAGGCCGCGGCAAACTGGTATTCGTTGTAGAGGATCTCGATGTGCAGCGGCATGGTGTTGGTCTGGCCGCGGATGTGGCCGGACACCACGCTGACCGCGCCGAACTCGCCCATCGCCCGCGCGTTGCACAGGATCACGCCGTAGAGCAGCGCCCACTTCACGTTGGGCAGCGTGACGCGCCAGAACATCTGCCAGCCGCTGGCGCCGAGCACGCGCGCGGCCTCCTCCTGCTCCTGCCCCTGCGCCTGCATCAGCGGGATCAGTTCGCGGGCCACGAAGGGGAAGGTGACGAACACCGTGGCCAGCACGATGCCCGGCACGGCGAAGATGACCTTCAGATCGTGTTCCTGCAGCCAGCCACCGAACCAGCCCTGCAGGCCGAACACCAGCACGTAGATCAGGCCGGCGATCACCGGGCTGACGCTGAAGGGCAGGTCGATCAGCGTCAGCAGCAGGTTCTTGCCGCGGAAATCGAACTTGGCAATCGCCCAGGCCGCGCTGATGCCGAACACCAGGTTCATCGGCACACTGATGGCCGCGGCGGTCAGCGTCAGCAGGATGGCCGAGCGCGCGTCGGGCTCGACAATGGCCGCCAGGTAGACGTCCCAGCCCTTCTTGGAGGCCTCGAAGAACACCGCCACCAGCGGCACGAAGAGGAACAGCGTCAGGAAGGCCAGCGCCACGCCGATCAGCAGGCGGCGCACCCAGGGCGCCTCGCTGGTGGCCGGGCGCGGCGTGGCGGCCGCG
>JAFLDH010000416.1 GCA_017302505.1 Burkholderiales bacterium
GTGCGGATGCGGCCACGGGCGGCGCTCGGGCGTGCCCGGGTGCGCTCGTGCGGGGCGGCGTTGCCGGTTGGTGGGGCATCGATGGCGAAAAAAGCGGCAGCGTTGCCGGTCAAAGGGGCAACGTTGCACGTCGGAGGGCCATCGATGGCGAAAAAAGCGGCAGCGTTGCCAGTGAAAGGGGCAGCGTTGGACCTCGGACCGGCAGCGTTGCACCAAATTGGGGCAGGCGTGCGGGTTCTAGGGGCAACGTCGGCCCGGAAAGGGGCACGCGTGGCGGAAAAAACGGCAGCGTTGCCCGTTCGAGGGCCGGCGTTGCCCCTTTTCGGCGATCGCGATGGCGAAAAAAGCGGCATCGTTGCCGGTAAAAGGGGCAGCGTTGGCGGTCGGAGGGGCAACGCTGCGCCAGAAAGGGGCAACGGTGCGGGTTGGAGGGGCAACGCGGGGGGTGTGGTGCGGGGCGGCGGCAGGCAGGTCCCTCGCCGGTGGCTCGGGATGACAGGTCGGGCAGGCTCGGTGGTTTGTCGCGACTCCCGTCGCTCCCACGGATGAGGCATGCCGCGGTTCGAGTCGCGCCTTGACCAGCCTTCGGCTGTTGGAAGCCGGCGCTCCTGCAGGAAGGTCCGCCGCGACAGAGGGCCCGTGCGAGCACATCTGCGTGGGGGCGCGGGCACCCGCGCACGGGCGAGCGCGTGGCACCGGCGGGTAAACTTCCGGGGTTGCGCCCGTGTCTGCGGCGCGGGGGAAACCGATGTTCGAGATCGCCGTCGTCTGCCTGGTGCTCACCGCGCTGCTGGCCTACGTCAACCACCGGTTCATCGGGCTGCCGACCACCATCGGGGTGATGGCGGTGGCGCTGCTGCTGTCGCTGGGGCTGATCGTGCTGGACCGGCTGGGATTCGGCGCGTTGCGCGAATACGAGGCGGCGATGCTGCGCTCGATCGACTTCTCCGACCTGCTGATGGAGGGGATGCTGTCGCTGCTGCTGTTCGCCGGCGCGCTGCACATCGACCTGAGCGAGCTGCGGGCGCATCGCTGGCAGGTGGGGCTGCTGGCGGTGGCGGGCACCGCGCTGTCGACGGCGATCGTCGGCTTCGGGCTGCATTGGCTGCTGCCGATGGTGGGGCTGGAGCTGTCGCTGGGCTACTGCCTGGTGTTCGGTGCGCTGATCTCGCCGACCGACCCGATCGCGGTGATCGGCATCCTCAAGTCCGCGGGCGCGCCGCGCAGCGTGAATCTCGTGGTCTCCGGCGAGTCGCTGTTCAACGACGGCGTAGGCGTGGTGCTGTTCTCGCTGCTGCTGACGATGGCCACGCGCGGCGAGGTGCCGGGCGTGGGCGAAGGTGCGATGCTGCTGATGCACGAGGCCGGCGGCGGGCTGCTGCTGGGCGGCGTGCTGGGACTCGCGATGTTCGTGATGCTGCGCAGCATCGACAACTACCAGGTCGAGGTGCTGCTGACCCTGGCCGGGGTGCTGGGCGGTTACGAGCTGGCGAGCATGGTGCATGTCTCCGGGCCGCTGGCGATGGTGGTGGCCGGGCTGATCGTCGGCAACCAGGGTCGCGCTTACGCGATGTCGGACACCACGCGGCACCACGTCGACCTGTTCTGGGAGCTGCTGGACGAGATCCTCAACGCGGTGCTGTTCGTGCTGCTGGGGCTGGAAATCGTGGTGATCGCGTTCGACATGCAGACGCTGACCGCGGGGCTGGTGACGATCGTGATCGCCCTGCTGGCGCGGTTGCTGGCCGTGGGCCTGCCGGTGGCGGCGATGCCGCGGGTGTTCCGCCTGCCCGCCGGCGCGTGGAAGGTGCTGACCTGGGGCGGCCTGCGCGGCGGCATCTCGGTGGCGCTGGTGCTGTCCCTGCCCGCCGGCCCCGCACGCGACCTGCTGCTGGCGCTGACCTACGTCGTGGTGGTGTTCTCGATCCTGGTGCAGGGGCTGACGATCAAGGGCGTGGTGGTGCGGGCGTTGAAGGGCGACGCGCCGGCGGGCTGACGTCGCTCGACCTGGCCCACGATCTGGCCTCGGAACCGAGTGATATGCTCACCGCGGACTCAGGAAGGAACCTCGTCGGGGGGAGTGTGCATGAACAAGGGGCCGCAGGAAGAAGCCGGGACGCCCGCGAGCGCGGAGCCGGTCAAGCAGAAGCAACAAACCCCGGAAGCGCCCCCTGTCGGGGAATCCAAGCCGCTATCGGCAACCGAAGAATTGCGCGTGAAGGAACTGGCATTCGAAATTGCCGGCACCATCAAGGCCAAGGACGGTACGACCACCAATGAAAAGGGCGAGCTCGAACAGAGCCACGATGACGTCGAGTACGCGGCATTGATCTACCGCGACGGCGACACGCTCAAGGCGACAAGGCTCTACACGGACAACCAGACCTCGCAGACCACGCTGACCGCTGCGTTCGCGGAAGCGGGGGGCAAACAGAACGTGGTCGGGATCGTGCACAACCACCCGAAGGCCCACGTCAAGGAAGTCGAGCTCAAGGACGGCGTCTCGAAGAGCCAAGCGGTCGCGGCGAATCGACTGCCATCGGAACCCGACTGGGACCTGGCAAAGAAGCAATTCGACAAGAGGAAGGATGTCACCCATTTCATCCTGGACCCGGATGGCCAGCTCCGGGCGTACGACACCGAAGATCGACAGAAGTGGCTGACCCATCTGAAGGGCCCTCAGGTCGGCCCGAACAAGGGGAATCCCGACCTGAAGTCGCCACCTGCACTGGATCCCCCCCCAAGGCGCAGCGACGCCTGGCAAGAGTCCTGCACCGGACCAAGCAAGCCTGCAAAGCCAGTCCCTCTACGCACAGGCGTCCGAACGCCAGCTGCCATCCATGGCGCAGCAGCCCCCCGAGGTCAGGGCGCAGATGGCGGCTTATGCGACCTGCGTCGCGGCGCAGATGGGCTGGAAGGAGATCGTCGGCATCGGCATGAATACGTCCACGCCGACACAGCGTGGGGGCGAGCTTCTCTGCATCGCGGGCAAATCCGACAATCCCGACCCACATGCGAACGGACTCGCGGTGCCGCGCGATACCGCCTCGGCCGCCACGCCGGGCGAGTGGCTGGCGAAGGCGGACCTGGCACGAGACACACTGGCGCAGTCCCAGCGGGCACAGTCCCTGTCGCAAGTACAAGACGCCCCTCAGCCCCAGAATCAGCATTCGGCGCACAGCCTCAGCCGCTCCTGATCCCACGTCAGCCGCCGGTGATGATCCCCAGCGGCAGTTCGGTGCCGCTGCCGTGACCGAGACATGAAACAGCCGCGCCGCAGTGCGGGCTTTCGATGGCGGCGCAAGCATGTCCCACTGCGGCGGCGGGATCGCGGCCGATTGCCGACTTCACCGCCCCGCGCCGATCAGGCGGCGCTTGCGGTCGGCGCCCATGCGCTAAGATCGACCCGCCGCGCCGCCGCGGCCCGGGAGGACGCCATGGGACGCTTCGATCGTGCGGTCATGCTCCTTCTCGGCGCCTGGCTGTCCCTGTCTGCCGCTGCGCAGGCGGCCGACCCCGCCGAGGTCACCTCGGTCGAGACCCTGAACATCACCCGCTACGCAGGCGAGTGGCACGAGATCGCCCGGCTGCCGATGTTCTTCCAGCGCAAGTGCACCGGCGAGGTGATCGCGCAGTACACCCTGCGCGACGACGATCTGGTCGGCGTCTCCAACCGCTGCGCGACAGGGGACGGCGAGGTGCTGGAGGCGGACGGCGTGGCCCGCCGCGACCCCGACCACCCCGGTCGGCTGGAGGTGCGGTTCGCGCCGGACTGGCTGTCGTGGCTGCCGCTGACCTGGGCCGACTACTGGGTGATCGCGCTGGATCCGGACTACCAGTGGGCGATGGTCGGCGAGCCGGGGCGGGACTACCTGTGGATCCTGTCGCGCACGCCGGAGATGGAGCGCGCGCGTTTCGAGGCGCTGAAGGCGCAGGCCGAGGCGATGGGCTACGACCTGGAATCGCTGGTGGTCAGCGGCCCCGTCCGCTGAACCCCGCCCGAACCTACCGGGGCGTACGGTCCGCCGTCCGGTCGCGCTAGTATTGC
>JAFLDH010000417.1 GCA_017302505.1 Burkholderiales bacterium
CCCGCGCAGCGACCACGACGCACTGCGCACGCAGCTGCAGCGCCGCGCCAACGACGGCGCGCAGACGCGGCCCGAATGGGGCCTGGCCGGCAATGCCAGCTTCCTGATCGCGCCGCGCCAGCGCAGCCGCGGGCTGGTGCTGGACGGCCGCACCTTCCTGCACGACTACGACGCCGCAGCCGATGCCGACGGCAGCCTGCTGGAGCTGCTGATGACCGCGCCGATGCTGGTCACGCACTGGATCAACTGGCAGTACCACGCCTCGACCTGCGAGCCCGATCGCCTGGGCAGCGGCAACAAGCTGCTGCACAACGTGGTCGGCGGCCATCTCGGTGTGTTCGAAGGCAACGGCGGCGACCTGCGCATCGGCCTGGCGCGGCAGTCGCTGCACGACGGCACCCGCTGGGTGCACGAGCCGCTGCGCCTGACCGTCGTCATCGACGCGCCGGCCGAGCGCATCGACGCGGTGCTGGCGCGGCATGCGGTGGTGCGCCAGCTGGTGGACCATGGCTGGCTGCACCTGTGGCGCTTCGAGGGCGCCGGGCTGCAACGCCATGCGCAGGGTCGGTGGAAGACACTCGACGCGCCCTGAGGCGCCACGCACTCAGGGCGTGGTCGCCAGGATCACGTCCGAGGCCTGGAACAGCACGCTGACGGCCGCGCCCGGCGCCAGCCCCAGCGTGGCCACCGAGGCCTGGTTGACGATGGCCACCACCGCCAGGCCGTCGTCGGTGTGCACCGTGACTTCGGCATTCACCGCGCCGGGCGAGACCTGCTGCACGCGGCCTTCGTAGCGGTTGCGTGCCGACAGCTGGCCGGCGCCCATCCCGCTGGCCAGCAGCACGGCCGGGGCCTTGACCAACGCGATCACGTTCTGCTTCAGCCGCAGGCCCAGCGCCTCGGTGCTGTCGCGGGTGATGATGGCCACCAGCCGCGCGCCGCCGGGCAGTTGCAGTTCCACCTCGTCGTTGACAGCGCCGGCGCGGATCGCGCTCACCACGCCCAGCCACTGGTTGCGCGCGCTGGTCTTCATGTTCAACACCTTCAGCAGCGAAAAGGGCTCGTCCAGGTTCATTGCGCTGTCGCTCAGCTGGCGCATGAAGCGCTGGTGCACCGCCTCGATCTGCGCATAGCGCTCGACCAGGCGCTGCGCATGCGGCGTCAGCCGGGTGGAGCCGCCACCCCGGCCGCCGGTGACGCGCTCCACCAGCGGCTGGCCGGCCTGCTGGTTCATCGCGTTCAGCGCATCCCAGGCGCCCTTGTAGCTGATGCCCAGCGCCTGCGCCGCCGCCGTCAGCGTGCCGTGCTCGGCGATGGCGCGCAGCAAACCGACGCGCTGCGGACCACCCAGGTCCTGCCCGCCCACCGACAACCACAACGCGCCCTGCAGCTCCACGCGCCGCGGGGCCGATCGGGGGGGGCGCGAGGAGGCGGGCATGTCCGGGCGTGCAACAGCAAGGCTCAGCGCAGCATAGCGGCGCGCGCATCGGCGGGATCACGCAGCACCCGCTTGCCAGCCGACAGCTCGACCACCTGCTCGGCCAGGACCTCGAGGTCCTCCTCGTCGTGCGTGATCAACAGCATCGGCAGGTGCAGCGCCTGCTGCAGCTGCAGCAACTCGGCACGCAACTGGCGGCGCAACCCGCGGTCCAGCGCGGCAAAGGGCTCGTCCAGCAGCAGCGCCGCCGGCTCGGTGACCAGCGCGCGGGCCAGTGCGGTGCGCTGGCGCTGGCCGCCGGACAGCTGGTGCGGGTAATGCTCGGCCACCGGCTGCAACCCGAAGCGCTCGATCCAGCTTTCGGCCTTGGGATCGCGCAGGCGGCGCGAGGGGTTGCGCCAGCCCGGCTGGACGGCATAGGCGACGTTCTGCCGCACCGTCAGGTGCGGAAACAGCGCGTAGTCCTGGAACATCGTGGCCAGGCGGCGCTGCGGCGCCGACAGCGACACACCGGCAGCGCGGTCGTACAGCACCCGGCCGACCACCGCCACCCGGCCATCGTCGGGCCGCGCGATGCCGGCAATCAGGCGCAGCGCCTGCGTCTTGCCCGCACCGGAGGGCCCGAACAGCACCACGCGCGCCGCGTCGCTGCTGAAGGCCAGGTCCAGATCGAAGCGGCTGTCGGCTTGCCGCAGCTGCCGGCGCAAGCGCACGTCCCAGACCGGTGGCGCGGGCATCGGCTTCAGGCCCTGGCCGCCACCCGGCCCGGCACCAGCCGGCCGGCACTCAGCAGCACGGCGATGCAGGTGATCGAGGTCACCGCCACCAGGAAGTTGGCGGTGTCGTCCTGGCCGGCCTGCACGGCCTCGTAGACGGCGATCGACAGCGTCTGCGTCTTGCCGCGGATGCTGCCGGCCACCATCAGCGTGGCGCCGAACTCTCCCAGCGCGCGCGCGAAGGCCAGCAGCAGGCCGGCCAGGATGCCGCGCCAGGCCAGCGGCAGCGATACGCGGAAGAACACCGCCCACTCGCCGCTGCCCAGCGTGCGGGCGGCATCTTCCAGCTGCGGGTCCACCGTCTCGAAGGCGGCCCGTGCCGCCTTGAACACCAGCGGAAAGGACACGATGGTGGCGGCAATCACCGCCGCCTGCCAGGTGAAGATCAACCGGATGCCGAAGTGCTGCAGCAGCCAGGCGCCGATCACGCCCTGGCTGCCGATCAGCACCAGCAGGTAGTAGCCCAGCACGGTGGGCGGCATCACCATCGGCAGCGTCAGCAGCGCGTCGAGCAGGTCACGCCCCGGAAAGCGCAGCCGCGCCATCGCGAAGCCGACGCCCACGCCCATCAACAGGTTCAGCGCGGTGGCCCAGCCGGCCACCTTCAGCGTCAGCGACAAGGCAATCCAGGCGTCCCCCATCACCCGCCATCCGCGACTTCAGGGCTTGCCGAAGCCCTGGCGGGCAAACACCGCCTGCGCCTGCGGCGTGAACAGGAAGTCGACGAACTTCGTCGCGGCGGCCGGGTTGGGCGCGGCGGCCAGCGTGGCCACCGGGTAGCGGATCGGCACGGTCGTCGGCACCGTGAAGGCCACCCTGACCTTGCCTGGCAGGCCGGCCGCATCAGTGGCATAGACGAAGCCAGCATCGACCTCGCCGCGCGCCACATAGTCCAGCGCCTGGCGCGGAACTTGGGCACCCACCGTCTTCGGCTCGATCAGGCTCCACAGGCCGGCGCTTTCCAGCGCGCCCTTGGTATAGCGGCCCATAGGCACGCTGGCGGGCAGGCCGATGGCGATGCGCGCGAAGTCCGGCTGCGTCAGGTCCTGCAGCAAGGCCGGTGGCCGGCGGGCCGTGGCCGGCACGATGACGACTAGCGAGTTCGACACCACGTCGCGGCGGTGTCCGGCACGCAACAGCCCCCGCGCCTGCGCCTGGTCCATCGTCTCCTGGTCGGCGCTAAAGAAGACATCGGCCGGCGCACCCCTGGCGATTTGTGCCAGCAGCGCACCCGAAGCGCCGAAGTTCAGCTGCAATCGGGTACCGGGCGAGGCCGCCTCGAACAGCGGTGCGATCTCACGCAGCGCCTGCGTCAGGCTGGCAGCGGCAGACACGGTGAGTTCCGCGGCCTGCGCCGCCAGCGCAAGCAGCCCCGCGAAGAGCAGGCCCGGCAGTCGGATTCGGCGGAACAATCGCATCGGCGAAGGGAGCGAGACCATCGTTATGCATCAGTATACATATTGATTCCCTGCTCCTCGGAACTCCAAGGGGTACGATGACCGAGAGAAATCGCTATGTACCATGATCAATAACGACGCAACGAAGTCGCTGATGAGCGAAGCCCTGGTCATGCCGGCCGCGGCCATCCTGGCCGATGGCGCGTGCGACATTGACGCGCTGCTGGCCCAGGTGGTGCAGCGCCAGCAGGCGGCCGGGCGGCGCCTGGCCGGCCTGCTGATGCGGCCGCGCGGCACGACGCGCGATTGCGCCATCGACATGGTGCTGACCGATCTGCGCAGCGGCGAGGACTATCTGGTGTCGCAGCCGCGCGGCGCGCTCAGCAGCGGCTGCCGCGCCGACCCGCAGGGCTTCGCCCGTGCCAG
>JAFLDH010000418.1 GCA_017302505.1 Burkholderiales bacterium
GCCGCAGGCGATGCCCACCGCCTCGCCGGCCGCCAGCCCGGCGACCTGCAGCCCGGCGGCCAGCGCGTGCACCTCGGCTGCGACCTCGGACCAGCGCCAGGCACGCCAGACGCCGTGGCGCTTCTGCAGGAAGGCCGTGGCCTGCTGGTGTGCACCGGCCCGCCAGGCCAGGCGCTGCAACAGCGTGTCGTCGTTCAGCTCAGCCATCGCTTGGCAGCCCGGTAGTGCTTGACGTCGCGGAAGCTCTTGCGCCCGCCGGCGGCCGACGCACCGCCCAGGTAGAAGCTCTTCACCTCCGGGTTGTCGGCCAGGTCGGTGGCCGGCCCCTCTAGCACGATGCGCCCGGCCTCCAGGATGTAGGCATGGTCGGCATGGGCCAGCGCCACGCGTGCGTTCTGCTCCACCACCAGCATCGACACGCCGGTGCTCTGATTGATGCGCCGCAGGGTGCCGAAGATCTCGGCCACCACCTTCGGCGCCAGCCCCAGCGACGGCTCATCCAGCACGATCAGCGAAGGCTTGGCCACCAGCGCACGGCCGATGGCCAGCATCTGCTGCTCGCCCCCGCTCAGATAGCCGCAGATGTCGCGGGCCCGGGACCGCAGTGGCGGAAAGTAGCCGTAGACCTCGTCGAAATCCTTCGGCGGCGCATGCCGGCCGCCCAGCGCGTTGCAGGCGGCGATCAGGTTTTCCTCCACCGTCATGTCGGTGAACAGCTGCCGGCCCTCGCGCACGTGGTACAGGCCGCGACGTGCCAGCAGGTGCGGGGCCAGGCGCGTGGTGTCGCGGCCGTCGAACATCACCTTGCCGCCGCTGATGGCGCCTTTTTCCAGCGGCAGCAGCCCGGTCACCGCCTTCAGCGTGGTGGTCTTGCCGGCACCGTTGGAGCCCAGCAGCGCTACCACCTGGCCGCGCGGCACGCGCAGCGACAGGCCCTGCAGCACCTGCAGCACGCCCTGGTAGGTCACGTCCAGGCTGCTGACCTGCAGCGCAAGCTCCATGGCGGCGGCGCCTACATCCGGTCGACGTTGATCCAGCCGGACACCGGCGTGGGCACGAAGTCCTTGGCGGCCTCGAAGCGCACCACCTGGGCCAGCGGGATGCTGTTGTTGACGAAGGTGACCGGCGCGCCGATCACGCCGCCGGTGTCCCAGTTCTTGGTGGCGCGCAGCGCGTCGCGCAGGCCTTCACCGGTGAGCGGCTTGCCCTGGGCCAGCGCCTCCTCGGCGGCCTTGGCCATCAGCATGGCCGACATCCAGCCCTGCATGTAGTAGATGTCGGGCACGCCGTCGTACTTGGGGTCGCGTTTGCGCTTGATCTCGTCGATCGCCTTCAGCATCGGCGCGTTGGCACCGGTGGTCACCCAGGCGTAGTTGCTGACACCGAGGAAGCCGTCGGCGGCCGGGCCGGCGCGCTTCATCAGCGTGCGCGAGCTTTCCCAGAAGGTGCCCATGAACTGGGTCTGCAGGCCGTAGTCCTTGGCCAGCTTCATCACCTCCAGGAAGATCGGCGCGCCGCCGAAGCCGTGGATCAGCGTGTAGTCGGGCCGGGCCTGGCGCAGCTTGATGGTCTCGGCGGCCACGTCGGTGCCGCTGAACTTCATCTCCAGCACCAGCACCACGTCGATGCCCAGCGCGTCGGCGCGCTTCTTCAGGTGCGCCAGCGGGTCTCGGCCGAACTCGCTGGCGCTGTGGATCACCGCCAGCTTCGGCTTGCCGCCGCCCTTGTAGTTGGTCTTGACGTACTGCAGCAGCACGTCCACCGCCTCGCTGTAGTTGGGCCCGCTCATGAAGTGGTAGCCGTACTTGGCCGGGTCCTCCAGGTCGGACGCATAGGAGGTGGAGGTCATCAGCACCTTGTAGCGCTCGTTGTTCTCCTGCGCCGAGGCGCGCACGAAGCCGGTGCCGTCGCCGAACACCGCCACCGGGTTGTCGGAGGCCATGAACTTCTTCCACGCGGCGATGGCCTGGTCTACCTTGTACTGCGTGTCCTCGGCAATGAAGCGCACCTTGCGGCCGCGGATGCCGCCCTTGGCGTTCAGGTAGTCGAAGTAGTCCTTCATGCCTTCGAGCTGGTCCTTCGCCACCGCGGCGAAGGGCCCGGACAGTGGCAGCGTGGCGCCGAAGACGATGTCGTTGCCCTGGGCCAGCGCGGGCAGCGCGGGTGCGAGCAGGGTGCTGGCGGCGATCCACTTCAGCGATTGGCGGCGGGTAGGTGTCATGGTCTTGTCTCCTTCGTGGGTGGGGCGGCTTCAGGTGGCAGGGGCGAGGCGGTCCAGACGGGTGCGGGTGGCCAGCAGGCCGCCATCCACGGCCAGCACATGGCCGTTGACGTAGGCCGAGCGATCGGACAGCAGGAACACTGCGGCGCCGGCCACTTCATCGGGCTCGGCGAAGCGGTCCATCGGGATGCCGTCGCGCAGCGCCTGCTGCACGGCCGCGTTCTGGTTGCGGCGCAACGCCTCGGTCAGCACCGGCCCGGGGGCTAGTGCGTTGACGGTGATGCCCTGGCCGCCCAGTTCGGCCGCCAGGTGGCGGGTCAGCGACACCAGCGCGGCCTTGGCCATCGAGTAGGCGAAGAGCCGCGTCACCGCGGCTTCGGCCGCGGCCGAGGCCATGTTGACGATGCGGCCGCGCCCTGCCGCGCGCATGTGCGGCACGGCCGCCTGCGCGCACAGCAGCGTGGGCGCCAGGTGCATGTGCAGCACCTGCATCAGGCTGTCCAGCGAGGTGTCCAGCGCACCGCCGTAGACGGTGGTGCCGGCGTTGTTCACCAGTCCGTCGATGCGGCCGTGGCTGGCGACGATGCTGTCGAAAAGCGCCTTCACCGCCGATGCGTCGCCGAGCTCACAGACCCGCGCCTCGACGGCCAGGCCATCGGCGCGCAGCGAGGCAGCGGTGCTGGTCAGCTCGTCGGCCAGCCGGTCGACCAGCACGACGGTGGCGCCGTCGCGGGCACTGGCCTCGGCGATCGCCCGGCCGATGCCGCGTGCCGCGCCGGTGACGACGATGAGGTGATTGCTGAGCAGGCTCATCGTGCCTAGCCTCAGCTGCGGAACGGCCACACCGCCAGACGGGCGCGGGTGCGACGCACGATCTCGGCCAGGCCGAAGGGCTCGAACAGCAGGAAACCGACGATCAGCAGGCCGAACACCAGCTCGCGGGCCGAGGCCAGCAGCACTGCCACCTTGGCGGCGTCGGCGCCGGCCAGCGCGGTGGCCAGGCCCTTCAGCAGCTCGGGCAGCGCCACCATGAACAGGCTGCCCAGCACCGAACCGAGGATCGAGCCCAGGCCGCCGACGATCACCGCGGTCAGCTGCAGGATCGACGAGCTGAAGCCGTACTGCTCGGGGTTCACCACGCGAAAGAAGTAGGCCATCAGCGCGCCAGCGATGCCGGCATAGAACGAGGCGAGCGCAAAGCTCAGCAGCTTGGTGCGCAGCAGGTCGATGCCCAGCACCTCGGCGCTGTAGTCGCGCTCGCGCACGGCGATGAAGGCGCGGCCGATGCGCGTGCGGAACAGGTTCGCCGCGAACACGCACATGGCCACCGCCACCGGCACGATCAGCCAGTACAGCCGGAAGTCGCTGTCCAGCCGCAGACTGCCCAGCTGTGGCGAGGGCACCTGCAGGCCGCGATCGCCGCCGGTCACCGACTCCCAGTGCTGCACGATGAACAGGAAGATGAACTGCGCCGCCAGCGTGGCGATGGCCAGGTACAACCCCTTGATGCGCAGGCTGGGCAGGCCCACCAGCACGCCGGCGGCCGCCGCCACCAGCCCGCCGAAGGGGATGGCCAGCCAGAAGGGCAGGCCCCAGCGCGTGGCGGCCACCGCACAGGCGAAGGCGCCCACGCCGTTGAAGGCCGCATGGCCGATCGACAGCAGCCCGGTGTAGCCGGTGAGGATGTTCAGCCCCACCACGCTGATCGTCGTCACTGCCACGAGGCAGGCCATGTAGACGATGTAGCCGTCGGCCACGAAGGGCAGCACCGCCAGGCC
>JAFLDH010000419.1 GCA_017302505.1 Burkholderiales bacterium
CGGGCGCGGGCGCGCAGGATGTCCACCGCGGCATGCAGCTCGGTGTTGGCGCTGTGGTTGACGGTGGTCCAGCCTTCGGTCAGGCGCGTCACCTGCGCACTGGCGTAGCTGCGCCGCTGCAGGCGACGCACGGGCATGGCGGGGCGCGGTGCGTTTTCGGCCACCACGCCGGCGCGGCCGGCGGCCACGCGCAGGCCGCCAGGGCGGGTGGACAGAAAGCCTTCCAGGACGCGGGATTGCAACAGGGCCATGGTGCGTGCGGTGGTGATCAACGGCCGGTGAAGCGCACCAGCAGGCGGTTGCGCGGCGACAGGCCCTGGGCCACGCGCTCGGCGCGCTCTTCGGCCCGCACCTGGGCGCGCAGCTTGGACACGAAGGCGAGGAACTCGCCCGGGGTGTGGAAGCGGTGCAGGCGGTCGCCGATGGCGTGCTGCTGCAGGTAGGCCTTGGCGCCGTAGGCCACCAGCGCGGCCTCGGCCGCGTCGAGTGCCTGGCGGGCGGGGCTGCGGGTGTCGGTGCCGGCCGGGGCGGTGCGCAGGTTGGGCAGGATGGTCAGCTGCCCGGTGGCCACGGTGTGGATCTCGGCACCCTTCTCCACCCACTGCGCAGCGCTGTAGGCGCCGGCCGGCCAGTTGGCCGTGGTGGCCGCGGCAACGGTCAGGCGATGGTCGGCACCCTCGGCGGTGCCGGTGATGTCGATGGCCGTGCCCGTGGCGCGTGGCGTGAAGCGGGCCTTGAGCACCCAGCCAGACGTGGCCGGGTAGTCGCTCAGGGGGATGAGTGCGCTGTAGGTGTCGCCGGCGCGCAGGGTGGTGGGGGTGGTCATGTCAGGCCCTGCGCAAGATGGCGCCGCTGCGCACCTTCATGGTGATCTGCGTCACCGGCTGGCCGGCAGCGTCCAGCCACGAGCCCGCCGGCAGCGTCACCACCTTGTCGGGCGCGGCATCCCAGCCGGCGTCCTTGTCCAGCCGGGGGTACACCAGCACCAGCCCGGCCTTGTACTCGCGCTTCCAGATGCCATCCGACCATGCGGCTGTCGGCTGCCCCTCGATGGGCACGCCGATCTGCCAGTCGTACTCGGGGATGTAGCGGCGGCTGCGGGCGCCCACCGCCAGCGAATCGTCCGTCCAGCAGAACAGGCCTTCGGTCAGCAGCACCGTGGACAGCGCATAGAGGATGTCCTGCCGGAAGGGCTGCGTCGCCGGCGTGGCAGCCTTGTCGAACGGCTTGCACGAGATCCACACCGGCATGCTGCGGCTCTTGGCGGTGGGGTACACATGCTGCGGCAACTCGTAGATGAACTGCTGCAGCCAGGCGTTGTCGTATGCGTGCTCCGGGGCATAGTCGGCGCCCAGCGTTCCCTCCAGCAGGTAATGGTCTGCTGCCGCTTGCCGCCAGCTGGCGGGCTGCTTGCCCTGCGGCCCCTGGTTGCTGATGACCTTGGTGCCGGGGTTGAACCTGCGCAGCGCGTTGAAGTAGGCCCGGATACCGTCCTGGATGGCGGCCAGGTTGGCGGTGCTGGTGGTCGAGCTGACCGTGTCCCAGTAGCCCGTGCCCTGCGCGTTGACCGGGAACACGGCCTGGTTGAAGTAGTCCCCGTCGGCGGTGGCCCGCGCCACGTCGCTGTGCGAGTCGTCTACCGCCCAATTCCAGCGGCGCCCAGCCCAGTCCGCATCCACGGCGTGCTGGGCGGCGTTCCACTCCGCGAAGGTCAGTCCGTCCGAATCGCGCGGCCCCCAGGTCGTGATGTTCACCGACTTGACGGCAGCGTTGCGCACGTTGGCGACGAGGTTGGACGCGCCGCTGCCACCGGCGACGCTGTAGAGCCAGCCGTTGTTCGCATCCAGCCACGCCTTGGCCGGGATGCCGAAGGAGTCGCTGGTGCCGTCGTAAGCCGCTGTGACATAGCAGTAGGCGTGCAGACGGATGGCCGGGTTGTCGGCCCGCAGGGTGTCGTACACATCGGCGGCGGTCTTGCCGCTGCTGCGCTTGCGCGGGTCGAACCACCCTGCGGCGAAGTACGACAGCGGGCGCAACTCGTGCCACTTGGCCTCGTCGAACACGGTGTCGTTATTCGACACGGCGCAATGCCACTGGGCGCCATTGCGGCGCACGATGCTGGAGTTGGCCGTGTAGCTCGCGCCCGACACCCAGTTCGGGTAGAAGTTCGACCCGGCAGACGGTTCATCGCCGTTCAGCGTCAGGTCCTCGTGCTCCATTGAGCCGTTCGAGGTGGCGATGGCGAACAGGCGACGACTGATCGGCTGGTAGGTGTTGGCGGCAGGCGTGCTCGCCTTGCGCAACAGGAACCCAGGGAAGGCGCCCATCGGTCAGCCCCGGGTGTGCAGCCGCAGCGCGAAGCGGCGCATCGTGAACAGCGAAGCGTTCGCGCCCTGCACGTTGTAAAGCGCGAAGGTGAAGTCCGTTGTCAGCGCATTGATGGCCGGCAAAACCAGCGTGTTCTGCGACGCGGTACCGTCGCCCGACGACGCGGCCATCGAGATCTGCGCGCTGTTGGACAGCGGGATCAGCGTCTTCTTGGGGTTCCACAGCAGCGTGTCCGTCAGGCTGACGGCCAGGTTCTGCGACAAGAACGGGCCGGCGCCGCTGGTCACGCCGTTGAGCTTGACGCGGCACGAGTTGTTGCCAGCGGCAGTGCCGGCCACGCCGCCGGTGGCCGTCACCTGCACCTCGCACCGCTGGTGCTTGCGCTGCAGGAACTCCTTGGCCGCAACCAGCGTGGCCAGGTCGCCCGATGTGCCGCTCGCCGTGTTGTACGTCGGCTCCCGTTCGTCTGCGATGGTGAAGTCGTAGTCGAAGCGAAGGCCGTTCCACGTCCAGATCGCGCGGCTGTAGACCGGCGAACTGCCGCCGAAGGGGATGACCGACGCGCAATCGGTGACGGACAGCTTGAAGCCTGGCTTGAGCGTGATGGTGGCCGCGATGGCCGCCGCCTCCAGCGCCCACGCCGTGGCCAGCGAGCACTTCACCGCCCCGCCATCTTCGCGGGTGTTGTCGTTCGAGTCCTCGACGAAGTCCTCGGCGGTGTTCTCGGTCAGGTCGACGCCCAGCTCGTAGGCCGTGCCCTCGAAAGCCACCAGGCGCACTGGCGTAGGCCCGGAGTAGACGTAGGTCCAGGTGATGCCGTTGGTGGTGATGGTCAGCAGCTTGCCGCCAGGCGTTTCGCGCGTGGTGGCCGTGATGCTGTCGCCGGTACTCCCGCCACCTCCCGATGCGGACGAGCCCAATGGCACGTATCCCCCAACGCCATCGCTCTGCCCGTACAGCTGCCCGGTCACCGGATCACGCAGCAGCGTGCCAGCCTCCACAGGCAAGCCGGCCGTGGCCGACGCAGCCAGTTGCGTGGGCGTGACGCTCAGCCCGATAGGCTCGTCGGCATTGGTGGCCCGGCCGATGACGCCATGCACATCGACCGCGTACTTCTGGCCGACGAGCTGGATGGCCAGGTCGTTGGGCAGTGAGTACTGCTGGCCGGCCAGCAGGTCGGCCCCGGCCACGCCCTTGCGGCTTTGGGTCATCAGTACGGTGATCGGCATGGCGGCGGTCCCTGGCTCATCTGGCTGCGGCGCGAGCGTGCCAGCCGGCCGCGGGGCCGTTCAGGGGGAAAAGTGAGACGCCCGCCCGACCGCCAGGCCTAGCGCCGGCGCTTGTTGGGCCGCTGCAGCACGCGATAGCCCTGCGCCCGCGACACGCCGGCACGCGCGATGGCATCGGCCAGGCTGCTGCCGCTGGCCAGCGCCTGGCCGATGACCAGCTGCTTCCACTGCCCCGGGCGCTTGGCCACGTAGGGCTCGGTGCCGCCCCACTGCCGGCGCAGCTCGGCCTCGAGCATGGGCGCCACGGTGTCGGCCAGGCCGGGCGACATGGCCAGCAGCCGGCGGATGAAGTCGTCGACGATGTCCTCTTTCATCGCCAGCCTCCCCCCTTGCGCATCCAGCCGCCGCCGCGGCGCCGCACGCGCGCCAGCTGCGCGGCATC
>JAFLDH010000042.1 GCA_017302505.1 Burkholderiales bacterium
CGCTCTTCCGATCTGCCGGCCTGCACAGCCTGGGCGAAGGCGCCTGCCTGCGACGCGCGCTGCTGCTGCATGGCTGGCTGCGCCGGCGCGGCCTGCAGCCCGTCCTGCAGCTGGGCGTTCCCGCCGAGGGTGGCGCTGCGTTCCGCGCGCATGCGTGGGTGGAGCTGGAAGGCGCCCCGTTGCTGGCCTCCGACGCCGGCTATCGTCCTTTCAAGCGCGCCTCAGCTTCGCCCGGCCAGGCGTGAACCGGCGCGGCGCACGCGCCGCCACAGCAGCTGCGGATAGGCCTGGTCTTCTCCGTACAGCGCGCGCAGGTACCCGGGTGCAGGCAGCAGGCGCTGGCCCAGCCAGGCCAGCCGGTTGTTCCATCCTTCCAGCGCGGCGAAGTTGCTTTTCTGGATATAGCGCCAGTCCGACAGACGGCTTGCGTCCAGCGATTCGGACCTGCGTGCTTCGGCGAGGGACTGCGCCACCGCTTCCGGCACCTCCGTGCCGAACAGCTCGGCCGACGCGGACAAGCCTTCATCGACGATCCCGCAGACCTGTGCCAGCTGGCAGATGGCGGTGAACCGTGACCATTCCGCATCGCGATCCAGCACGGCAGCCAGCAGGTGCAGGTCGTACAGCCATTTGAGCCGGTCGCCGAGCCCGGCCGCCAGGTTGGAGGCGCGGTGTACGCAGGCGTGGAGCAGGGCGTGCGCGGCATCGAGTCCGCGGGCGTTCGCGCCGAGGCCGGGCAAAGGGATCGAGGCCGCGAGCAGGGTGTCGAAACCGGGCAGGTGATGCAGTGCGGGCCAGTCGGTCAGTGCCCAGTGCAGGTCCAGATCGGGCAGGCCTTCACCACAGCAGGCCAGCTCGTGCTGGAACCGGCCCGCCTGATAGGGCATGGCGTAGCCGAGTTCGCGCAATGCAGTAGCCGCACGCAAAGCGTCGGAGCGGCTGGCGAACAGCAGATCGACGTCGGAGGATTCGCGCAGGTAGGGCGCCGGGTACAACCATCGCGCCAGCGCCGCGCCCTTGAGTACCAGCGTGCCCACGCCCGCCTGTTGCAGGCAGCCCAGCAGCGCCTGCAGGCGTGCGCGCCTCCCCAGTTCCGCCGCCGCCTGGCCGCGCGTCCAATCCTGGCTGGACTGGTGCACTGCCTGTGCATTCGCCTGCACGCAGCCAGCCAGCCCTTCGCCAACCAGCAGGATCACCCCTTCCGACCAGGCCAACCGCATCAGGCCGTCCAGGGCGGTTTGGTGCAGGGCATCGTCCTGTGCCCGCCAGCATCCCAGCATCCATCGCGCCAGTGTCCGGCGACCGGCATCCACCTGGTCTGGGTCGTTCTCCATCGCGACTCGCATTGGCCTCTTCGTGACCCGGTTGGCGACTATCATTATGACTACGGTTAGGGGGACGCAGTCGGAGCAATGAGCGGAATCGCAGGCGTAATCCGGCCGGGTGGGAGCGTGGCTGCCGCCGAGCTGGAAGCCATGCTGGAGCCGATGGCCCGCCGCGGTCCCGACCGCCAGACCCTGGCCTGCCACGGCGAGGCCGGTTTCGGCCATGCGCTGCTGGCCACAACCCAGGAGGCGCTGGCCGAATGCCAACCCTGGCGACACCCGGACAGCGGGTGCCTGGTGATCTCCGACAGTCGCCTGGACAACCGTCCGCAACTGCTGCGCGAGCTTGGCATCGACCGTGCTGTCGACGAAGTGGGCGACGGCGAACTGCTGCACGCGGCCTGGCAGCGCTGGCGTGAAGGCTGCGCAGATCGGCTGCGTGGCGACTTCGCCTTCGCCCTGTGGGATCCGGGCAGGCGCGAACTGTTCATCGCCCGCGACCCGATGGGCGTGCGACCGTTGCTGTTCCACTTCGATTCCGGCCGCCTGTTCGTGTTCGCCTCCTGCACGGAGGCGGTGCTGGCGCAGGGCGACGTGCCGGCGACGCTGGACGAAGGTCGCATCGCCGACGCGCTGATCGGTGAAACCGAAGGCATCGACCAGACCTGCACGTTCTTCACCGCGATCCAGCGCCTGCCGCCGGCGCACTGGATGCGTCTGCGCGATGGGCAGCTGGTGCAGCAGCGCTACTGGCGGCCCATCGGCGATGAGCGCCCTGCCGGCCTGCCGACCACCGGATCGGAATGGATCGAAGCCCAGCGCGAATGCCTGGACCGGGCCGTGCGCCAGCGCCTGCGCAGCCAGCGGCCGGTGGGCTCGATGCTCAGCGGCGGACTGGATTCCTCCTCGGTGGTGGCACTGGCTGCCGCGGCATGCAGGGAGCGTGGGCAACCGCCGTTTCCGGTGTTCTCGGCCACGGACGCGGCCAATCCGGATTGCGCCGAAACGCGCGCCATCCGCGCCGTTACAGCGCATGTGGACTGTGCGCCGACATTCGTGGACCTGGCCGATTTCAAGCGGACGCAGACGCGCGCCCACCAGCTCTGGGATGAGGCGGGCGAACCCTTCGACGGCACGATGCCCTTGCTGGCCTCACTTTACGAAGCCGCCGCCGCCCGCGGCGTGGTGAGCGTGATGGACGGTGTGCCCGCGGACAATCTCTATACCGTCGGCCGCCAAGCGAAGTACCTGTCCGACCAGGGGCGCTGGGGCGAAGCCTGGCAGGCGGCGCTGACCCAGTGGCGGCTGCCCGGGATCCGCTTTCCGCAGCTGCATGCGCTGCGCGTGATGGCCGGATGCGTCGCCCCGACGCCCGTGCACGCCTTGCGCGACCTGCTGGCTGAAACGCGCGAATACCGGAAGCTGCTGCGCACCAGCCTGATCGCCCCTGGATTCGCGCGCCAGATCGACTTGCGCCAACGCTACCGCCGCTATCGCCGGACCATCGGCGGCAGCCACCGGTGGCATCCATCCGGTGAAGCCCTGAGCTCGCTGGCGGCCCCTTACATAACCGCCGGCCTGGAGCGTTACAACCGTCTGGCATCCCTGTACGGGATCGAGCCGCGCCCGCCCTATGCCGACCGCGACCTGATCGAGTTCCAGGCCTGGATGCCGCTGGGGCTGCGTATCCGCGACGGGCATCTGAAGTGGGTGCTGCGCCAGGCAATGGTGGACCGGCTACCTGCCGAGGTCGCTTGGCGCCGGGACAAGAGCCACATCGGCTGGCGGTTCAATCGCGTCCTGCTCGACAGGGCTCTTGCCGGCATGGGGCCGGAAACAAAAATGGCGGGAATCGGTTGGCTCGACGGAAGTCGTCTGGACGACGCCTGCCGGCACCCGGACACACAGGTGGCTGCAGGCCTGCAGGAAGCCCTCCGGGTGCTGCAGTGGCACCAGCGTGCCGGCAGGCCGGGCATGCGGCCCGTTGAAAAAAACAGTACGGCGCCGTAGCGTACCAAGGCTGTCCAGGGGGGAGCGCGTGGGCGAAAGCATCGGAAACAGGCCATCGGAATCGATGGCAAATAGCAGGCGTCTGGCCTATCAGGCGCCGCGGCTCAGTGAATTGGGCGACGTGGGCAGCCTGACTGAAACGGGCTCCATGAGGCACACGGAGGCCATGAGCATAGGGATTGAGGGCTGGCTTGAATGCATTTCATGGCTGGACTCAACACGACAGGTATGTGCTGAGTGCCTCTGGGGCGGAATGCGCGACAACATCGCGGGATCTCAGTTGAGGTGCCAGTTCGGGTCTCGCCCTATCGGCACACTGGATCCGCCGGCAGAATGTGACCGGTTGCAAAGAAAAGGGGGGGTCTGTAGCCTGCACCGGACATCATGGGGGGTGCCGGATGATCAGGAATATCGACAGCATGCCGTTGCCGGCCTTGACGGACACTGGTGCCGTGCGCCGCGCATGGCAGCCGCCGCGATTGAGCGCGCTGGGCGATGTGTGCGGTTTGACCGAAAGCGGATCAAAGAATGGTAATGAGCAGTACTCGAATTGGGGTATGTGGACTTGTCCTTATGACATAAACCCGAACATGCAGTACAACATGTGCTGAATATTGATGGCACGGCTCTCGTTCGCTTGGTCGGTGTTGATCCCAAAGATGCAAATGGCAGAATACATTACCGGTTCGGCAATTGTGCTGTCCGCACTTCTTTGCCCCTAGCGAGTCTGCGGCGGCCATTCGATAACATTGCCCTCCGCACTATTGATGTCGACCTGATCGACCAGGGAATTTCGTCCGGCGCTGAATGGCATCACCACTGGCGTGATGGCGATGAAGTCGTGCTTTCGCTGGTTCGGTGCGACGACGACTATTGGCTCCGTGCCCCGGGCGTGGCCGATTTCCTGATCCAGATGCAGCTGTGCCGGGTGCAGGTTGCGCCGCAACCCGGCATGGATGCCTGCACTGTCGAACACCTCTTGGTGGACCAGGTATTGCCGCGCGTGCTGGCCCAGCAGGGCGAGACCATGGTGCACGCCAGCGCCCTGTCCATCGGCGGCCGACACGCCTTGTTCTTGGGTCCAAGCGGTTGGGGAAAATCCACCTTGGCGGGTCTTCTGCACCGGTACGGCCATGTGGTGCTGTCGGACGATTGCGTGCAACTGGTCGCCGAGGGTAACCGCTTCCGCGCCATTCCCACCTATCCCAGCTTGAGGCTGTACGCCGACAGTCTGGACGAGCTGTTTCCGGGCCAAGTCGAAACTGCGCCGGTCGCTTCCTATACAAGCAAGCGCCGGGTACCCATGGAAGCCCGCCATGCGCCGGAACAAGCCGTGGACGCGATCTACCTGCTTGGCGACCCGGCTCACGCCGATGAAAGCATCCGCATTGCTCCGCTGCGTCCCGCTGAAACCTGCCTGGCTTTGATCCGCCACTCTTTCCGCCTGGACCTGGGCGACCGCGCTGCCAGCGCGGCGCAACTGGCCCGCTGCGCCGAAGTCGCGCGTAGCGTGCCGGGATTCCGGCTTGACTACCCGCGCGATTTCACCCGGCAGGGCGAACTGGCGGAGGCGGTTATCAGCCACGTCGCGACCCTCCCCGCGCTTCCCTGAAATCCTGGCCACCATGTCCAGCTACAACGATTACTCGATTTCCGCCTACGGCCGCATGATCGAAGACGCCGCCCGCACCGGCCCCTTCGTCGAGGCGTTGCGCCAGGCCATCGGTCCGGACAGCGTGATGCTGGACATCGGCACCGGCACGGGTTTCTTCGCCCTGCTCGCCTGCCAGCTGGGCGCGGCGCGCGTGTATGCGGTCGAAGCCGATGCCGCCGCGCTGGAGATGGCAAGGCGCTGCGCGCGGAACGTCCCGGGCAGCGATCGGATCACCTGGTTGCAGGGCCTGACCACGCAGATGGACCTGCCGGAGCGGGCCGACGTGGTGATGGGCGACCTGCACGGCACCCTGCCGTTCTTCAAGGGCAACATCGAGTCGCTGATGGACGCGCGCAAGCGCCACCTTAAGCCGGGCGGACGCCTGCTGCCGGCGCGCGACATCCTGCATGCCGTGCCGGCGCACGCACCCCACGAATACCGGCTGATCGAATCGCCCTGGCAGCACAACGCCTACGGCATCGACCTGTCGGCTGCGGTGCCGGTGCTGGTCAACACCTGGCGCCGGGCGCGTGCCGAGCCGGCCCTGGCCGAGCACCTGCTGGCCGAGCCGAAGCGCTGGGGCGTGGTGGACTACACCACCACCGAATCCACCGAACTGGACGCCACGCTGGAGTGGCAGGTCGAACGCGGCGGCCTGATGCACGGCCTGTATGTGTGGTTCGATGGCGACCTGGGCGAGGGCATGGGTTACTCCAACGCCCCGACACTGCCGGAACTGGTCTACGGCCGCGCATTCTTCCCGCTGGAAAAGCCGGTGGAGGTGGTGCCGGGCGACAGCGTGCGTACGCGACTGGCGGTGCGCCTGTTCAAGGGCTCCTACCTGTTCCGCTGGGATACCCGCATCGCCGCAGCCGATGGCCACCCGAAAGCACGCTTCGAGCAGTCCACCTTCAAGGCCCAGCCGACCACCGTGGCCGAACTGCGCAAGGCCGACGCCAGTTACGTGCCGTCGCTGACCGAGGATGGTCATGCGGTCCGGGCAGTACTCGACGCCATGGCCGCCGGGCAACGCCTGCAGGACATCGCCGATGACCTGCTGCGGCGCTTTCCGTCACGCTATCGCACGCCAGCACAGGCACTTGACGAGGCAGCGCAGCTTTCGCGTCGCTATGGCTGAGCCGCGTCAGCGCGGGCCAGAACAGTCCGATCGATCCAAAGGTCAGCCTCTGAACCCCGATGCAAACCGCTGGAAGGCGGCATGGATCCCCACATCCACGATCGGCTCTTCCGCCAGCAGCGCCCGATGCTGCGCCAGGCCGCGTTCCGTGGCCTCCAGCAGTTCCCCCACGCGTAGCCGTGGGTCGGCGATCCTGCAACGCCGCGCAAAATCGACCAGGTGCACGCGCGAGGCGAACAGGCTCTTGGAACCGCCGAGAGTCAAGGCCAGGCTGTCCTCGGGAATGTAGGCGGTCGTGTTGACCAGATCGTAGGCCGGCGCCAGCCAGACGTCGTCGATGGTTGGATCCGCATACAGGACGCCGAAGTTCTTCAGGTGCGCATCGCCATTGCCCAGGATGCAGGACAACGCCACCTGGTCGAACAGCTGCGAAAGCGCCTGGAGGCGGCGGGCCGGGGAGCAGTACAGCTCGACGAAGCGGGCCAACTGCTCATAGCTGCCCTCGTACTTCTGCGCCGCACCCTTGGCCATCAACACGGCCATTTCCTCGAACCCGAGCGCCCGCCCTTCCGCGGTGCGGTCGAAACGCCGCATCACGAACAATTGCCGGTTGTCGGAGAGGAAGAATTCGGGAACGGGAATACCCGCATCCCTGGCGATCGACATGCAGACGAACTCGTTGACCGCCAGGCCGGGATAGTCGGCGCCACCGCTCTTGACGATCAGGTCGGTGGTGGCGAGCGAGACCTTGCCGTCCGGCTCGCGTGTTTCCGGGACCAGCACCTTCGGCTGCACCCCGGAGATGCCGGTGCGGAAGAGATAACGCCGTGCCAGTTCTTCGAACAGGTCTTCCGCTCCATCCCACGCGAGGATCTGCGACAGGCGCTCACCGCGACCGTCTCCATCCGCCGTTGCCAGGGTATCGGCCACTTCCGTCGGCGCTTGCACGTGGACACGGCCGATCGCGGCATCGCGGCCGGTCAGTGCCAGTAGCAGCATCGGATCCATGGTGGTCGCCTTGGCCAGGCGCAGGCGCAGGCGCTCCAGTACGTAGCCCTCGGGCAGGTTCATCTGGAAGATGGGATGCAGCTCGCGGCTGGCGTACTGCTCCATCCGCTGCGGCATCAGCAGGCTGATTTCCGCCGACTTGGGCGCGTCAGGGTGGTAGCCGAACAGGTAGCCCGCATCGCCCAGGGCCAGAACGCCGCTGTCGCCCTGCGGCGTGCCGACGCGGAGACGATCGATGACGGGGGAATCAGCCATTGGCCAGCAGCTCCCTCACTTCCTCCAGCGTGGGCCTGCGCGCGGGCACCGGTGCGAACTCCAGCCCGAGCGCAGCGGCGACCTGGGCGTAGGCGCCGACCGATACCGATGCTTCGCCGCGCTCGATCTGGATCACCTTCAGGCGTGGGACGCTGGCGAGCAGCGCCAACTGCGCCTGGGTCAGGCCACGGCGCTTGCGGGCGTCGCGAAGCGATGTACCCAGGCGCTCCAACAGTGTCGCGGTATCCATGTATCGAATATTGAACACGCGACAATAAATGTCAAGTATTCAATACTTTTCACCTTGAACCATCCCGCCCCACCAGCTCCCGATACACCGCCAAGGTCCGCTCGATGACGATCCGCTCGTCGAACTCCGCCAGCGCGCGCTGCCGGGCGGCATCGCCCAGCCGCCTGGCCAGGGCCGGGTCGTCCTGCAAACGGGCGATGGCCGCGGCCAGCGCCTGCGCATCGCGCACCGGTACCAGCAGCCCGTTTTCGCCATCGCACACCACCTCGCGGCAGCCGGGCACGTCGGTGGTGACCAGCGGCAGTGCGCAGGCCGCCGCTTCGATCAGTCCCTTCGGCAGTCCCTCGCGATAGCTGGGCAGGACCACGACATCCGCGGTGCGGAAGAGGGCCGGCATGTCGCCGACATGGCCCAGCCATCGGACCAGGCCTTCGTCGACCCAGCCCCGTACCGTCGCCTCGGGCACCGACGCTGGATTGCCGGGGTCGGGCGTGCCGGCAAGGAGGAACTCCAGCGCGCGCCCCTGTGCACGCAGCTGGCGCGCGGCTTCGACGAATTCGGCCAGCCCCTTGTCCCACAGCAGGCGCGCGGGCAGCAGCACGCGCAGCGGCCGGCCGGGTGCCGGAGCCGTGCATTCGGGATCGGGCGCGAAGCGATCGCAATCCACGCCCGAGCCGGGGATCAGGCGGATACGTTCGCGCGCGACCAGCCGCGCGCGCTCGAACATGGCTACGTCGTCCGGATTCTGCAGCACCAGACGCGCATCCATGCCGCCGAGCGCGGCCTTCAGCAGCAGCCGGACTAACGGCCGCAGTGCACGCGCCTTCGCATCGTCGCTGGTGAACACATAACCCAGCCCGGTCACCGCGTTGACCCGCGCCGGCACCCCGGCCAGGCGCGCAGCCAACGAGCCGTAGACCGCGCACTTGATGGTGAAGCCATGCACCAGGTCGGGCTTCTCGCGCCGGAACAGGCGGACCAGGTGCGCCAACACGGCCGCCTCATCCAGCGGGTTGAGGCTGCGCCGGTCCATCGGCACCGCTTCCCAGCGCAGGTCCAGCTCGCGCAGCTTCGCGCCGTACTCGCCCGGCGGCGACAGCAGCAGCACCTCGAAGCCGGCATCGCGCAGCGCCAGCGCCAGCGAGCGGCGGAAGTTCCACAGGTACCAGTCGGTGTTGGCGAACAGCAGCACCTTCATGCTGCACCCGCCGAAGCGAGCTTCATCCTGCGAGAGAGGTGGCGCAGCTTCTGCTGGATAAACGCCGGCGGCAGCGTAATCGACAGTGCATCCATGCACCGATGCAGCCGACCGGGGCGATCGCGCAAGGAATCCAGCGCGGCATGCATGTCGTCCGCCACCGTGGGTCCATACGCGCCTGCCGCCTTGCCCAGGGCAGCCCGCAGATCGCGGGGCGGAAGATCGAGCATGGCCAAGTCAATGGCATCCCGTGAGAACGTGCTGTCATCCGCCCGGCGATCGGCGTTGGCCAACAGCTTGCTGGCGCCAAGATCGATAGCCGAGAGCGCGGCGACGCCGCATATCCTGTCGTTGCGTCCAGGCGGCGAGAGCAGAATACGTCCTTCATGGACGATCTCGAATTTGATCCGTGCATCGCCCATGAGGAGAAAGGTACGGATGCCGTACTGGTCGATGCGCGGTTCGTTCTCGAGCGGGATCGGATGCTGCCCGGCGCAAGTCAAGGCGCGCAGGTCCACCGCGCCACGCAGGCGCTGTCGCAGATCGCGGTAGCCGGCCACATCCGACACCAGAAAGTCGATGTCCACCGACTCGCGGTACTCGCCCTGCCGCAGCGCGATCGCGGTTCCCCCTCCGAACCAGCACGCCAGCGATTGCAGCAGCTCTGCATCGAGGCTGGACAACGCCTGGGCGATGCGCCGGTGGTGGTCGCGTTCAAACACCGGGCCAGTCGCCACCGAAGGTGTCCCTCAAGGCATGGATCAACGCCCTTTCGCCGGAATCCAGGGCGCCGACATCGAGATGACGCCAGTTGCGCTGGTAAAGGCCAAATGCTTCGCGTGGGCTCAGTGCATGCGTGCCGTCCTGCACCTGCCAAGCCAGGCGCTCCAGCTGGGGAAACTCCTGCAAGGCGATGTGCAAGGGCAGGAAACCGGCAGGCAGGTCGGGAGCCGAAGTATTCGCAGCAGGATCTTCCAGACGCAGATGGAGGCCCAGCGCCTCGGCGGCCGCCAGCAAAGACCCCAGCGCCACCGTCGTTTCGCCCTTCTCGAGCCGGTGCCAGGTGACGCGTGAGATGCGGGCCGCTTCGGCCGCCGCGGTCATGCTGATTCCCAGCCCCTTGCGGCGCGCGCGCAGGGCTTCGCCCAAGGGCAAGCCGGCCCTGGAAATGCCCGCTTGGTCGGCGACGGATTTAGCCATGCGTGCGATGAGCTCGACCTTAAATTGTTTCTCAACATATACAAATCGACGCAAATGTCAACCTTGAGAAACAATTTTCAGTTCTTCCGTCGGGCGCGGTCATCACGTCATGCGAACGGTGCGAACTGGTACGGAAGCCAGTATTGCGCATGCGTGGCGAAGTTCAGCCACACGAATTGCACCGCGGCGTAATAGCCGATCACGCCCAGCACCAGCCCGGTGCGCGTGCGGATGTCGTTGCCCGCCAGCAGCGGCAGCCGCGAGAACACGAACAGCTGCAGCGGGATCAGGTACAGCGCCACCCGGTCCACCGCGGTGGAGGCCAGCGGCACCAGCGGCACGCACAGCAGCGCCAGCCATGCCATCCAGGTCCACAGCTTGCGCTCCTGCGGATTGGCGGCCAGCCGCCTGCCGAACAGCAGCATCAGCACCGCCGGCACCGCGTTCATCAGCACGCGGATCTTCGCGCCCTGGGATTCCATCTGGTATTCGACGTAGTTGGTCCACATCGAGTCCGCATCCTGGGACAGCAACAGGTAATACAGCAGCACGGAAGTGATGCCGACCATGCCTGCGGTCAGGAAGCGGTTGCGGCTGGCCGCCAGTGCCGCGATCGGCAGCAGCAGCACCGCCGACTTGTGGAACAGCGCGCCGATGGCGACGAAGATGACGAACGTGCGGATCCGGTGCTCGCCGAGCGCCACGAGCCCCAGAAGCGCGAATCCCAGTGCCATCGCCTGGCGGCTGTAACCCATGCCGACCACGATCAGCATGTAGGGCACCGCGACCAGCAGCGCCAGCCAAGGCCACGGTTGCCTGCGACAGAAAACCACCGTGCCCCACATCAGCACGCTGCCGTAAAGCAGGTTGACCCAATAGATGCTGCCACCCGCGCGTGTTGCCAGCCAGTTGACCAGATAGTGCCCGGGGTCGCCCTTCCTCATGGCCTCAGCGAAATCCATGTGCGCTACGGACTTGAAATGGTCCAGGTAGTTGCCCCAGTCGCCACCTACCTCGTGGCGCAGGCCGATCATCAGCGCGAACACGGCTCCGACCGCCGACCACGCGATGGCCTGCTGGCGGACGGGCAGGCGTCCGGGCACCAGCACCGCCCAGGCGGGCAGCAGGAACATCAGCCAGAACGGCAACATCAGTGGTCGCCCTCCACCTGCTCGAGCCAGGCTTGGAACATCAGCACCGACCAGAGCCGATAACCAAACGAGGCCTTTCGCTGCAAGTGCAGCTGCCAGGCCGCGCGCACCGGCGCCGGATCCAGATAACCCTCGCGGCGCAGCCGGTCTTCGTCCAGCAGCGCCTCTGCCCAGTCGCGCAGCGGGCCGCGCAGCCAGTCGTCCAGCGGGATGCCGAAGCCCATCTTCGGGCGATCCACCAGAGCGCGCGGCACATGGCGATCCAGCAGCTGACGCAGGATCCACTTGCCACGTCCGTCACGCAGCTTCATCGACATCGGCAGCGACCAGGCGAACTCGACCACGTCGCGGTCCAGGAATGGAGCGCGGGTTTCCAGCGACACCGCCATTGCGGCGCGATCGACCTTCACCAGGATGTCGTCGGGCAGGTAGGTGAGCCCGTCCAGCGCCATCATCCGCGCCACCGGGTCGGACAGGCGCGGCCAGTCCTGGCGTGCATCAAGCAGATTGGGCGGTACATGGCCACCGATGACCATGCCGGCGGCATCGGGCCATTCGTTGACCAGCGACACGAACAGGTCGTCGATGTCGCGCACCGAACGCAGGCGACGTCCGAGTTTGTGCAGCTTGTCGCCGGGCTGGGCGATGCCGATGCGCCGGCCCAGCGGCCCGGCCAGGGCATCGAGCGTGGACGGCGGCAGCGCGGTCATGCCCGCGCCGAGCATGCGGCGCAGCGGCAGCGGCATCCAGCAGATCTTCCTCCACGCCGCCGGCCCGAGGAAATAGCGGTTGTAGCCGCCGAACATTTCGTCGCCGGCATCGCCGGAAAGCGCGACCGCCACATGCTGGCGCGCCAGCTGCATCACCAGATGGGTTGGCAGTTGAGAGGAATCGGCGGACGGCTCGTCGTACATCGAAGGCATGCGCGGCACCAGCGCCAGCGCGTCAGCGCCGGTGAGGCGCAACTCGGTGTGCTCGGTGCCAAGGTGGGCTGCCACAGCGCGCGCGTAGGTGGCCTCGTCGTACGTGCCTTCCTCGAAACCAATGGTGAAGGTGCGCACCGGCCGCGCGCTGCGGGCCTGCATCAGCGCGGTGATGAGCGTCGAATCGATGCCGCCGGAAAGCAGGGCGCCGAGCGGTACGTCGGCCACCATCTGCCCCGCCACGGCGGCGCCCAGCCACCGTTCCAGCGCATCGACCGCCTCGCCTTCGCTGCCCGCGAACGGCTCGGCCATGCCGCGTTCGGCCACCTCGGCCAGCGACCAGTAGCTGACCGCTGCCACGTCGCGCACGCCCCCGCCGAGCCGGAGCCAGGTACCCGGCGGAAGCTTGTGGATGCCCTGATAGATCGAGTGCGGTGCGGGGATGTAGTTGTGCCGCAGCAGCAACGCCAGAGCGCCGCGGTCGACCTGCGCGGCGAAGGCCGGATGCACGCGCAGCGCCTTCAGCTCCGACCCGAACAGGAACACGTTCCCCTGCCAGCCGTAGTACAGCGGCTTCTCGCCGATGCGGTCGCGGCCCAGCCACAGAGCGCGTTCGTGGCGATCCCATGCCGCCAAGGCGAACATGCCTGCACAACGCCGCAACGTCGTATCCACGCCCCAGGCCTCAATGGCGGCTAGCAGGGTTTCGGTATCCGAATGACCGCGCCACGACGGCGCGGCTCCAGCCGCTTCCAGCTCGCGACGCAGCCCGAGGTGATTGTAGATCTCGCCGTTGAAGGCCAGCACCCAGCGCCCGCTGGCCGAGTGCATCGGCTGATGGCCGGCGGGCGACAGGTCCACGATGGCCAGGCGGCGGTGGCCGAGGGCGACGCCGGCCTCGGCATCCACCCACGCGCCGCCATCGTCCGGGCCGCGGTGGTGCAGCCGCGCGGCCATGGCCTCAACTTGCGCCTGCGCATGCGCGCCCAGCGCGCCGGATTGCAGGAAGCCGGTCAGCCCACACATGTGTTCGAAGCCTTGGATGTCGGGTCAGTGCATGGCATGAGGATTGGCCCAGGAAGCGCTGGCAGGTCTATCGGTGCGGCTGCCGGCGCTCAGTATCCCTTCAAATCCTCAAGCGCGTTCAGTGAAACCAGATCCAATCCGGTAGCCACCGGCAAGGCCTCCACCTTCATTCCCATCCGAACCAGGTGGCCAATGACATACAGGAATCCATGCTCACCCGTGACCCGCCCGAACCGGTGCGGAATATCCTGTGCCAATGCATCCATAACCGTTCGGGTGCGGAATGCGAACAGGCCAATATCCCTCTCTCCCGGGCGTGGCGTGCCCGCTTCCATCTCACGGGTCTCAAGCACATCCTCGACGTTCCCAGCCGCATCCCGAGCCACCACGGTGTAAGCGGACTCCACCCGTCGCGTGGCCAGGGTCAGATCGTTCCCCGACGACAGGTGGCCTTGCACAACAGCGGCGACCGTATCCGGCTGGATGAAGGGAATGTCGCCCCACACCAGCAATACATGCTCCGCCTGCGGATACACCGGGGAGCCCTGGAAGCACAACACCGCATCCCCCATCCCTCTCGGTTCGGACTGCACGACGAGGTGTGCCGACCGGCCGTGGCGTGCCAGGCACTCGGCAATCAAGGGCTCGCCATCCGGACTGACCACCACGGTGGGAAGCGGGTCATAGGGCTCAAGCAACTCCGCGATCCTGATCAGGATCGGCTTTCCTTGCACAGGGTAGAGGGTCTTAGGGTACGGCAGGCCAGCCCGGGAGCCGCGACCGGCCGCTGCGATGAGCGTGTGAAATCTATTCATCGAAGTCCTTGCCGGGTACCCCGCCGAGACCGCGGCGAATGGCGCGGGCCATGATTGGCGCATTGCGCCCGAACAGATAGGACATGGCTTCGCGAACTCCGTTGCGGCCCGCGGTGCGGCCCAACGCCGCTAAAATCGCGAGCCCGTTGCGCAATTGCGGAAAATCGAAGTAGCGACGGTGGAGGATGAATGCGTTCTTGACGTAGTAATAAACCTTGATGGGGCTGTACGGTCGGCCGGATACGTCTGGATGGAAATGCCAGGCGTCCAAAACCGAAAAGACTTCTCCCACGGTGCGCAGTCGGAAAAAGTAGTCCACCTCGTCGCCATAGATGAAGAACCGGCGATCCACGTTGCCGATCGATTGAACCGCTTCCATGCTGACGAGGGCGCCGTTGAAAAGATGCGCGAACGGATAGGTGCCATCGCCCGCGATCTTGCGCAGTTCGCCTAGACTGGAAATCTTTCTCGGACAGGCGAAGATGCGCGGCAACCCGCCAGCATCCAGCCGGGGAAAAGGAAATACGAAATGGCCTCGACTGTCCTCACGAAGCACAACCGATGAGGCGCATGCCACGCCGGGGCGCATGGCCTTTACGAGCGCGGCCAAGGCGGCGCGATCAGGGTAGCCATCGTCATCCATCAGCCATGCCGCGTCATAGCCACCCTTCAGTGCGACCTGGATCCCACGATGCCAGCCACCGGCCGAGCCGACGTTCTCCTGCGTGATGAAGTCGACGCCGCGCGCCCGTAGCATTTCCACCGTTCCATCGGAACTCGCGTTGTCGATGACCAGCAACGCCGGGCGGTGCCCATCCTGCAACTGGATATGGTCCAGGCAACGGGCGAGCAGCTCCCTGCGGTTGTGCGTGACGACCACGGCCAGGACATTCATGGGAGAAGCACTTCCAGCAGAGGCCAAGGCGTGAGGCGCACGTCCACAATGTCGATTCCAGCGCACCTTGCGGCCGTGACCCCCGTGTCGGAGTCTTCGAACACAAGTGCGTCAGCGGCACGCACGCCGGTGAGGTCCAGGGCGCGAAGATAGCCCTCGGGGTCCGGTTTCGACCGGGCCACGTCGTCGCTGCAGACAAGGGGGTCGAACCATCCGTTGTATCCCAGCGCCGAAAGCGCCAGCGAGACCGTCCCCTTTGATCCGGAGGTCACCAGTGCAATCGGGAATCGGTGCCTGGCCTTGCGCAGGAATGCATCCGCACCAGGCATCGGCTCCAGGCTGCTTCCGATCAGCCTTCGCACCGCCTCCTGCTTGCTTGTCGAAAGCGACGCCACCAGTTCGTCCGTGAACCCGATGCCATTCCACGACAGCAGCCTCCGCATCGCTTCCGGAGTGCTTAGTCCGGCAATGCGCTCGTAGTCGACCGCAACGCAGTAGGGGGCTAAGGTAGTCGCGAACGCCTCGGCATGGAGGCTAGACGTATCGGCGATGGTGCCATCGAAGTCGAATACGAGCAGCTCGCGGCGGGAAATGTCCGGGAGTCCATGCGCTTTGTCCTGGAATTTCGTGGTCATGCGGCGGACCGGACGTGCTTCTTGGCCCACGCATGCAATCCGGGTGATGCGCCCAGCAGCGCCCGCGCCCAGGTCTCTGGGCTTATGGCGACCCGCAGCGGCAAGCGTGAATCCACCGTTCCCGCCTGCCGCAGGAACCGGATGCCGTCGGCGGGCGACCCCTGCTTGAGGAAGGCGAACAGGGAGCTGCGGGTTTCCCTCAGGTTCAAGCGGTAGCGCCACTCGTCGACCAGGTCGCCCGAAATGCCCTGATCCAGCGCAAACCGGCAGACACCCTCGATCAGCGTGTAATTGTGCATGTACTTGCCCTGGTCGAGCCGCGCGGTCTCGTTATGCGCATGCTGGACCCAGGCGGCTGCGATTGAATCCACGTAAGCGACGCGGCGATTGATGACCAGCCTCAGGAACGACTCCCAATCGTTGCGCGTGCCCTGTTCGTTCCAGTAGAAGCCGATGGCGAGCGCGGCGGCACGGCGGTACAGGATGCAATTGTGGTTCCATACGACCCCACCTTTGGCAAAGAGCGTCACGAATGCATTGCCATCGACCACCGGCGCCAGCGCCGAATTGCGGATGTCCAGCTGCTCACCGGTGGCCTGCGCATACTCGCAATAGTTGCCAAGTGCCAGAACGATCCGTTCATCCGCCGCCGCCAGGACTGCCCGGCGGATGAATCCCGGATCGAGGAAGAAGTCGTCACCATCGAGATTGATGACCCATTCGCCGGTGATGTGCGCGTACAAGGTATCGTGGTAGTTGCGCAATATGCCGCGGTTGACGGAGCTCTTCACCAGAACAACTGGAGCGCGTGGATTGTCGAGGATGAAGCGTTCGACCACCGCCGGGGTGCCATCGGACGAGGCGTCGTCGGAGACGACGATCTCCAGGTTGGGATAGTCCTGCGCCAGCGCACTCCGGATAGCGCGCTCGACATAGGCGGCCTGGTTGAAGACAGGGATCATCACCGACACCAGCGGCAACGCGGCTCCGCTCGGGGTCGCCGCGACAGGCGTCGTGCAGGGCCGGTTCATGCCAGCGCCGACGACTGCTCGTACAAGGAGAGGATCGCATCGACCAGCTTGGGCCCCTCGTGCCTGCCGGGCGCGGCCTCAGACTCGAACATGTCCAGCACCAGCCGCACCGGCATCGACGAGAATGTCTCCTCGTCGAACTCCACGTAGGTGTCTCCCCGCTTGAGATGGCTTTCGTTCACCAGCACGAAATCAAAAAGCTCCTCCATCGTGTAGTCACGGCCATCGGACAGGTTCAGGTAGCGGTGCGCGCCCCTGATGTAATCGGACGCCAGGTAGCTAGGCGTCTCGTAATCCGCGCCAATATTGGTGACGAAAAACTTGCACGAACTCCTGTTGTCGGCGATGGCCTCCGCCAGTCCGCGTGAAAGATAGGTGGGGTAAAGCGACGAATGCTGCGTGCCGGCGGAATAGACGATGATGTCGGCCTGCTGCAGCGCAAGCTTCACGCCGGGAGAGACCTCCACGTAGCTGTCGTTCCGCTCAAGGTACCAGCGCTTCTCCTGCAGGCTCAGGGCCTCGAATCGCCGCTTGTCCAGGATCTCGTCGATCAGGTAGATGCGCTCGATGCGGACGTTCGAGCGCAGTTCGACGATCTCGGCTTCGCTGTACAGCATCTCTCCGTTCTCGCGCAGTGCCACCAGCTTGCGGTTCTCGTTGCTCGTCGGGAGGACGGTGCCCTTCAGCTTGAAGAGGCGGTCGATATAGCGCGTGGCGGCCTCGATGTTCCGGTCGAAGGCCAGATGCGCACCGGCGTAGACACAATTCATGATCGAACAATCGGAGAAGTCGAGTTGCTCGCCCATGACCTTCTCGCTCACGGCCAGCCCGTCCAGGAACTCACGGACGAAGCGTCGCAACGCGGCATTGATTTTCGAGCTCCTGAACGTGGTGCAGACAAGGCCGGGGGATGTGCCGGCCGCGAATTCTTCCAGCGCCGCGAGCACAGACGGGCGGTCCGCATCCAGGGGAAACCGGAATCCGAACAGATGGACGCTGCTCGCATGATCCGGATCGTTCTCCGGAAGCATCAGCTCCTGGACCTTGCGTATATCGGAAGGACCCAGCATGCGGAAGAACCTGCGAATCTCGCCGGTGGACTTGCCGTCGTCATATGCATTGACAACCGAGGTCAGGTTGATGCCCTGCACGGAAAGCAGTGCGGGAATCAGCGCGGCAGCGCCTCGGCCACCATTCAGGACGACCACGTTCAACATGCACCCGTCTCCAGCTTTTCATAGACCGATGCATATTGTGCACTGGCATGCTCCAGGCCCAGAAGCGGGCGCGCGGCCTCGCGCAACCGTTGGCCGCCCTTGGTCGTGAGTGCGCCGACGCCGGCGCTGGCTTTGGTCATGGCGCCGCTGTCGGTCGGGTCCACCAGCAACCCGCCGTCCAGTTCATCCATCAGCCTTTCGACGTCTCCCACGCCGGGATTGGTGACCATCGGAATGCCCTGTGCGAAGCACTCCGCCATCTTCGTGGGCGACGTCCCAATGCGGGCCGGGCCGGGCAGGAAGAAGGACACCAGCACGTCCAGTCCGGAGAGGAGGCGGGGAATGTCCTCCCGCGTGCCGGAAACGACCGCGTACGTGATGCCGAGGGCATCCCAGCGGCGAGCCGCGATCTCCTCCCGGAAACGGGTTGCGTCGGGGGTAATGCAGAGCACGGCCGCGGCGCCGCCGGCGACGATCGCGGCCTCGGCGAACCGCAGGAACTGCCCGCTCATGTACATCGGGCCGGCCGAGCCGAGGTAGCCGACGACAAGTCCCGATTGCGGAAGCCCGAGTTGCCGACGGGTCTGATCGCGCATTGCCGGTTCCGGCAGGCGGAAATGTCCAAAATCGGCGCAGCATGGCACCACTGTCATCCGCCCGGGCTGCACCCCAAGGCTGGCCAGGTAGGGAAGAATGGCCTGCGTGAGCACGACGACATGGTCCGAATAGCGCAGCAAGCCACGCTCGATGCGCTTGAAAAGTCGATGGGCAAGGCGATCCCGCCAACGCGAGAGATCCCAGCCGCCCTTGTCCACCCGCTCGTCGACCCAGAGTCCGCGGAAGTCGAAGATGAGACGGACGCCGAAGAGGGCCTTCAGCAATGCCCCCACCTGGGCGGCCAGGTGGCCACGGCAATGGACGACTCCGAATCGTCGCTGCCATGCAAGCCTTATGGCGACCGCGTACATGCTGGCGAGGTCGCGCACCTTGGCCGGCAAGCCGCCGCGGCTGAAGACGAGCGGAGTCCAGCGGATGCCGGCAGCGTCGAGTTCTGCCCGCAGCGTCTCGCCGGCCGTTGCCAGGCGATCGGGCTTCTCGAAGCTCAGAACGTGGAGCGGGCGTGGGTGGGCGGCGATCGAGCGCAGGTATGGCAGGATCTGGCTGCCTCCCAAGGGATCGGTCAGGCCGTCGTAGCTGACGAACAGCGTGGAGCGGGCCGAATGTGCGCTGCGCATCCGGTTCAGTGCCCGCCCGGAGCCCGGAACAGGGCCGTGAACCTGTTGCCGAAGGCCACGCGCCCGATCCGTTTGCCACCCAGCAGCATCGCGGACCGCGAGATCATGCGCTTCAACAAGCCGCCTCCGTCATAGGGCCAGCCCGTCTCGTAGATCTCCCAATGCAGCAGTTCGAATCCCGGCGCGACCCGGCGGAAGAAGTCCAACTGAGGAGAGGCGGATGTACGAAACAGGTGGGTGGGCGTGCCGCGTCCCACGAACCCGGGTCGCAGCCAACGCTTGAAGGTACCGAAGCCTCGCGAGGCCCAGTAGACCGGACTTGGATTCTCCTCCAGCGGGCCTTCGACGAACAACAAGCCGCCAGGTCGCAGGCACTCCAGAAGCCGGGTCTGCGTATCCGTGGGATCGGGCAAGTGTTCCAGCACGTCACCCAGGTGCACCACGTCGAAGTGAGGCATCCGCGGCTGCCGTTCGAACTCCGCCACCGGAATCACTGGGCACCCGCTGCGCAGGGCGGCGGCCTCGGCGGCCTCGGCATCGAACTCTACCCCATGGGCGTTGAAGCCGGCAGATCGCGTCGCATGCAGGAAATGGCCGAGGCCACACCCGTAGTCCAGAACGGTCGCCCCCTCTGGTGCATAGTCACGCAGCAGCCGCGCAGCGGCTGAATAGTGGCCGCTCTGACATTCCGCGTAGTGGCAATCGTGGTAGTCGGACCTGGCGTACATGCGTGCTAACGCTTGTGCATCGGGTACCGGATCCACGAAGACGCTAAGGCATCGACCGCATCGCACGTAGTTGAACACCTTCCCATCGAACTCCACTGCGAACGGGAAGCCTGTCCGGGACGCGATGCCGGCGCACAGCGGGCATGGGCGAATCTGATCAGCCATCTGTGGAGTGCGCTCCAGCCGCTTCGGGGTGGACATCGTGCTGGCTCTGATGCAACCGGGCTTGTCGCCAACCTGGTACGAGCAGGTCGAGATAGGCATCGGTGGCCCGGGCCACGCTGAAATCGGCGGCGCGGAGTTTCAGCGCTTCGCGGTCGTGCTCACTGCACAAGGCCTCTTCCATGGATTTCGTCAGTGCCTCCACGTCGCCAACGGGGACAAGCGCGCCAAAGCGCCCATTGGCGAGTATCTCGCGCGGACCTGACGGGCAATCCGTGCTGACCACTGGGCAGCCCTGCTCCAGCGCTTCGATCAGGACAGTCGGCAGCCCCTCAAAATCGGAGGACAGCACGAACAGGTCGGCCGCCGCCAGGAACGGGCGTGGATCAAGCACGAATCCTGGCATGAACACACGATCAGCAACTCCCAAGCGTTCTGCCTCACGCTCCAGCATCGAACGCTCGGAGCCTTCGCCCAGAATAAGCAGCCGGGCTCCGTCGTGTGCTGCCAAGGAGGCGAACGCCGCGAGCAGTCGATCGAAGCGCTTTTGTTCCTTGAAGCTGCCGACGGCAATAAGTCGTCGGTGATCGCCCAACAGCCATTCCGGCGCAATGTCCGCAGGCGCTATCGCAGCCAGGGATGGCGGCAGCCCGGTCACCGGATTGCCGATGCTGACCACACTGCCTGGTGCCAACTTGGCGAAGGCCTCCAAATCGCGCGCGGCGCCGTCCGACACAGCCACCCGCGCGGTGGCCCGCGGGAAGAGCCAGCGCATGCTGGGTCCAGCCATCAGTCGTGAAAGAAGTCCTTGGCTTGGCGCGAAACGCGTCCAAAAGATGTGCTCCACCAGCACCAGGCGGCACTTGGCACGGGCGCAACTTGCGGCCAGAACTGCCAGTGCTGTGAGCGGCCACATGTTGGCCAGTACCGCGCTCGGCTGGCGGTTTCGGAGATAGCGCGTGAGCGCCGGCAATACGGAACGAACCCGGGCAGTGCCCAAGCCCACCACTTGGACCCTCTCGTCTAGAAGGGGCAGCAACTCTCCCTCATGCCTCATCAACACCATATCCACCGCGAAACCGCGTTGGACCAGATCATTGGCCAAGTAGATGCACACTCGCTCGGCGCCGCCGCCTCGAAGATTTGGGAGGAGAATAGCGATGCGTTTAGTACAGCTCACGTCAACTCGCCCCTCGGAAACCGAGATGACGTGCAGGTACGCCGCCAACCACTTCAAAATCCGCTACATTACGATTGACGACTGCATTCGCAGCGACCACGGCGCCTTTACCGATAGTCACGCCTTTAAGGATGACTGCGCCGGCTGCGATCCAAGCGCCATCACAAATGAGGATTGGCGCGTCTACGAATCCGGCGTGGCTAATGGGTAACGTGAGATCGCCATGAATGTCGTGGTTCTGGTCGCGAATGGTGACGCGCTCAGCAATCAGGACGTCGTTGCCAATGTCTATGCGATTAATGGACGTGATTTCGCTATTCGCACCTACAAATACACCACTCCCGGTGCGAATTAGGCCCCTCTTCGCAGCAATTTGTACGCCTTGCGAGAACGAGTTGTTCCTGCCAATTAGGATATCTCCCCCATCTGCTACTAGCATTTCAACACCAGCACCGATTGATGCATCCCAAGGTATGCGAATACCACGTGAGCACAAGAGCCAAGTTATACGCGACCAATCAAGCAACTTCCGTACGGAACGAATTAAGAGTGACCGGAATTTTCGTAATGCAGTGCTTGACTCAAGCATCATAGCCGGCCTGCCCGAAGGTGGACTTGGTAAATCCGTGAGTTACGTGGAAAGGGCCTTTTTATTGTCCCGCCATACATTAATGGATTGCGCAATTGATTTCGGCATGCATGACAAAGAAATCCCGGCAATGACTTTCCAATCGAAGAGAAGTTTTGGATTATTATAAATAGCTTTGAAAAGATGCTTCCTGCCAGCAGCATGTCGGCTCTCAATGTTAATTAAAGTCAGGCCGGTCATTCGTTCAAGTTTAGCGATGCACCATCGTTTCAAAGGCCTGATCGAAGCGGGAATGTCTCGGCGAGAGAAAAATTCATTCCAGTAGCGTAAATTATCCGCGTACATCATGTCTGTCTTCTTTCCCGTGTTTCCCGGATGATCCCTCATGACACCGACGACATGGTTTACGAAGGAAAAGCGATATTTAATGGCGATTTTTAAATAAATAGCCTCTCCTTCTGCGCTGTATGTCTCGTCGAATGGAAAGTCCTGGAAACAAGCGCGGCGAAACATGGGTGTAACGGGATAGACAAAATTCCCTTCAATTAACTGCCGCAACACCCAGCCTTCATGTGTGGGTAGATCAATGTCTACTAGCTTGGCGATGTCGCCGAAGTACCGCTGGCCCTTGCCATAAACTACGCCATAGTCCTCGGGCAGATCTTGAAATCTCTCCACTTGAAGTTGGATTTTCTGCGGCAAATACCAATCGTCAGACGGAAGAAAGCAAATAAACTCACCCCGACTTAAATAGAGGGCTTGGTTCACTACTGCGCTTTGTCCGCGGTTGACGGGATTGCATATAACTTGGATTCGCGGATCTTCAGCGTAAGTTTGGAGTATTTTTGCCGTATCATCCTGGGATCCATCGTCAACGACGATAAGCTCCCAATTGTCGTAGGTTTGATCTTGCACGCTGGCAATGGCATCACCGATCCATTTTGAGTGGTTGTAGGATGGGATAATGATTGTCACGAGTGGGTTCAAGTGCATTGCAAATTCCGGATGCCTAAGTATTAGGTTCGGCCTGAAGGCTTATCGTTTTGAGTTGTTCGACTAAGTGGGGCGTGTCGCTTATCCAAAGTAGATTGTCGCTTTTGCCTTAATGGATTCATGTGTTTCTCGTGAGCCTGCGATGGCGCACTTCTCGTGCGTTGCGCTGACGATTGGCGAGCTGAGATGAGTAGGCGGGGCCATCAGTGCGGGTTCGGCAAGTCAGCCACGCCAAACTTTTGTTTTCTTTAGCCCCTGTTGGATTGCAATAAATGCGTTGCCCAACCCGCCGCCTAAACTGGCCATTCTCCCCAGTCGAGCCGCGCTATATACCCCGGCGACTCCCGCCAGAGGCACGCCGGCTAGCGCAGCAGCAACAGGTGACCACTCTGCCACTCCTGCCAGCCCCAAAGCCGCAATGAAGGCCAGCAACAGGTGCCAGGCCACGGCTCGATCCCAAGTGAAACCGGTTCTGCGGCGGGCCAAGGCATAGACCATCGGCAGAAGGATCATGTACATGCCAAGGAAGGCCAAGCCGGTGGCGGTCACTCCCATCCACGGCAGGGCCAGCCAAGTGAACAACACAAAGCTGATTACGGCCAGCCATTCCGTCACCATGAACGTGCGTCCGGCACCGCTGGCCAACAGGATGAAACCTAGGGGCCAACTAGCCACCTTGAGAAAGTCACCCAGCACCTGCCAGCGCAGCACACTGGCGGCTTCGCCGAACTCGGCGCTGTACAGCAGGCGCACCACCCACGGCGCCAAGGCCAGCGTGGCCAGCAGCACCGGCGTGGCCAGCAGCAGCGCCACTTCGGTCTGCTGGTTGACCAGGCGGTTGACCGCGGCCGGGTCGGCGATGACCGCGGTCAGGCGCGGATAATAGTCGGTGCCCATGGCGCCGAGCACGAAGCCGATGTAGGTCATCGACAGTGCCCAAGCGGCCTGGAACTGGCCCAGTGCTTCCGGCCCCAGCTCCCTCTGCACGAGGGTACGCACCAACAGTTGTCCTGCCGTGCCGGCCAAGCCCGCCACCATGAATGCCGCGCCCAGTCGCGCCAAGGTGCGCCACTGGTCGGCCAGCGCCGGCAGTCCGCCACCGCTACCCCGCACCTTCGGCAAACGCGCAACGAACAGATGCCCGAAGACGAACGCAGCCAGTGGCGCGGCGATCACGTAGGCCACGATGCCCGCCTGTCCCCAGGCCCACAGCGCTGCCAGGCCCAGGGCTGTTGCCAGCACGCTGCCGGCTACCTGTACACGCGCCAGGTCGCCGATCCTGCGCAAGCCGGTGAGCAGGGCGCCTTGCGACGCCGTTGCCACGGTCAAGGCCACCGCCGGGGCCAGACAGCCCACCAGCCGGGCCTGCGATGGATCGCCCAGCAAGTGCTTGGCCACCAGCGCACGAAACGTCCACAGTGCCAACCCACCGAGTACCGCCAGGCCCAAGGTGCCCCAGAACAATGCCCGGCGCGCTGTTGCGATGGCAGTTGGATCGTCCCTGCCAGCCGCCTCGGCGATCTGCCGGGTGCCCACATTGCCGAATCCCATTCCTGCGGTAATCCCCCCACAGGTTAGCTGACGCCAGAAGTGGAATTTTCTCGTACTCTTCCCCGAGGAGGTTCCATGAAGAAGTCCCGCTTCACCGACAGCCAGGTCATTGCCGTACTCAAGCAGGCCGAG
>JAFLDH010000420.1 GCA_017302505.1 Burkholderiales bacterium
CTGGCCGCCGGCGACGACGCCGGCCTGGTGCTGCGCTATGCCTTCGACGAGCCCGGCGGCGCGCTGCTGGTCGACAGCGGCCCGCAGGGGCTGGACGGCAGCGTGCGGCGCGCCACCGAGGCGCTGCCGGATGTCATCGAGGGCCGCATCGCCACGCCCGGGCAGGCGGTGGTCTACAGCTTCGATCTCGGCGACACGCGGCAGTTCGTGTTCGATGCGCTGCGCAACCTGCCCTTCAGCTGGAGCCTCAGCGGCCCGCGCGGCACGCTGGTCGACGGGCGCAGCTTCCAGTCCAGCGACGGCCGTGACCTGGCGGGCTTCGACGGTTATTCGGGCGACCCGGCGCGCAGCGACCGCGTGGTCCACGCACTCGGCCCGGGCCGCTACACGCTGCGCGTCAGCGCGCCTGGCGACAGCACCGGCGACTTCGCCTTCCGGCTGATCGATCTGGCCACTGCCACGCCAGTGGCCACCGGCACGCGCGTCGACGACAGCCTGGCCGTGGGCGGCCAGACCCGCGCCTATGCCTTCGATCTGCAGGCCGGCGACCGGCTGGTCTTCGACGCGCTGGCGGCCACCGACACCGATCTGCGCTGGCGGCTGATCTCGCCCACCGGCGAGCAGCTGTGGGTCGGCAGCTTCAGCGACGTGGCCGAGCGCACCTACAACCAGACCGGCCGCTACACGCTGCTGGTCGAAGGCTGGCGCGGCAGCTGGCGCCCGAATGCCGTCGCCTTCCAGCTGCTGCCGCGCGGCAACACGCTGGCCGAGCGCGTGGCCGGCTTCGACCAGGACTTCGACGGCCCGGCGCTGGACCCGATGTGGCTCGTGGGCCCGGCCGGCAACCGCAATCTCGAGAACCCGGTGCCCTACCGCTTCGAGACGCTGGACGGCGCCAGCGTGCTGCGGCTGCAGGGCCCGATGCCCTATGCCAGCAACCGCGCGGGCGGCTTCACGCAGGTGGGCAACGCGCTGGGGCAGGGCTTCAGCTACGAAGTCCGCTTCAACACGCTGGTGCAGTCGGCGGCCACCGCCTTCGACGAGCTGATCGGCCTGGGCATCATCGACGTCGACGACCCGGACCGCCATGTCTATGTCGACCTGTTCAGCGACGGCAACGGCGCCAATCGCCAGTTCCGCAGCGGCAGTGCCGGCGTCGGCGGGGCGGGGTTCGCGCAGCAGGCCTTCGCCTTTGCCGACAACACCTGGTACCGCATCAAGCTCGAGGCCGCGGCCGCCGGCAACATCCGCGCGGTGGTGCTGAGCGATGCTGGGCAGGAACTGATCAGCCGCGACCTGGGCATCACTGCCGATGCCTTCGCCCGCGGCGGGCGCTTCGGCTTCTTCCAGAACAACACGATCGGCGGCACCACACCGCGCGACGTGGCCATCGACTGGGCGCGGCTCAGCACCACGCCGGCCACGCCCGCCGCGCTGCCGCTGGGTGCGTTGCTGGCGGGTAGCCGGGCCAGCGCGGCGCAGCGCGATCTGTACAGCTTCACGCTGACGCAGACCACGCGCGTGCTGATGGACCCGCGTGCCGACAACGGCAGCCTGTTCTGGACGCTGCTGGGCGATCGCGGCCAGATCGGCCGGCAGAGCTTCCAGACCCGTGGCACCGATGCCAGTGCCAACCCGGTGATGACGCTGGATGCGGGCAGCTACACGCTGCGCATCGACGGCAACACCACCGGCGACTATGGCTTCCGCCTGCTCGACCTGGACAGCGCCACGCCGCTGCAGCCGGGCGCGCCGCAGACGATCACGCTGAACCCCGGCAACAGCACGGAACTGCGCCGCTTCCAGGGCACCGCGGGGGACCGCTTCTACCTGGACAGCATCGCCTCCAGCCTGGGTGACACCGGCTGGCGGCTGATCTCGCCCAGCGGCGACCAGCGCTGGATGTTCAACGCCAGCAGCGACGTGCCCGGCGTCACGCTGGACCAGACCGGCACCTGGACGCTGGTGGTCGAAGGCCGGCGCACCAAGGGCGCGACCACCGGCACGCTGCAGTTCAACCTGGTGCCGGTGGCCGACACCACCACCGAGGTCATGCTCGGCAGCGGGGCCGGCGTGCAGCTGCGCTGGGTGGCCGGCGCACCGGCGCTGGGCGGCAGTGCGCTGGCCTTCGACGCGCTGCGCGATGTGGTCATCGACGATGCGATCACCGACCGACGCGCCGACCTGACGATCGAGGCCTGGATCCGCCCCGAGCGCGCCAGCAACACCTGGATGCCGATCGCGATCCGCGGCAACGAGGCCGGCCAGCGCAGCTACGGCCTGTGGCTGCACAGCAGCGGCTACCTGTACCTCGGCACGCGGGATGCCAGCAACGAGCAGGTCGTGCAGAGCGCCACCGGCTCGGTCCGCTTCGGCCAGTGGACCCATGTGGCCGGCGTCATCGACCGCAGCGGTGCCACGCCGCAGCTGCGGCTGTACATCGACGGCGTGCTGGCCGGCCAGGCCCCGCTGCGCGCGACGCCTGCGGTCGGCGTGGCCGAGGGCCTGCGCATCGGCAGCACGCTCGAGCGCGACAGCAATTACGGCCGCTTCGACGGCGCCATCGACGAGCTGCGGCTATGGAACGTGGCGCGCAGTGCCGCGCAGATCGACGCCGGCCGCAACAGCGCGCTGGCCGGCACACCCGCCGGCGTGGTGCTGCGCCTGGGTTTCGACGAAGGCAGCGGCGGCAGCGTCGCCGACAGCGGGCCGCTGGGCCGGGCGCTGCCGGTGGGCCATCTGTTCGGCAGCACGGCCGGTGCGCTGGCCGGCACGCTGGTCACGCCGGGGCAGATCGATCGCTACCGCTTCACGCTGACGCAGCCCACGCGCATCGCCTTCGACACCCTGCTCGACGCCTACAACGTGGTCGGCTGGACCCTCGACGGTCCGCAAGGCCGCATCGATGCACGCATCTTGTGGTTCAGCGATTCCAGCGACCGCTTCCCGGTCTATCTGCTGCCGGCCGGTACCTACACGCTCAGCCTGTCGGCCAGCGGCGACAACACCGGCGCCTATGCGCTGCGCCTGCTCGACCTGGCGGGTGCCTTGCCGATCACGCCGGGCACCCCAGTGGCCGGCGAACTGCAGCCCGGCAGCCAGACCGACCTCTTTGCCTTCGACGGCAGCGCTGGCCAGGCCTTCTACTTCGACACGCTGGCCTCGGCCAGCGGCGACGGCCGGCTGCGGCTGCTGGGCCCGCAGGGCCAGCTGGTCTGGGAGATGGGGCTGGGCAGCGATGTCGATGTCTTCACGCTGCCGGCCGACGGGCGCTACACGCTGCTGGTGGAAGGCCGGCGTAGCGCGGCGCTGCAGCGCAATGCCTACCGCTTCAACCTGGTGCCGGTGGCCACCGGCGTTACCAACGTCACGCTGGACCAGCAGGTCGGCCTCGCGCCGGTGTTCGCCGCAGGCCGGCTGGGCCAGGCACTGGTGCTGGACGGCCTGCGCAGCGTGCAGCTGCCCGACGACGCGGCCACCAACCAACGCGACAGCCTGACGGTGGAGGCGTGGATCAACCCCACGCGCTTCGCCGACACCTGGATGCCGATCGTCACCAAGGACGCCACCGGTTCGCAGCGCAGCTATTCGCTGTGGCTCAACGCCAACGGCTCGGTCTACGCCGATTCGCGCGATGCCAGCGGGGTGCAGCCCGTGCAGAGTGCCGGCGGCCTGGTGCGGCTGGGCGAATGGACGCACGTGGCCTTGGTGGTCGACCGCACGCTCGGCGCCAGCCGGTTGCGGCTTTACATCAACGGCGTCGAGGCGCCGGCGGGCGGCGCCCCGCTGCGTCTCGAGGAAAGCATCTACTTCGGCGGCCTCGCCTCGCAGCGCCGGACCGTTCAGATCGTCGTTCCCGCCGCCCAGCCGGGAACCGCCCTCCACTGGAAGCTGGCGCGACGCGCGCGTCGGGGAAGCTGAGGAAAACGCATGCCGCTGCGGCTTTGACCGCATGGCCATCGCACCGGCCGCGTGTTAGA
>JAFLDH010000421.1 GCA_017302505.1 Burkholderiales bacterium
GTGCTCGGCCTCGAACAGGAAAATGGCGGCGGTGTAGTGTTGTTGCAGCCGGAAAGGGGCCGTCCACAGCAGGTCGACCAGCGCCACGCAGGCCAGGTTGGACAGCTCGTCGTCATGCGTCAGGTGCGCGGCCAGCAGCGCATCGCTCCACAGCGCGGGGCTGGGTGCCGCCAGGTGCGGCAACAGCACCGGCGCGATGCGCATCAGCGCGCCGTTGCCGGCCGCCGGCGTGCCGGCGGTGTACCAGGGCCGGCCGTCACCCCGCGCATAGAGCCACTGCTCGGTGGCCCGGCCGATGCCGAAGATGCGGCCCGCCGCCAGCGCATCGCCCAGGCGCGGCGGGTCCAGCCGGCCGTCCACCAGCAGGTGGCCCAGCGTACGGAAGGCTAGCTGGCTGTCGTCGGAGGGCAGGCCGATCGCCCGCCGGCCGGCATGTGCGTTGGGCCGGTAGTCGTCGATCCAGCCGTAGGTGGCCTGTCGCTCGGCCGGCACCATCGATTCGGTGGTGTTGCCCAGCGCATCGCCGATGGCCAGGCCGAGCAGCATGCCCTCCACCTTGTCGGCCAGGTCGATACCCGGCGGCATGGGCGGCGGGGTGCGGTCCAGCCGGTCGTGCCAGCGGATCTTCAGCCGGCCGTCAGCGGCCAGCTGGCGGGCCAGCGCGTGGAGGCTCGTGTCGCTCATCGGGGCGGTGCGCGTCTGCGAAAAATGGGATGCCTCCCATCATCGCATCCGGCACCGCCCGCCGGCTCAGGCGGCCAGCTTGGCGGCGATGCGCGCCACGTGCGCGCCTTGCCAGCGCGCGCCGGCCAACTCGTTCTCGCTGGGCTTGCGGCTGCCGTCACCGCCGGCGATGGTGGACGCGCCGTAGGGGCTGCCGCCGGTGATCTCGTTGACGATCATCTGGCCCTGCCACGCATAGGGCAGGCCGACGATGACCATGCCGTGGTGCAGCAGCACCGTGTGGGTGGACAGGATGGTGCTTTCCTGGCCGCCGTGCTGGGTGGCGGTGGACGCGAACACCGAGCCCACCTTGCCGACCAGCTTGCCCTGCGCCCACAGGCCGCCGGTCTGGTCGAGGAAGTTCTTCATCTGCGCGGCCATGTTGCCGAAGCGGGTGGGCACGCCAAAGATGATCGCGTCGTAGTCGACCAGGTCGGACACCTGGGCCACCGGCGCAGCCTGGTCGGTCTTGAAGTGCGAGGCCTTGGCCACCTCGGGCGACACCAGCTCGGGCACGCGCTTGATGTCCACCGTGGCGCCGGCCTCGCGGGCGCCTTCGGCCACCGCGCTGGCCATCGTCTCGATGTGACCGTAGCTGCTGTAGTACAGAACCAGAACCTTCGCCATCAGTTGCCTCCAGGGAGTGCGGGTTGGAATGGCGGGATTCTTCAGCCCGCCGCCGGCACCGGGGTTGCGCGCCGCCGAACACGGCCTTCAAGCCGATTGAAGCTGGGCGGCCGGCGCTGCTACGCTCCGGCCATGTCCGCCCAGCCCGCCAAAGACGCCTGCCCCTGCAGCAGCGGCCAGCCCTATGCCGGCTGCTGCGGCCGCTGGCATGGCGGTCCGCTGCACCTTCAGGCGCCCACGCCACAGGCGCTGATGCGCTCGCGCTACAGCGCCTATGTGCTGGGCCTGCACGACTACCTGCTGGCCACCTGGCACCCCAGCACCCGCCCGGCCACGCTGGAGCCCCCGCCGCCGGGGCTGCGCTGGCTGGGGCTGGAGGTGCGCGCCGAGCGCCTGCTGGACGCCACCCATGGCACGGTGGAGTTCGTCGCCCGCAGCAAGCTGGCCGGCCGCGCCGACCGGCTGCACGAGCGCAGCCTGTTCGAGCAGGTGGACGGCCGCTGGCTGTACCTGCGCGCGCTGGATCAGGCGGCGGCCAGCTGAATCGGCAGGCCGTCGCGCGGCTTGGCGATCGGCACCAGCTGGTAGGGCATGCGGTAGCCCTCGGGCACCTGCCAGCGGAAGCGCCGCAGCAGCTGGTGCATCACGCTCTTCACCTCCATGTCGGCGAAGTGCTGGCCGATGCACAGGTGCGCGCCGCCGCCGAAGGGCAGGTACGCATAGGCATGGCGGCGGTGCTCGGCCCGAGACGGTGCAAAGCGCTCGGGGTCGAAGTCGTGCGGGTTCGTCCAGATCGATGGCATGTGATGAGTGTGGATCGGCGAGATGCCCACCGGCGTGCCCTTGGGGATGTGGAAGCCGCCGAACTGGCAGTCGCGCGCCGCCTTGCGCGGGATCGAGGTCAGCGGCGGGTACATGCGCAGCGCCTCTTTCATCACCCACTCGGTCTGCTCGCAGCCGGCCAGATCGCCGAAACCCAGGTGGGCCACCGGCAGCGCCTGCGCCTGCGCGCGCAGCCGGTCCTGCCATGCGGGGTGGCGGGCCAGGCTGTACAGCATGGTGGTCAGCGACGAGGTGGTGGTGTCGTGTGCCGCCATCATCAGGAAGATCATGTGGTTGACGACCTCGTCGTCGCTGAAGCGCTGGCCTTCCTCGTCGCGCGCATGGCACAGCTGGCTGAACAGGTCGGGCCCTTCGGCGGCGCGCTTGGACGGCAGCTTGGAACGCATCAGTTCCACCAGGTAGTTGCGCGCACGCACGCCGCGCCACATGCCGAAGGGCGGCACCGGCTTGCGGATCAGCGCCAGCGAGGCCTCCACCGTGTCGATGAAGGCCTTGTTCATGCGGTCGGCCTCGGGGCCCAGCGCCATGCCCATGAACACGCGCGCGGCGATGTTCAGCGTCAGCGTCTTGATGCGCGGGAAGGCCTTCAGCGGCGAGCCGCCGTCCACTGGCCAGCGGGCCAGTTCCTCCTCGATCACCGGGCCCATGTCGGCCACGTAACGCTCCATTGCCGAGCGCTTGAAGGCGCCCTGCATGATGCGCCGGTGGTGCTTGTGGGCCGGGTCGTCCATGGCCATGATCGCGCCCGGGAAGACGGCGTCGATCCAGTAGTACCAGCCGCCGCGGCTGGAGAAGTTGCCCTCGCGGTCGTGCAGCACGAACTGGTTGGCCTCGGGGCCGAGCAGCGTCACCGTCTCGAAGAAGGTGCGCGAGCGCACGACGTTGCCGTGCACTTCCAGCGAGCGGGCGTTCTCCAGCGGGTCGCGCAGGAACTTCGGCAGGTTGCCCACCAGCGGCAGGCCCTTCACCAGGGGAATGCGGTCGTAGGGGATCGCGGTCACGGTCGTTGTGCGGTGGTTGCGGAAATCGGCGCGGAGTATCGGGCAGTCTCGAATTTCCCCGCGGTGTGCCCGGTCGGTTTTGCCGAATCGAATTCTGGCGTCGCCGGGGCAAAGCCGACGAGGGGGTGACCGGCTCCGTTCAGAGAATGCTTATTCACTCCGCCGGTCACCCCCTCGCCGGCTTTGCCGGCACCCGCAGCGCGCTTCGGCAGCAGGAAAAGGGTGTGCGCAGGCCGCCGCGCACAGCGGCGTTCGAGGTCCACGGAACCTGTCCGGCAGCGGGGTGGCCAACGGAGTGAATAAGAATTTTGCTGAACGGAGTTGGCCACCCCGCTGGCGGACAGCGTGCACCTCAACGAAGCGAAGAGGTCTCCCCAGGCGCCGACAGCGCACGCCGATCGGTACTACGTGCTGCGGCTGCCGATGGCGCGCAGGAACTCGGCGCGCAGCCCGGCATCGCTGTCCAGGCAGCCGGCGAAGGCCTGGGTGTAGACGCGCTCGTCGCCGCGCCGGTCCTCGCCCAGCAGCAGGCACAGTTGCTCGGCCTCGATCACGCAGGCCGCGCCGCGCGCCTGGCCGTGGCGTACCAGCGCGTCGGCGATGTCGCGCGTCATCCATTCCTGGTAGGTCAGGCGGTGGCCGATGGCATCGACCATGCGGGCGATGCGGCCGAAGCCGTGCAGCCGGCCGCCCGGCACGTAGGCCACGTGCGCGGTGCCGCGGAAGGGCACCAGATGGTGCGGGCACACGCCATGCACCGCGATACCGCGCACCACGACCAT
>JAFLDH010000422.1 GCA_017302505.1 Burkholderiales bacterium
GTCGCCGGCATCGGCGGCGACGGCCGCTCGCTGGTGGCCCGGCCGCTGCAGCCGGTGGCGATGCCCACCGACCGCGTGCTGGAACTGTGGGCCGTGCCGCCCGAAGGCAGCGGCCCGCCGCGGTCGCTGGGCCTGCTGCGGGCCGACGGCCCGACGGTGCTGTCGCGCGACCGCCTGCTGCCGGCGCTGCTGCGCGGCGGCGCCGCGGCCCTGGCCGTCAGCGTGGAGCCGCCGGGTGGCTCACCGACCGGCACGCCCACCGGGCCGGTGGTGTATGCGGGGGCGTTGCGGCTGTAGGGCCGCGGCAGGGAGCGAAGGTTTCAGGCCGCCGAGCGGCGGCGTGCCCGCGCGGACACGCCGACCAGGGCGAGACCGAGCCCCATCAGCGCGTAGGTGCCGGGCTCGGGCACGGCGCCAGCGACTTCGACCAGGAACTGCCCCGAGTTGTTGTACCAACCAAAGCCGTCGCTGGTGCCCAGGTAAAGGCGTGTAGCGCCGGTGGGCACGACAAATTGCTGCACCGTGCCGCCGAAATCACTGGCGTTGGTGTCGCCGGTCTTGCCGTTGCCGATGAAGAACATCTGCCCGACCAACGGTGACAGCGAGCTGAAGTTCAGACCACCGGAGAAATCGATCGCGGCCGGTGAAGCGCTGCCGGTGGGGCTGGTGGGGCCCAGGAACAGGCCCATCAACGCATCGACCCGGTTGACGTTGATTGGCGCGGTGATGCCGTCGCCATAGTTGGAGGGAATGTTGCCGTACGCCGTGCCATCGGGGTTGTTGCCAGAGGCGCCGGCACCGTAGTACGACACCTCGCCACTGACGACAAAGCTCAACTGCTGGCCGGCCACGAGCGTCAGCCCGCTCGCCAGCGTCGGGCCCTGGCCGGGCAGGGCGTCGCCGCTGCAGCAGGTGTAGCCGGGCGCCCGACCTGCCAGATTGAGGTTGGCGCTGCCTGGCACATTGAAACTGGCTGCGCCCGCAGGGAGCGCAGCCGCAGAAATCACACCCAGCGCGAACAGCCCAGCGCCCGAACTCTTGATGACTTTCAATCCGGCCTCCTCTTGATTGGTTTGTAGACTGCTCTGCACGCTAAGCGGCTTGGTGACGCAAGCACAATCCCGCGTTCGTGGGTGTCGCCGGCGCCATGAGCTTCAGCGTTGCCCGCCATTCGCCAGCACCCACGGTGCTGCCGGGCGCTGCGGCTCAGCCGCGCGGGTGGTGCCGCGCGTGCAGCGACTTCAGCCGCTCGCGCGCCACGTGGGTGTAGATGGTGGTGGTGGAGATGTCGGCATGCCCCAGCAGCATCTGCACGGCGCGCAGGTCGGCGCCGTGGTTCAGCAGGTGGGTGGCGAAGGCATGGCGCAGCGTGTGCGGGCTGAGCGGCGCGTCGATGCCGGCTGCGCGTGCATGGGCCTTGATCAGCTTCCAGAACATCTGCCGCGTCATCGGCCCGCCGCGCGCGGTGACGAACAGCGCATCGCTTTGCTGCCGCTTCAGGATCGCGCCGCGCCCTTCGGCCAGGTAGCGCCGCACCCAGGCATGGGCCTCGGCGCCGAAGGGCACCAGCCGCTCCTTGGCACCCTTGCCGGTGACGCGCAGCGCGCCTTCGTCCAGACTCAGGTAGACGGTCTTCAGCGTCACCAGTTCGCTGACACGCAGCCCGCTGGCATACATCAGCTCCAGCATCGTGCGGTCGCGCAGACCCAGCGGCGTGGCCACATCTGGCGCGGCCAGCAGCGCTTCGACCTGCGCCTCGCTCAGCGTCTTGGGCACGCGCATCGGCATGCGCGCGGGGGCCAGCTTCAGCGTCGGGTCGGCCTCGACCAGGCGCTCGCGCAGCGCCCAGCGCCAGAAGCGGCGGAAGGTGCTGAGCCGCCGGTTCGCGGTGGTGGCGCGCGTGCCCTCGTGGCGCTCGGCCATGTAGGCCAGCAGGTCCGATTCGCGCGCCTCGTGCAGTGGCCGGCCGTCCTGTGCGTGCAGCCACTGTGCCAGCAGCTGCAGGTCGCGCCGGTAGGCCGCCAGGGTCTGCGCCGACAGGCCGTCCTCGATCCACAGCGCGTCGATGAAGCGCTGGATCAGGTCGGCGTTGCGGTCGTCCATGGATGCAAAAGGCCACCTTGCGGTGGCCTGGGGGCGGTGCTGCCGCGGGCTCAGTCCAGCGTCAGCTTCTGCTTGGCCACCACGTCCTTGTAGACGTTGAACTCGGCCGCGATCTGCTGCGCAAACTGCTCGGGCGTGTTGGCGATGATCAGCGAGCCGGTGTCCTCGATGCGCTTGCGCACCGCCGGGTCTTCCAGCACCTTGCGGGTGCTGGCGTTGACCTTGTCGACGATGTCCTTCGGCAGGCCCTTGGGGCCCAGCAGGCCGTAGTAGGCCATGCGGTTCACCGGCTCCAGCCCCACTTCCTTGAAGGTGGGCACGTTGGGCAGCGCGGCCAGCCGCTGCGGTGCGGCCACGACGATCGGCACCAGCCGGCCGTCCTTGATGAAGGGCAGCGCCGAGGGCAGGTTATCGAAGATGATCGGCACCTGGCCGGCCACCGTGTCGTTCAGCGCCGGGCCGGCGCCGCGGTACGGGATGTGCGCGATGAAGGTGCCCGAAAGGTTCTTGAACAGCTCGGTCTGCAGGTGGCCGATGCCGCCGGTGCCCGAGCTGGCATAGCTGTACTTGCCCGGGTTCTTCTTCAGCACCTCGATGAAGGTCTTGTAGTCCTTGGCCGGGAAGCTGGGGTGCACGGCAATCACGTTCGGCGTGGCCGCGATATTGATGATCGGCGTGAAGTCGGTCAGCGGGTTGTAGCCGATCTTGGTGTTGATGGCCGGGTTGGCCGCGGTGGTGGACACCGTGGCCATGCCCAGCGCATAGCCATCGGGCGGGGCCTTGATCAGCTCCAGCGCACCGATCGAGCCGCCGCCGCCGGCCTTGTTCTCGATGATCACCTGCTGGCCGAACTCCTTGCCCAGGCCGGGGCCGACGATGCGGGCGATGATGTCGGTGGTGCCCCCGGGCGCGAAGGGCACGATCAACCGTACCGGCTTGGACGGCCAGGCCTGGGCCATGGCCACGGCGGGCAGCAACGCCAGCGTTGCCAGGGTGCTTGCGATCAGTTTCTTGCTCAAGGCGACACTCCAGGAGAGGGTTCGTGAAGGCGCGCATTGTCGCGGCAGCAGCTTTGCCCGCGGCTCAGGGTTGTCGCCGAGGGGACGCGCAGGCGCTGGCACACTGCGGCAGATGTCGCACGCGCTGCTGCTGGTGCCCGATTTCCTGCTGATCCTGTGCGGCTTCGTGCTCTGCCGCTGGACGGGCCTGGGCCGCAGCGTGTGGGACGGCGTCGAGCGGCTGGTGTACTACCTGCTGTTCCCGGTGCTGCTGTTCAACTCGATCCTGAAGTCGCCGCTGCAGCCCGGTGCGACGCTGAGCCTGGCGCTGGGCGGTGTGACGGTGGTGCTGTGCGGCGTGCTGCTGGCCTATGCCCTGCGGCTGCTGCCCGGCGTCGATGCGCGGCTGCATGCCTCGGGCGCGCAGACGGCCTTCCGCTTCAACTCCTTCATCGCGCTGGCGCTGGCCGAGCGGCTGGCCGGGCCGCAGGGCCTGGCCTGGACCGCGCTGCTGATCGCGCTGTGCGTTCCGTTGTGCAACGTAGCCGCGGTGTGGCCGCTGGCCCGCCACGGCGGCCACGGTTACCTGCGCGAGATCGCGCGCAACCCGCTGATCCTGGCCACCGTGGCCGGGCTGCTGGCCAACCTGGCCGGGCTGCGCCTGCCCGAGGCGCCGGCTGCGGCGCTGCAGCGGCTGGGCCTGGCCGCGCTGCCGCTGGGCTTGATGGCAGTGGGCGCGGGCCTGAAGTTCGGCGGCCTGAAGGACGCGCCGGGCCTGGCCGCGGCGCTGCTGCTGATCCGCCATGCCGCGCTGCCGCTGCTGGCAGTCGGCCTGTGCGTCGTGCTGCAGTTGCCGGCCGCG
>JAFLDH010000423.1 GCA_017302505.1 Burkholderiales bacterium
CCAGGTCGAAGCACAGCGCCACCAGCGCGGCGCCCAGCGCCTGGCCGTTCAGCCGGGCCATTGCCACCATGCCGCTGGCGCCGCCGCTGCGCTCGGGCGGCGCGGCCGACATCAGCGCGTTCAGGTTGGGCGACTGGAACAGCGCAAAGCCCAGCCCGCACAGCGCCATGCGCCAGACGATGGCTGCGGTGGATGAGGCCGGCGTCAGCCCGGACAGCAGCAGCAGGCCGCCACACATCAGCACCAGGCCGATGCCGCCCATCAGCCCTGGCGAGTAGCGCTCCGACAGCCAGCCGGCCAGCGGCGCGCCGGCCGCCACCACGATGGCCCAGGGCGCGATCAGGAAGCCGGTCTGCACCGGGTCGCGCAGCAGCACCGTCTCGATGAAGAAGGGCAGCGAGACGAATGCCAGGCCCTGGGCCGCGAACGAGGCCATCGACGTGGCCACCGACAGGGCGAACAGCGGGCGGCGCAGCAGGTCCACCGGCAGCATCGGTGCCGGCTGTCCGGCCTGGCGGCGCAACAGCAGCAGGCCGCAGGCCAGCGCCAGGGCCGCCAGGGCCAGGGCCACCGGCCAGGCCGCACGCTGCGCGGCATTGACCAGCGCTGCCAGTGCGGCGCCGAAGGTGCAGGCCGTCAGCAGCGCGGCCAGGGCATCGAAGGGTTGGGGCTTCGGCCGGCTGCGCGGCAGGGACCACCATGCCACCGCAAGCGCCAGCAACCCCAAAGGCAGGTTCAGCAGGTACAGCGCCGGCCAGGGTGCCACGGCCAGCAGCAGCGAGGCCACCGTGGGGCCGGCGGCGAAGGTGACGCCGACCACCAGCGCGTTCAGCCCGACGCCGCGCCCCAGGTGCTGCGGCGGATACAGCTGGCGCACCAGCGCCACGTTGACGCTCATCGTCGCGGCGGCGCCCAGGCCCTGCAACGCGCGCGCCACCGCCAGCCCGAGCAGGCTGGTGGCCAGCGTACTGGCCAGCGAGGCGGCAACGAAGAAGGCCAGACCGAACAGGTGCACGCGGCGCGCGCCCAGGCGGTCGGCAAGCGATGCAAAGGGCAGCAGCGCCGCCACCACCGCCAGCTGGTAGGCGTTGACTGCCCAGATGGCCTGCGCCGGCCGCAGCTGCAGGCCGGCGGCGATGGCCGGCAGCGCGGTCTGCGTCATCGCCGAATCCAGCGTCACCAGCGACACCGCCATCATCACCGCCGCCAGGGCGCGGCGGTCGATGCCCGGGCGTGGTGCCGGGCTCTCAGACGCCGTGGTCAAGGCGACTCAAGTTCCCAGCACCTTGGCCACAGGCGCCGGCCGCAACCGATAGGCATCGGGCATGCCGGAGCCGAGCAGCGGCCGCAGGTACAGTCGGAAGGCATCGGTGACGTCGGTACCGCTGGGCGCGATGAAGGCATCGTCCATCACCCGTGTCTTGCCGGCCACCGCCTCCAGCGGCAGCAGCTGGTAGTCGGCCGAATAGAAGCCGGTGCGCTGGATGGCCACCGAGCCGTCATGTTCGCCCCACATCGCGAACTGCACCGCCTTCTCGCCGACCTCGCGCGCTTCGCGGGCGTCGACGTCGGACACGCAGCCGATGAAGCTGCGCTGCAGGTAGCCGAAGGTGTCACCGCGCACGCGCTTGATGCCAAGCCGCGCCTTGATCTCCTCGCACAGCAGGTCGGCCAGCGCACCGCTGCCCGACAGCTGCACGTTGCCATGCGCGTCGCGCTCCAGCTCCTTCGCCAGCTGTGCCAGCACCGGCTGGCCCGACGCATCGTGAATGCCTTCGGACACCGCCACCACGCAGCGGCCGTGGCGCTCGTACATCGTCTTCACGTCGCCGAGGAAGGCTTCGATGGCGAAATCGCGCTCCGGCAGATAGATCAAGTGCGGGCCGTCGTCCGGAAACTTCTTGCCCAGCGCCGAAGCGGCCGTCAGGAAGCCGGCGTGCCGGCCCATCACCACCGCCACGTAGACGCCAGGCAGGGCCGCGTTGTCCAGATTGGCGCCGGCGAAGGCCTGGGCCACGAAGCGCGCCGCCGAGGGAAAGCCCGGCGTGTGGTCGTTGGCCACCAGGTCGTTGTCGATCGTCTTCGGGATGTGGATGCAGCGCAGCGGGTAGCCGGCCTGGCGCGCCTCGTTGCTGACGATGCGCACCGTGTCGGACGAGTCGTTGCCGCCGATGTAGAAGAAGTGACCGATGCCGTGCGCGCGCAGCACCTGGAAGATCTGCTGGCAGTACTTCAGGTCAGGCTTGTCGCGGGTGGAGCCCAGCGCCGAGCCCGGCGTGGCGGCGACCAGCTCCAGGTTGTGGCTGGTCTCGCGCGTCAGGTCGACGAAGTCCTCGTTGAGGATGCCGCGCACGCCGTGATGCGCGCCGTAGATGCGATCGACGTTGCCGAAGCGCCGCGCCTCGAGCACCACGCCCACCAGCGACTGGTTGATCACCGCGGTGGGCCCGCCGCCCTGTGCGACGAGGATCTTGCCTGCATTCATGTCGCGCTCCCGAAGTCGGGCCCATTGTGCCGCGACGGGCCCGCTACAATGCAGGGTTTGCGCGCCGGTGTAGCTCAGTTGGTAGAGCAGCGCATTCGTAATGCGAAGGTCGAGGGTTCGACTCCTTTCACCGGCACCAAGCTTCTATAGGGCCTGCCAGCGAGCAGGCCCTCTCGCTTTCGGCCCGCTCACAGCCGGCGATCCGCACCTTGCTGGCCTCGGGGGCCACGCCGCGAAGGCGCCACGCGCATACTCGCCCTGTCTTCACGGCACAGGATGGACCATGTCGGTCAACAGGATGGCGATCATCGGGCTCGGCATCATGGGGCGGCGCATGCTTGCGAATGCACTGACGCACCCGCGCTTCGAGGTCAGTGGCCTTTGGGACCCGAATCCGGCTTCGCTTGCCAAGGCGCGCGAGCTGATGCCCGGGGCACCGATCGCGGCGAGTGCGGCCGCGGCGATGGCCGGCGCCGACGTGGTCTACCTGGCCTGCCCGCCGGGGCCGCGCAAGGCGCACGCCTTGGCGGCCATCGCGGCCGGGCAAGGCCTGTTCCTGGAAAAGCCGTTGGGCACCGACGTGGGCGAGAGCCGCGACCTGGTCGCGCGCCTGACATCGGGGCGCCTGGGCGCGGTAGTGAACTTCACGCAGGCCTCGTCACGCGGCTTCGAGGCACTGCGCCGGGCGATCGACGCCGGTGAGGCCGGCGAGCTGGTCGGCATCGACATCGTGGTCACCTACCCTGCCTGGCCCCGCGCCTGGCAGGTCGATGCCGACTGGCTGCGCTTCCGGGCCGAAGGCGGCTACACGCGCGAGGTGATTTCGCACTTCCTGTTCCTTGCGGGCCGGTTCCTCGGCCCCCTGCGCCTGTGCAGCGCATCGCCGCGCTATCCGGCCGACCCGGCACTCTGCGAGCTGGACATGCTGGCCAGGCTCGAAACCGCCGACGGCCGACCCGTGAACGTGCTCGGCACCACAGGCGGGCGGCAGCCGGACCGACAGGAGGTCACCGTCAAGGGCACGCGAGCAAGCTTTCAGTTCCGCGAGTTCTACCAGCTGTGGCGATCGGACGGAGGGCCATGGACCGAAGCGATCGACTGGTCGCACGAAGACCCGCGCACCAGTGCGCTGCAGCGTCAGCTCACGGAGCTGGACAAGTGGCTGCAGGGCCAGCCGCATCGATTGGCAACCGCCGAGGAGGCGCTGGACGTGCAGGTGTTGATCGAGGGCATGCTCGCTGGCAGATGACGCGTGCCCCGCGACGCCATCGCGGCCGGCCGTCACGGGCAAGGCAAGGGCTGCTGCTTCAGCAGATGCGCGGCAGGGGTTCGCCGCTCAGCCAGTCGACGATGCGCTGCCCGCCGACCGTGGTGTGCATCTGCACGAAGTGCTGAGGGTCGGCCACCACCTCGCCGATGCGCGCCGCGCCGGCGCCCAGCGGGTGCGCACGCAGCGCCGCCAGCGCGGCCTCGG
>JAFLDH010000424.1 GCA_017302505.1 Burkholderiales bacterium
AGCGCGCATCGGCCGCCACCGGCTGCGGGCCGGCGCTGACCGTCACGCTGGCCGGCGCGTCAGCGCCGAACAGCTTGGCCAGATCGCCCTGCTGCGCCGCGGCGGGCGTGACCACCAGGGCGTAGGGCGGTGCGGCGATCGGCCGGCTGCCCAGGCGCAACGCCCAGAACACTAGGCTGGCGGCAACTGCGGCCCAGATCACGAATGCGGCGATGCGCGACACCATGCGCCGATTATCATGCAGCGTGACTTCGCGAAACCCTGCCTCCATGATGCCCAAGCCCCCCAGGCACGCGCTGATCGTGCGCGGTTTCACGCTCATCGAACTGATGGTGGTGCTGGTCATCATCGGCGTGCTGGCCGCGCTGATCGTGCCGAACGTGCTCGACCGCGCGGACGATGCCCGCGTCACCGCGGCGCGCACCGACGTCAACAACCTGATGCAGGCGCTGAAGCTGTACAAGCTGGACAACCAGCGCTACCCCAGCGCCGAGCAGGGCCTGGATGCCCTGGTGCGCAAGCCGACGGTCGGCGCGCTGCCACCGAACTGGAAGCCTTACCTGGACAAGCTGCCCAACGACCCCTGGGGCCGCCCCTACCAGTACGTGAATCCGGGCGTGAAGGGCGAGATCGATGTCTTCAGCTTCGGCGCCGATGGCACGCCCGGCGGCGACGGCAACAACGCCGACGTCGGCTCCTGGCAGTAGCCAGCGTCGGCTCGTGCGGCGCCGCCGGCAGCGCGCGGCGCGCGGCTTCACGCTGATCGAACTGATGATCGTCGTGGCGCTGATCGCGGTGGCCGCAGGCATCGTCAGCCTTTCCCTGCGCGACCCGGCCAGTGCCCGCCTCGAGACCGAGGCTCAGCGCCTGAGCGCCTTGCTCGAATCGGCGCGTGCCGAATCGCGCGTGTCGGGTGCGGCCGTGCATTGGCTGCCGCTGGATGTGCAGGCGGACGCCGACTTCCGGTTCGTGACGGTCGCCGGCGGCACCACACGCTCGTTGCCGATGCCCACGCGCTGGCTGGAGCCCGCGGTGCGGGCCGAGGTGATTGGCGCCAAATCGGTGCAGCTGGGTCCCGAACCGCTGATCGGCACGCAACGCATCGTGCTGCGGCTGGCCGATCGCAGCCTGGTGCTGGCCACCGACGGTCTGGGCCCCTTTGCGGTCACCGTCGACGAGACCCGGCCATGAGGGCGGCGGCGCGCGGCTTCACGCTCGTGGAGGTGCTGGTGGCGGTGGCCGTCATTGCCATCGCATTGGCCGCCGGGCTGCGCGCGGCCGGGGTGCTGGTGGACAACTCCCAACGCCTGGCCGACGTGGTGGCGGCGCAGTGGTGCGCCGAGAACCACCTCAGCAACCTGAAGCTGACGCGCCAGTTTCCGGGCATCGGCGAGACCGAGTTCAGCTGCGAACAGCTCGGCCGCCGCTATGGCGGGCGCGCCCAGGTGGCGGCCACCCAGTACGCCGACCTGCGCCTGGTCGACGCCATGGTCAGCGACGACACCGGCCGCCAGCTGGTGCGGCTGTCGACGCTGCTGTACCGGCCCTGAACCATGCGCACCCGGCCGCACCCGCCCGCCCGCGCGACGACCGGCTTCACGCTGGTCGAGGTGCTGGTGGCGCTGATGATCATGGCGGTGCTCAGCACCATGGCCTGGCGCGGCATCGACGGCATCGTGCGCGCGCGCGACATCAGCAAGGCGCAGCTGGACCGCAGCCTGCGCCTGAACACCGTCATGGCGCAATGGGAGCAGGACCTGTCGGCGCTGCAGGACAGCGCGGTGGCACCGGCGCTGTCCTTCGACGGCAGCACCCTGCGCATGGTGCGCAGGACGGCCGACGGGCTGCAATTGGTCGCCTGGTCGCTGCGCGGCACCCAGTGGCTGCGCTGGACCGGCCCGGTGGTCACCCGCGTAGTCGACCTCCGCGAGAGCCTGATGCGCAGCCAGCAGCTGCTGGGCGACGAGCCCGGCCAGCTGCTGCTGCTGGAGGGCGTGACCGGCCTGCAGGTGGAGTTCTTTCGCGGCAACAGCTGGACCAATGCCCAGTCCGACGGGGACCTGCGCCCCGCCGCCGGCGAGGGCACGGCGCGGCCGCGCGAGCTGCCCCCATCGGGCGTGCGCCTGGTGCTGGCCTTCGGCGAACAGCGTCTGACGCGCGATCTGGTGCTTGCGCCGCAGATGCCATGAAGCCGCGCCGCCCTCCGCGTCATCGCCCGCGCGGCGCCGCGCTGTTGGTGGCCATGCTGGTGCTGACGCTGGTCAGCACCCTGGCCGCAGGCATGGTCTGGCAGCAGGCGCGCGCCATCGGGGTGGAAAGTGCCGAGCGCAATCGCTCGCAGGCGGGCTGGATTCTGGGCGGCGCACTCGACCTGGGCCGCGTGATCCTGCGGGTGGACGGCCGCACGCCTGGCGTCGACCATGCCGGCGAACCCTGGGCCACGCGGCTGCAGGAGGCCTCGCTGTCCAGTTTGCTGGCGCAGGACCGCAACAACAACGTCGAAGGCGCCCCGGAAGCCTTCCTGGGCGGCGGCATCCGCGACGCACAGGAACGCTACAACCTGCGCAACCTGATCGATCCGGCCACCAAGCGCCTGCTGCCGGACGAGGTGGAAGCCCTGGCCAGGCTCTGCGAAAGCGCCAGCGTGGCGCCCGAGAACGTGCAGACGCTGGCCAATGGCCTGCTGGCGGCCTGGCTGGCTGAAAGCGGCCAGGGCGAAGACGTCGATTCGGCCGCGGCGCTGATGCCGCGCCGCGTCGATCAGCTGGCCTGGCTGGGCCTGGACCCCGAAACGCTGCGCCGCCTGCGGCCCTATGTGGACCTGCTGCCGGAGCCGACCCCGCTGAACATCAACACGGCCTCGCCCGAGGTGATGGCCGCCGTCATCGGCATCGATGCCAGCAGCGCCAAGCGGCTGGAACGGCGGCGGCCTTTCAAGAGCCTGAGCGACGCCACGGCCGAGGTGCCGCGCGAAGGCGCGCTCGATCCCAAGCGCCTGAGCGTCGGCTCCAACTTCTTCGAGATCGCCGGCACCTTGCGCGTGGAAGGACGCGTGCTGGAGGAGCGCATGCTGGTGCAACGCCGCAATCGCGAGATCGTGCCGTTGGCACGCAGCCGGCAAAGCCTGCAACCCGGCGGCCCATGAAAGCTGCAACCTGATGTTTCAATGCTGTGAACAGGCTACAGAAAAGCCTGCTAAGTCTTTGATTTACATGGCGTGCAGGTTGATATAAAGCGCACAGCACGCTAGCCTAGCCGACCCATGTCCGTTCTTGCGATCCTGATACCGCCGCGCGCGCGCCTGGCTGCGCGCACGGCGGAGGGCGCGGCCGCACCGCCAGCCGACGGCTTTGCCTATGTGCTCAGCAGCGACGGCGTGCAGGTCAGCTCGCAGGGCCGGGCGCAACCGGCGTTGCTGCCCCGCGCCGACACCGTGGTGGCGGTGCTGTCGGACAGCGACGTCGGCTGGCAGCGCCTGACCGTGCCCAAGGCCCCGGCCGCGCGGCTGCGTGCGGCGCTGGGCGGGCTGCTGGAAGAGCACCTGCTCGAGGACGACGAGGCCGTGCACCTGGCACTGCCCCCCGGGGCGGAGGCCGGCCAGCCGGCCTGGGTGGCCACCCTGCACAAGGACTGGCTGCGCGGCGTGCTCGAGACGCTGGAAAAGAGCGGCCGCAGCGTCGACCGCGTGCTGCCCTCCAGCTGGCCGGGTGACGCACCGCAGGGCCACTTCTTCGAAGCGCCCGGCGCCGCCACCGGCAGCGCCCGCATCATGCTCAGCTACGGCGACGAGCAAGGCCACCAGCTGCTGCGCCTGGAAGGCTCGCTGGCCCGCGCGCTGCTGCCGCCGATGCTGGAGCAGCCCACCCAATGGACGGCCGAGCCGGCCGTGGCCGCCCCGGCCGAGCGCTGGCTGGGCAGCAGCGTGCGCGTGCAGACCGAGGCCGAGCGCG
>JAFLDH010000425.1 GCA_017302505.1 Burkholderiales bacterium
CCGGCATTGCGGAGCTGCAGGGCCTGTCCGCGGCGGCCGACGGCGGCGTGCGCATCGGCGCCTTCACCCGCCACCGTGACACCGCGGCCAGCCCGTTGCTGACGGGCACGTTGGCGGTGCTGCGCAGTGCCGCCGGGCAGATCGCCAACGCCACGGTACGCAACATGGGCACGATCGGCGGCAGCATTGCCTTCGCCGACCCGGGGCTGGACTACCCGCCCGCGCTGGTGGCGGCAAGTGCCGAGGTCGAGATCGCCGGCTCCGACGGCCGGCGCCGAGTGCCGGCAGCCGAGTTCTTCATCGATTGGTACACCACGGCGCTGCAGCCCGGCGAGATCGTCTGCGCGGTGCACCTGCCGCCGGCCGATGCGCAGGGCGCGGGCTTGTACGTCAAGCATGCGCGGGTGGCCGGCGACTACGCCACCGCGTCGGTGGCGATCTGCCGCCGTGCGAGTGGTGCGATCACGGTGGCGGTGGGTGGCTGCGGCCCGGCGCCGCTGGCCAGCGCCGAGGCTGATGCGCTGCTGTCGGCCGGCGGCAGCGAGGCCATCGCCCGCGCCGGCGCGCTGCTGCAAGCGCTGGCCGATCCGCTGGACGACGTGCGCGGCAGCGCCGACTACCGCCGCGCGCTGATCCCGCGGCTGCTGCAGCGCGCGGTGCAGGCCTGCGCCGGGGGAGGGGCGGCATGAAGCTCGAGTTGCAGATCAACGGCGAAGCCGCCGCGGTGGAGGCCGGCCTGCACGACACGCTGCTGACGGTGCTGCGCGATCAGCTGCAGCTGAACGCCGCCAAGCGCGGCTGCAACCAGGGCGTGTGCGGCGTGTGCACCGTCAACGTCGACGGCTGGCCGGCGCGCGCCTGCCTGTCGCTGGCCCATGGCTGTGAAGGGGCGCAGGTGCGCACGCTGGAAGGCCTGAACGACACGCCGCGCATGCAGGCGCTGCAGCGTGCCTTTACCGAGGCCGGCGCCTTCCAGTGCGGCTTCTGCACACCGGGCATGCTGGTGGCTGCCGAGGCGCTGCTGGCCCGGGAGCCCGCGCCCGATGCGGCGGCGGTGAAGCAGGCGCTGTCCGGCAACCTGTGCCGCTGCACCGGCTACCTGAAGATCGTCGAGGCGGTGCTGGCCGCGGCCGCGGTCTTGCGCCAGGAGGCAGCGGCATGAGCCACTTCGTGCAGGCCGTCGGCGCGTCGATCCCGCAGCTGGACAGCGACGAGAAGGTCACAGGCCGCGCCCAGTACATCGCCGACCTGTGGCGGCCCGGCATGCTGCATGCCGCCATCGTGCAGAGCCCGCATGCACATGCGCGCATCCGCGGCTACGACCTGCAGGCCGCGCTGGCGCTGCCCGGCGTGCGCGCCATCGTCACCGGCGACGATCTGGACGAGCGCCACCGCATGGGCGCCTTCATCAAGGACGAGCCGGGCTTTGCCAAGGGCAAGGTGCGCTACGTCGGCGAGATCGTCGCCGCGGTGGCCGCCGACACCGAGGCCATCGCCCGCGCCGCCGCGCGGCTGGTGCGCGTCGACTACGAGGTGCTGCCCGCCGTCACCGACCCCGAGGCGGCGCTGCAGCCCGGCGCGCCCCTGGTGCACGACGACGCCGCGTCCTACGTCAAGGTGTTCGATGCCGGCACGCAGGGCAACGTCTGCTCGCGCACGCGGCTGAGCGAAGGCGACGCGGCTGCGGCCTGGGCGCAATGCGACGTGATCGTCGAGCGCCGCTACCAGACCCAGGCGCAGGCGCACCTGTCGCTGGAGCCCTGCGGCGCGCTGGCCGAGGTGGATGCGCAGGGCCGCATCACGCTGTGGTCGGCCAACCAGTCGGTGTTCCGCGTGCAGGCCAATGTCTGCGAATCGCTGGGCCTGCCGATGACGCGGCTGCGCTGCCAGACGCCGCGCGTCGGTGCCGGCTTCGGCAACAAGATGGAAGCGCACGTGCAGCCGGTGCTGGTGCGTCTGGCGATGAAGGCGCGGCGCACCGTGCGGCTGATCCTGTCGCGCGAGGAAGACTTCGAGACCGTGCGCGCCCGCCACCCCTTCGTCATCCGCATGAAGACCGGCGCTAAGCGCGACGGCACGCTGCTGGCGCGCGAGGTGGAGCTGATCCTGGACGGCGGCGCCTACGGCGACGACAGCCCCGGCGTGCTGGGCTATGCGCTGCTGATGAACGTGGGGCCCTACAACATCCCCCACGTGGACGCGCACGGCCAGGTGGCCTACACGCACAAGATGCGCTTCGGCGCCTTCCGCGGCTTCGGCGTGCCGCAGGTCACCTTCGCGTCCGAGCAGCAGATCGACGAGATCGCCCAGCAGCTGGGGCTGGACCCGATCGAGCTGCGCCGGCGCAACCTGAAGACCGGCAACGACCCCTGGTTCTGCGGCCAGCAGGTGGCCAGCAACGGCCTGACGCCCTGCCTGGCGATGGTCGAGCATGCGTCGGGCTGGCAGGCGGCGCGGGCCGCGCGGGCCACGCGCGGCGCTCAGGGCGACAAGCGCATCGGCTACGGCGTGGCCACCTCGGCGCACATCGGCGGGCTGCTGGCCTCGGGCGCGATCGTGCGCATGCTCGAAGACGGCAGCGTGCTGCTGAACACCGGCGCCGTGGACATCGGCCAGGGCAGCAACACCGTGCTGACGCAGATCTGCGCCGAGGCGCTGCAGATCGCACCGGAGCAGGTGGCCATCGCCAGCCCCGACACCGACGGCTCGCCCTACAACTGGGGCACCACGGCCAGCCGCGTCACCTACGTGGCCGGGCGCTCGGTGGTGCAGGCCGCGGCCGAGGTGGAGAAGAAGCTCAAGCAGCATGCCAGCGAGATGCTGGAATGCGCGGTCGAGGACCTGGAACTGCGCGCTGGCGGCCGCGTCGGCCTGAAGGGCGTGCCGGGCCGCGAGCTGCCCTTTGCCGCGATCAGCGGCCGGGCCCACTGGGCCGCGGGCGGGCCGATCATCGGCAGCCACAGCTGGGTGTTCGACCAGAAGACGGTGGACCCGAAGCGCGCGGTGGCGACAGGGCTGCCCTTCCAGCAGATCGGCATCTTCAGCTTCACCGCGCTGGTGGTCGAGGTGGAGGTAGACACCCTGACCGGCAAGGTGCGCGTGCCGCGCGCCTGGTCGGCGGTGGACGTGGGCCGGGCCATCAACCCGCAGCTGGTCACCGGGCAGATCGAAGGCGCCTTCGTGCAGGGCCTGGGCTTCGCGCTGACCGAGGAGATGGTTTGGGACGGCGCCAAGCTGGCCAACCCCACGCTGATGGACTACAAGATCCCGACCTTCGCCGAGCTGCCGGAGGTGCTGAAGGCCTACATCGTCGAAAGCCACGAGCCCACCGGCCCCTTCGGCGCGAAGAGCGTCGGCGAGATCGGCATGAACGCGGTGGCCGCGGCCATCGCCAACGGCGTGGCCGACGCGGTGGGCGTGCGCATCGACCGGCTGCCGATGAGCGGCGAACGCGTGCTGCAGGCCTTGCAGCAGGCCGGGGTCGCGGCATGAACCTGCAGCGCTATCCGGCGCAGGAGCCGCTGTCGCCACTCGGTGCCGCCTATGCCGAGCAGGTGCTGGCGCGCGGCGCCGGGCTGCGGGGCGTGGAGGTCGAACTGGGCGACGACCCGTACCGCACGCTCACCGTCTTCCCGAGCGCGCAGCCCAGCGGCGACGTGCTGGTCTTCTTCCACGGCGGCGGCTGGACCAGCGGCTACAAGGAGTGGATGTTCTTCATGGCGCCGGCGCTCAACGCGCGCGGCGTCACGCTGGTGTGTGCCGGCTACCGGCTCGCGCCGCAGCATGTGTTCCCCACCGGCTTCGAGGACTGCGCCGATGCGGTGGCCTGGGTGCTGCGGCACATCGCTGCGCACGGCGGCGACCCGGCGCGGGTGTTCGTCGGCGGCCATTCGGCCGGCGGCCACTATGCGGCGCTGCTGGCGGTGACGGCCGGCTGGCG
>JAFLDH010000426.1 GCA_017302505.1 Burkholderiales bacterium
TGGCTTTTGCAGCCAGGTCACATAAGCTGCATTCGGTTTATTCGGCCACAGCAACCAATCATGCCTGTTGCCTGCCAGGGACTCACAGGTGTTCTTGTCGTCCTTGCCGGTGATGTTGCACAGGCCCTCCAGGGCTGTCACCGTGCCAAAGTAGGGCCGCGCCTTGCTCCAGCGCCAGGATCAGCACGATCGGCCCGGCCACCAGCGGCAGCCCGGCCAGCCAGCCAGCCACCGCCGGCCCCAGCCAGCGCGCCACCAGCGTCAGCAGGCCCAGGAAGGCCGGCACCAGCAGCAGCTTCAGCGCCAGCATCGGCGTGGCGGCCCCACCAGGTGGCGCGGTTGCGGCTGGCGGCTCAGGGACGGACCAGGCGCGCGGGCCGGCCGTTGTCGAGCTTGCCTTCCAGCGTGCCGGCGTCGACCCAGCGGCCGGTGAAGATGCGGTCCTTGCAGCCGCCGACCTGCGCTGCGAACGCCGCAGCGAGGACCACGCGATCGGCCTCGTTGGCCTGCACCGTCAGCGGGAAGGGGCGGCCGACGCAGGGGTCGCGCTTTTCGCGGCCGGCACGTGGCTCGGTGGTCCAGCTTCCCTGGTTGCCGCTGATGGACAGCTGCGCCTGCCGCGGCTCGTCGTCGCCAGTGGAGAAGCTCAGACGCCAAGGGCCATCGAGCGCGTGCTGTGCCGCGGCCAGCGTCGGCAGCAATGCGGCAGCCGCCAGGCCGACGCAGCGGCGAATGAACAGTGGGCGCATGGTGCGAACCTCGGCTGCAAGCGAAAGAGGTGCGCAGTATCGCCGCCCACCTCAGCCTGCATCGCGGCCGGCCCCGGGCGGCAGACAGGCCTGCGGGTTGGCCACGACCAGCCAGCCCATTGCCAGTGCCGCCGGCAGCACCCAGGCCCAGCGCGGGTCGCCAGTGAGCCAGGTGCCCGCGCCGGCCAGCAGCGCGGCCGTCAGCAGCAGGGCCAGCAAGGCCAACAGACGCGGCCCATGGCCCGGCGGCGGTGCGCTGCGCGCCCGGCGCAGGGCCTTCAGCGTGGCCAGGCCCATGCCCATCAGCAGCCAGGCCAGCACCGTCAGCCAGCCGAAGGCGGCCAGTTCAGCCCGGCCACAGATGCCGCCGGCCAGCGCGGGTGTGGCGCTGTCGCAGCCGAAGGCCAGCAGTGCGAAGGCCAAGCCAGGGCCCAGGTGCAGCAGGGCCAGGAAGAGAAGCAAGGTGCGCAGCATCGGGCGAGCGGCAAGGCCGCTGCGCCATGATGGCATGAGCCGGCGGATCAGCCCTTGGCGGCGGCCCGTTCGCAGGCCATGCGGGCGTCCAGGATGGCCGTCTGCCCGTCGCGGATCGCCGTCTGCTCGGCCAGGCTCGGCGTGGGGCTGGCATAGCGCTTCTTCAGATCGTCCAGCTGGCGCAGCGCGGTTTCGCGGCAGGCCTCCAGCTTGTTGAAGGTCTGCGCACTGGCCGGGCGCTGGGCGCTGCGGCGGCAATCCTCGTAGCGGCGGTTGACTGCTTCCAGTTGCTCGTGCAGCGTCTGCGACCAGCGCTGGTAGGCAGCGGTGTCGTACTTCGACGGCGCCTGGCGCGCCATGTCGCGCTCGACGCGGCGCGTGGCGTCGTCGGCCTCGCGGCTGCAGACATCGCTGTTCTGCGCCTGGGCGGCGCCGGCCAGCAGCAGCAGACCGAGGAGGGCGGGGAGGGCAGCGTTCATGTCGGGCTCGGCAGTGGGCGTCGCTCCCGATTCTGTGAGCCAGCGCCGCCCGTGGCGCGTACGGCGCGCACGGGGCGTGACGTCTTCCACGCTCCTAGAACCGGGTCTCCAGCCCGAACATGATCTTGTTCTGCAGCCCGCCGTCGGCGCTGAGGCTGTAGGTGTTCAGCGTGAACGGCGAACTGCCGCTGACCGACACGTTGCGCATGAACAGGCCCTGGTACTGCAGGAAGGCAATCAACGGCGAGCCGCCGCTCAGGTACAGCAGCGGGAAGGACAGCCCGGCGCCGAAGGTGGGACCGAAGATCCACTTCTGCGCCTCGAAGATGTTGTTCGGCCCGCCGCCCGATCTCTCGTCGCTGAACACCGACATCTGCAGCCGCGTGGCATGCAGCCCCACCATCAGCTGCAGCGCCAGACGGTCGTTCAGCGCGAACTGCCCACCGCCGCCCAGCAGGAAGGAGCGCTGCTCCTTGATCGATGCGCCGCTGTCGGGCGTGGTGCCGAAGTGGTAGGTCAGGTCGGTGCTGCTCGCGCCGTTGTTGAAGTATTCGGAGAACGCGGCGTAGGCGAAGGGCTGCACACCGTTGGGCAGCGCCGTGAAGTAACGGCGCAGGCCCACGCCCAGGCTCGACATGTCATCGCTGAGGTCCGGATGGGCCGTGAGCGGCGACCCGCTGGAGCCGACCGTCGTGGTGCCGAAGGGTGTGCGCTTGTAGTCGCCGAAGATCTGCAGCCCCCAGCCCGGCTGGCCGATGAAGCGGTCGGCCGGACGCGGCGCTTCCAGGTCGCGCACCACGTACTGGTTGCTGGCGCTGTCCCAGGCCAGCCCGACGCGGCGCGCCGGGTCGTGCGTCAGCGTCTGCGTCTTGGTGCTGCCGTTGTCGTACTGCGTCGTGATCTGCAGCGTGCCGTCGAACTGGCTGGGCGCCGGGTTGCCGGCCAGCCGGTTGTCCTTGTCGGGCGCGCCGTCGAGCAGCACGTCGCCGCGCGCGTTCTTCACCGTCACCCGGGTGGGATAGATCGTCACGTTCGGCAGCGTCGGCTCCAACATCGTCAGCGACGGTGGATCGCGCGTCGGGTCGTCGCCCGTGACCGCACAACCCGCGAGGACCGCTGCACTCAGCAGCGCCGCCCATGCATGCAACCGCAGCTCGCTCATCATGGCGTCACCCCCTTCCGAGAAGTCGCCGGTGATGCTGTCGAATCCCTGCTCGGCAGTCGACCCGTAGCTTAGGACAACGGATTGCCGACGTCCAGTGCGCCCGGGCCCCGCGGCGTCGGGCGCTTAGGGCACCAGGTCGAGCAGGATGGCCGCCAGTTCGTCGGGCCGGTTGTTGGCCACCATGTGGTTGGTGGCGATCTCGTGGTAGCGCCAGTCGGCGCTGGCCTGCGCATGGCGCGCCGCGCGCCAGAAGGCGGCGTTGCCCGGGTCTTCCGGCGGCGCGGCGGTGGCCTTGATGTAGCTGCGGCTGAAGGGATAGCGCTCCAGCGGCTGCGCCAGGAACACCGGCTCGGTGAAGCAGGCCTTGGGCTGGGCCGTGCGCCGCGGCGCCATCCAGGCCGCCTCGGCCGGGTCGTCGAACTCGCGTATCGGGCCCTGGATCTGCCACTCGTCGTTGAGCGTGACGGGGCTGCGGCGCTCGCCGCGCAGGTGGCCCCAAACCGATTCGCCGCTGGCCGGCACGAAGGCGTCCAGGTACACCAGATGGCGCACCCGGTCGGCGATGTGCTCCAGCGCGCCGGTGACCACGAAGCCGCCGTAGCTGAAGCCCAGCAGCACGATGCCTTGCAGGTCTTCGTAGAGCACTTGGTTGACCACGTCGCGCACGTGCGTGCCCAGGCCGACCAGCGGGCTGGCCAGGTGCACCCGTTCGCCGATGCCGGTGAGGCTGGGTGTGAACACCGTGTGGCCGGCGGCCTGCAGGCGCTGGCGCAGGTGGCGGAAGCCGTGCGCGCCGCCCCAGGCGCCGTGGACGAGGACGAAGGTGCTCATGATCGAGGGTTCCGGTGTGCGTTTGGGGGTCAGGCCGAGGCCTGGACGGTGCCGTCGCCGAAGGGCGCGGCGCGAAAGGCGGGCAGCGCCTCGGCCACCGCGCTGAAGGCAGCCAGCCGCGGATAGGTCGCGGCCACGGCGGCCTGCGGCAGCATGCGCTGCGCGAAGTCCCAGGCCACGGCCACGCTGATGCCGGCCTGGCCGATGGTGTCCGCCCCTGCGGCCAGCGGCTG
>JAFLDH010000427.1 GCA_017302505.1 Burkholderiales bacterium
GGCGCCGTTCCACCACGGGCGCAGCCGAGCGCGCATTGGCGGCGCCCTGCCCGGCGGCGAAGATGGCCACCGCCTGCTGCAGCTGGCCGGCCTGGCCGCTCAGCTCCTCGGAGGTGGCCGCCAGCTCCTCGGAGGCCGAGGCGTTCTGCTGCGTGGCCTTGCTCAGCTGGCCCATCGCCCCGCCGATCTGCGTGACCGACTGGCTCTGCTCCTGCGAGGCCGCGGCAATCTCCTGCACCAGCTCGCTGGTCTTCTGGATGCTGGGCACGATCTCGTCCAGCAGCTTGCCCGCACGCTCGGCCGTGGACACGCTGTTGCCGGCCAGGTCGCCAATCTCCTTGGCCGCTTCCTGGCTGCGCTCGGCCAGCTTGCGCACCTCGGCGGCCACCACCGCAAAGCCCTTGCCGTGCTCGCCGGCGCGCGCCGCCTCGATGGCCGCGTTCAGCGCCAGCAGGTTGGTCTGGTAGGCAATGTCGTCGACGATGCTGATCTTCTGCGCGATCTGCTTCATCGCCGCCACCGTCTGGCTGACGGCCTGGCCGCCCTCGCCGGCCTGCCGGCTGGCCTGCGTGGCCATGCCGTCGGTGACCTTGGCGTTGTCGCTGTTCTGCGTGATCGAGGCCGACATCAGGTCGATCGAGGCGGTGGTCTCTTCCACCGACGAGGCCTGCTCGCTGGCCGACTGCGACAGCGACTGCGCGGTGGCGCTCACCTGGTTGGCGGCACCGGTCAGTGCATCGGCCGCGGCGCGCACCTCGTCGATGATCGAGGCCAGCTTGTCGCAGCTGCTGTTGGCATCCTGCTTGACCTGGCCGAAGGTGCCCTGCGCCTCGCGCGTGATGCGCTGCGTCAGGTCGCCGGCCGACAGGCCCGAGAACACGCGGCCCACGTCGTCGATGATGCCGGCCAGGATCTCGCTGGTGGCATTGGCATCGTCCTTGACCTGGCCGAACACGCCGGCGTAGTCGCGGCTGATGCGCTGCGACAAATCGCCCACCGCCAGCGCACCGAACACCCGGCCGACGTCGTCGAAGATGACCGAGGTGGTTTCCATCATCTGGTTGACGCCACCGCACAGTGCCTCGATCGGGCCGGACTTGCCCTCCAGCGGAATGCGCTGGCTCAGATCGCCCTCGCGCGCCGCCGCCGTGACGTGCTGCGCCTCGTCGACCGCCTTGCGCAGCATCTCGTTGGCCTTGACCTCGGCCGTCATGTCGGTGGCGATCTTGACGATCTTTACCACCCGGCCCATCTCGTCCTTCACCGGCGCATAGATCGCCTGCACCGACACCACCTGGCCGGTCTTGGTGATGCGCTGGAACATTTCGCTCTGCGGCTTGCCATCGTTCAGGTCACGCCAGAACTGCTGGTAGGCCGCCGAGTTGGCATAGGCGTTGTCCACGAACATGCGATGGTGCTTGCCCGTCACTTCGCCGGCCTGGTAGCCCAGCAACGCCAGGAAGTTGCGATTGGCGGTGAGCACATGGCCGCCCAGGTCGAACTCGATGTAGGCGTAGTTGGCATCGATGGCATCGAGGATGCCCTTCGCGTTCTGCCGCTCGAGCTCGGCCGTGGTGATGTCGTAGCGCACGCCCAGGTACTTCATCGGCTTGCCGTTCTCGCCCAGGATCGGCGCGATCACCGCATCCACGTAATAGGGCGTGCCGTCCTTGGCGCGGTTCTTGACCACACCGCGGAAGATGTCGCCGCGGCCGATGGTCTGCCACATCTGCTTGAACACCTCCTTCGGCATGTCGGGGTGGCGGGTGGTGTTGTGGCCGCGGCCGATCAGTTCGTCCTTCGGGTACTTCGAGACCTCGATGAACTTGTCGTTCACCGACAGGATGTCGCCCTTCTTGTCGGCTTCCGAGACGATGCTGGTGATGTTCATGATGTCGGTGCGCACCCGCAGCTCGGACTCCACCTCCTTCAGGCGTGCCTGAACCTCGGCCAGTGCGGCCTCGGCCTCTTGCCGTGCCTGCTGCGCGGCCTGCAGTTGATCGCTGGCTTGCTGCAGCGTGCCACCCGCCACCAGGCGGGCAATCCAGGAGGGGCTGTTCGTGTTCATGGGCAGTCTCTTTCTCAGGACAGGTCGGCAGTGGCTTGAATGCCGTGGGTGGAATGACGGACCGGCGTGCCAGGCGGCCGCTCGGCCAGCTGGCACAGCGAATGGACGTCGAAGATCAACGCCACCTCGCCATTGCCGAGGATCGAAGAGCCCGACATGCCGCGCAGGCTGCGGAACATGCGGGCCAGGGGCTTGATGACGGTCTGGTGCTGGCCCAGCAACTGGTCGACCAGCACCCCGAAGCGGCGCCCGCCGCTGCGGATGACAACCACGCTGCTGCGCTCCGGCGGCGGCGAATCCAGCGCATAGAGCGCGCGCAGGCTGACCACCGGCAGTACCTGGCCGCGCAGTTCGACGCGGCCGCGGCCGGCGCCATCCAGGCCCGAGGCGGTGGGACGGTTCTCGATCACCTCGTCCACCGCGTCCAGCGGGAAGATGAACTTCGACGGCCCGACACCGACCAGGAAGCCATCGATGATGGCCAGCGTCAACGGCAGGCGGATCTCGATGCAGGAGCCCTGGCCGGCCTCGCTGGCGATGGTCACCGAGCCGCGCAGCGCCTCGATGTTGCGGCGGACCACGTCCATGCCGACGCCGCGCCCGCTCAGGTTGGTCACCTTCTCGGCCGTGGAGAAGCCGGGCTCGAAGATCAGGTTCAGGATGGCCGCGTCATCGGGCACACTGCCGTGTTCCAGCAGGCCGCGTTCCCAGGCGCGCTCCAGCACCTTCTGCCGGGCAATGCCACGGCCGTCGTCGCTGATGCGGATCAGGATGCTGCCCGATTCGTGGCAGGCGGCCAGCGTCAGCCGTCCGCGCGGCGGCTTGCCGGCCGCCGTGCGCTGCTCGGCTGTCTCCAGGCCATGGTCCAGCGCGTTGCGCACCAGGTGCATCAACGGGTCGGCAATGCGCTCGACCACCGACTTGTCCAGTTCGGTGTCGCCACCGACGATCTCCAGCGCCACGTCCTTCTGCAGCTCGGCGGCGGTATCGCGCACCACCCGGCGGAAGCGCGAAAAGGTCTCGCCGATGGGCACCATGCGCAACTGCAGCGTGCTGTTGCGGATCTCTTCCACCAGCGCGCCGATCTGCTGGTTGGCCTCGACCAGGCTCGGCTGTCGCGAGGCCCGCGCCAGCGCGGTGGCGCCGGCGCTGGCGATCACCAGCTCGCCCAGCAGGTTCATCACCGCATCCAGCCGATCGGCCTGCACGCGGATGAAGCGCTGGTCGTCGGCGGGCGCGGCGTTGCCCGATTCACGCAGGTTCTGCTGCTTGCGCAGCGCCGCCGAGATCACCTGTTCGCCCACGCCGGCGCGCGTCTGCAATACCTCGCCCAGCGGCAGCGTCTCGCCCTGCGAGGCGGCCTGGGCCTGGGCCTGCAGCCCCTGCTGTAGCCGCGGCCGGCTGATGGCCCCGGCCGAGGCCAGGATGTCGCCCAGCCGCACGCTGTCGGGCATGGCCTCGATGCGCGCCGCCGCTTCGCGCTGCTGCTCCGCCAGTTCGGCCAGCTCCAGGTCGATGTCCTCGCGCACGAAGCTGAAGGCGCCCTCGATCTGTTCGCGCGCGGCGGCACTGTCCAGCAGCGTGTCGATCACCAGATGGCAGCTTTCGGCATCCAGCGCTTCCAGGCGCGGCACCGCGTCCAGGTCGCAGACGGTGCCGTGCAGGCTGCCCAGGCCGCGCAGGTAGCCGAGGATGCTCAACGGGTCCATGCCGTTGCGGAAGGTGTCCGCGCCGAAGCGCACGTGCAGCCGCCAGCGGCGCTGGGACGCCGGCACGTCGCCAGGGTCGGCCACCGGCGCCGCGCTGGGCCGGT
>JAFLDH010000428.1 GCA_017302505.1 Burkholderiales bacterium
GCCACGCTGCGGCTGGGCGGCGCCCCGGCCCGCCTCAGCGGCACGCCCACGGCCGCCACCGGCCCGCAGGAAATCGTGCTGCCGGTGGGCCTGGGCGGGCACTTCACCTCCAGCGGCGCCATCAACGGCCGGCCGGTGCAGTTCATGGTGGACACCGGCGCCACGGTGGTCGCCTTGAGCCAGGCCGAGGCCGAGCGCATCGGCCTGGCCTGGCGCGACGCACCGCGCGCCTTCACGCAGACCGCCAACGGCGCGGTGCCGGTGCACCGCGTCAGCCTGAACGCGGTGCGCGTCGGCGCGGTCGAGGTCAACAACATCGACGCCATCGTGATGCCAGCGCAGATGCCCTACGTGCTGCTGGGCAACAGCTTCCTGGGCCGCTTCCAGATGCGCCGCGACAACGATGTGTTGCGCCTGCAGAAGCGGCCCTGAAGACACCGGCGGCCTTGTCCCGGCAGGGACAAGGCGTTTTAGAACGATCGTGCTAAAAATGCGGGTTCTACGCCCGGCCTAGGAGACGATGAGCATGGACCTGAATTTCACCCCGGAGGAACTCGCCTTTCGCGACACCGTGCGCGACTGGGTCGAGGCCAACCTGCCCAAGGACATCAGCCACAAGGTGCGCAATTCGATGCGCCTGTCGCGCGAGGACCAGCAGGCCTGGCAGAAGATCCTCGGCAAGAAGGGCTGGCTCACCTACAACTGGCCCACGCAGTTCGGCGGCCCGGGCTGGAACGCGGTGCAGAAGCACCTGTTCGAGGAAGCCTGCGCCCGCGCCGCGGCGCCGCGCATCCTGCCCTTCGGCCCGGTGATGGTTGCGCCGGTGATCATGGCCTTCGGCAATGCCGAGCAGCACAAGCGCTTCCTGCCTGGCATCGCCAGCGGCGAGGTCTGGTGGAGCCAGGGCTACAGCGAGCCGGGCAGCGGCAGCGACCTGGCCAGCCTGAAGACCCGCGCCGAGCGCCGCGGCGACAAGTACATCGTCAACGGCCAGAAGACCTGGACCACGCTGGGCCAGTACGGCGAGTGGATCTTCTGCCTGGTGCGCACCAGCACCGACGGCAAGCCGCAGACCGGCATCAGCTTCCTGCTGGTGGACATGAAGAGCCCCGGCATCACCGTGCGGCCGATCATCACGATGGACGGCGAGCACGAGGTCAACGAGGTGTTCTTCGACAACGTCGAGGTGCCGGCCGAGAACCTGATCGGCGAGGAGAACAAGGGCTGGACCTACGCCAAGTACCTGCTGGCCCACGAGCGCACCAACATCGCCGACGTCAACCGCGCCAAGCGCGAGCTGGAGCGCGTCAAGCGCATCGCCCGTGCCGAAGGCCTGTGGGACGACCTGCGCTTCCGCGACCAGATCGCGCTGCTGGAGGTGGACATCGTCGCGCTGGAGATGATGGTGCTGCGCGTGCTGTCGGCCGAGAAGAGCGGCAAGCAGAGCCTGGACGTGGCCGGGTTGCTGAAGATCCGCGGCAGCGAGATCCAGCAGCGCTACAGCGAGCTGATGATGCTGGCCGGCGGCCCCTGCACCTGGCCCTACCTGGCCGAGGCGATGGAAGGCGGTTGGCAGGGCGACCTGGCCATCGACGCGGCGCTGCTGCCGCTGGCCGGCTTCTACTTCAACCAGCGCAAGACCACGATCTACGGCGGCAGCAACGAAGTCCAGCGCAACATCGTCGCGCAGACCGTGCTCGGCTGACAGGAGACTACGACCATGGATTTCGATTTCAGTGACGAGCAGGAACAGCTGCGCGACGCGGTACGCCGCTGGGTGGACAAGGGCTTCGGCTTCGAGCGCCGGCATGCGCTGGCCAAGGCCGGCGGCCAGACCCGCGAGGTGCTGGGCGAGCTGAACGAGCTGGGCCTGGCCGGCCTGGTGGTGCCCGAGGCGCACGGGGGCATGGGCTTCGGCGCCGTCGAGGCGATGGTGGTGATGGAAGAGCTGGGCCGCGGCCTGGTCAACGCCCCCTATGCGCAGGCCGCGCTGGTGGCGCCGACGCTGCTGTCCGGCGCGCCGGCCGCGGTGCAGGAAGCCTGGCTGCCGAAGATCGCCGGCGGCGAGGCGCTGGTGGTGCTGGCGCACCAGGAGCGGCGCTCGCGCTATGCGCTGAGCCGCGTCGCCACCCGCGCGGTGGAATCCGGCGGCGGCTGGAAGCTCAGTGGCACCAAGGTGGTGGTGCCGGCCGGCGACGAGGCCGATGCCTTCGTCGTGCCGGCGCGCATCGCCGGTGCGGAAGCCGATGCCGCCGGCATCGGTCTGTTCCTGGTGGAACGCGGCGCCGCCGGGATGAGCGTGCGCAGCTACCCGACGCAGGACGGCGCGCGCGCGGCCGATGTGGTGCTGGCCGACACGCCGGCCACGTTGCTGCAGCGCGAAGGCCATGCGCTGCTGGAGCAGGCCGCCGACGTGGCCATCGCCGCCGGCTGCGCCGAGGCTGTGGGCCTGATGGACAAGCTGCTGGCGATCACCGCCGAATACATGCAGCAGCGCAAGCAGTTCGGCGTGCCGCTGGCCACCTTCCAGGCGCTGCGGCATCGCGCCGCCGACGTGAAGATGCAGGTGGAACTGGGCCGCTCGATGAGCTACTACGCCAGCCTGAAGCTGGGCGAGCCGGCCGACGAACGCCGCCGCGCGCTGTCGCAGGCCAAGGTGCAGCTGGGCAATTCGATGCGCTTCGTCGGCCAGCAGTGCATCCAGATGCACGGCGGCATCGGCGTCACCGACGAGTACGTCGCCAGCCACTACTTCAAGCGCCTGACGGTGCTGGAGACCAGCTTCGGCGACACGCTGCACCACCTGGGCGAAGTCTCGGCGCGCATGACCGACGAGGCCGGCGTCTTCGCCTGAGCGCATGAGCATCGACTGGCCGCACTTCACGCCCTGGGCGGCGCTGGCCGGCGGGCTGCTGATCGGGCTGGCCTCGCTGCTGCTGCTGTTCGGCACCGGCCGCATCGCCGGCATTGCCGGCATCGTCGGTGCCGCCTGCAACGCGATGCTCGGCGACCGGCAGATGCGCAGCGGCCAGGCAGTGCGCTGGGCCTTCATTGCCGGGCTGGCGCTGTCGCCGTGGCTGTGGTCGCTGTTCGGCACGCCGCCGGTGGGCACGCCCGATGTCGGCCTGGGCGGGCTGCTGCTGGCCGGGCTGCTGGTGGGTTTCGGCGTGCGCCTGGGCAACGGCTGCACCAGCGGGCACGGCATCTGCGGTCTGAGCCGGCTGTCGCTGCGCTCGCTGGTCAACGTGCTGTGCTTCATGGGCGCGGGCTTTGTCACGGTGGCGCTGCTGCGCCATGCGTTCTAGGCCGGCCATGGGCGCGCTGTTCGCACTGATCGCCGGCGTGGTGTTCGGCTGCGGCCTGCTGCTGTCGGGCATGGCCGATCCGTTGAAGGTCAAGGGCTTCCTCGACCTGCTGGGCCCGTGGAACCCGACGCTGGCCCTGGTGATGGGCGGCGCGCTGGCGGTGGGCCTGGTGGGCTTCCGGCTGGCTGCCGGCCGGCGCACCGCCTGGAGCGGCGAGCCGATGCAGCTGCCGCCGCCCGGACCCGTAGACGGCCGTCTTGCGCTGGGCGGCGTGATCTTTGGCGTAGGTTGGGGCATTGCCGGCTACTGCCCGGGCCCTGCCATCGTGGCAGCCGGCAGTGGCTCGATGGCCGCCCTGGCCTTCGTGGCGGCGATGGTGGCCGGCATGCTGCTGCACGACCGGGTCTTCGCCGCACCACGGCGGCCGGCGCCGACGGCCCTCGCACCGCAGGCCGATGTCTGAACCGAGCCTGTTCCCCGGCGCGATCACTGACGTGGCCGGCCTGCGGGTCGGCCACTTCACCGACGCCCGGCGGCCCACCGGCTGCAGCGTGGTGCTGTGCCCGCAGGGCGTGGCCTGCGGCGTGGACGTGCGCGGCGCCGCG
>JAFLDH010000429.1 GCA_017302505.1 Burkholderiales bacterium
GAGTTCCTGCGCGTGCAGCTGCAGGCCGACGGCAGCCTGGCGCTGTTCCCGAACCAGAGCTCCGCGGTGCTGACCAGCACGGTCTGGGCCGACGGCCTGGTGGACAACCCGCCGGGCCAGGCCATCGCGCGCGGCGATCGGGTTCGCTTCCTGCCGATGACGGAGCTGCTGGCGCGATGAAGGTGCAGGTGCGCTATTTCGCCTCGCTGCGCGAGGGCTTGGGTACCACCGAGGCCGTCGACATGCCGCCCGGCAGCACGGTGGGCCAGCTGCGCGACTTGCTCCTGGCGCGCAGCGAGCGCCATGCCGAACTGCTGGCCCGCGGCCGCGCGGTGCGCTGCGCGCTGGCACAGAAGCTGTGCGACGAAAGCCAGGCGCTGGTCGAAGGCGCCGAGGTGGCGTTCTTCCCGCCTGTGACCGGGGGCTGAAGCCATGGCGCGGGTCTCGGTGCAGCAAGCCGACTTCGACTTGTCGGCCGAAGTCGATGCGCTGCGCGCTGGGGACGGCGGCGTTGGCGCGGTGGTTGCCTTTGTCGGCACGGTGCGCGACCGTGGCGATGGCCAGGCCATCAGCGCGATGGAACTGGAGCATTACCCGGGCATGACGGAAGCCGCCATCGAGGCGATGATCGACGAGGCCGGTCGCCGTTTCGAGCTGCGCGCAGTGCGCGTGGTGCACCGCGTGGGCCGGCTGCAGGCACTGGACCAGATCGTGCTGGTGGCCGTCAGCTCGGCGCACCGCGGCCAGGCCTTCCAGGCCTGCGAGTTCCTGATGGACTACCTGAAGACGCAGGCCCCGTTCTGGAAAAAGGAACACACGAGCGAAGGCGCCCACTGGGTCGATGCCCGGGTGGCCGACGACGAGGCGCTGGCCCGCTGGGGCATCCGCTCGGGCAACGCCGGATGAGCGGGCATCGTTCACGCCGACCCCCCAAGTTGCGGGGTGTTTCGCCCTGTCGGCAGGCCGATACTGCGGCCCTCCCATGAACCGACCCATCGACGAAGCCGCCCTGTCGACGCTGGTGCTGCGCGCCGCGCTCGGCCGCTTCACCACCGGCGTGACGATCGTCACCTGCCGCGCGCCGGATGGCAGCCCGGTGGGGTTGACGGCCAATTCGTTCAACGCGCTGTCCTTGAACCCGCCGCTGGTGCTGTGGTCGCTGCGCGAGGTCAGCCCCAACCTGCCCAGCTTCGTGGCCGCACCGCACTTCGCGGTGAACGTGCTGGCCGAGAACCAGGTCGAACTGTCGCGGCGCTTCGCCTCGCCGGTGGCGGACAAGTTCGCCGAAGGCCTGTGGTCCGAGGGCCTGGGCGGCGTGCCGGTGCTGGCCGGCTGCGCAGCGGTGTTCGAATGTGCCCAGGCCTCGTGCCAGACGGCAGGCGACCACATGCTGTTCATCGGCCAGGTGCTGCGCGTCAGCGAGGCGCCGGTCACGCCGCTGGTGTTCCAGGCCGGCCATTACCGGATGCTGGGCGAAATCCTCTGATCGGGGGCCGCGCCGGCCGCCGCCACCCTGCAAGGAGCGCGTGATGAGCCTGTCCTCGATGCTGGTGCCGGGCCCCGGCCGGGCGCCACCGCACATCGTCGGTGACCCGGCGGTGCTGAGCCCCGAGCAACGCGAGTGGGTGGCGCTGGCCGCCGACCTGGGCCGCAGCCGCTTCGCCGCCCGTGCCGAACGGCACGACCGCGAGGCCAGTTTCCCGCTGGAGAACTTCGACGACCTGCGCCAGTCCGGCCTGCTCGGGCTTTGCGTGCCGCGCAGCCACGGCGGGCTGGGGGCCGATTTCACTACCTATGCGCTGGTGGTGGCCGAACTGGGCCGGCACTGTGCGGCCACGGCGCTGTCCTACAACATGCACCTGTCGGCCTGCATGGGCGCTGGCTTCATCGCTGACCTGCTGGACATGAGCGCCGCGCAGCGCCGCGAGCACGAGCGCCACCGCACGCTGCACTTCCACCGCGTCGTGGCCGAGGGGCGGCTGTACGCGCAGCCCTTCTCCGAAGGCGGCGCGGCCGCGGCCGGCAAGGCTCCCTGGTCGACGCTGGCGCGGCCAGTGGACGGCGGCTACCGCATCAGCGGGCGCAAGATCTTCGCCTCGCTGTCCGGTGCGGCCGACTACTACGGTGTGCTGTGCACACTGGACAGGCCCGGCGCCTCGCTTCGCGACACGCTGTACCTTGCGGTGCCGGCCGACGCGCCCGGCCTGTCGGTGTATGGCGACTGGGATCCGCTGGGCATGCGCGGCACCGTCAGCCGCAACCTGCTGCTGCAGGACGTGTTCGTGCCCGACGATGCGCGCTTGCTGCCCGAAGGCCTGTATCACCAGGCGGCGCAACGCTATCCGTACATGTTCAGCACGTTGGCGCCGGCCTACATGGGCATCGCGCAGGCCGCCTACGACTTCAGCGTGATGTACCTGCGCGGCGAACTGCCCGGCATGACGCCGGTGAAGCGTCGCATGTACCCCACCAAGCAGGCGGCGGTGGCCGAGATGCGCATCAAGCTGGAGCAGACACGCGCGCTGTTCCTGCAGAGCACGCGCGAAGCCCGCATCGACCCGGACGACGACGCCCGCCAGCGGCTCTACGCCGCGCACTACACGGTGATGGAGAACGCCAACGCCATCTGCACGCTGGCACTGCGCACCTGTGGCGGCCAGGCGATGCTGAAGAGCCTGCCGCTGGAGCGGCTGTACCGCGACTCGCGCTGCGGCTCGTTGATGCTGCCGTGGACCGCCGAGTTGTGTCTGGACCGGCTGGGGCGCGACTGCCTGTACGCCGGCGAAGAAGGCGACGAGCACATCGACTGAGCTCTGACAGAGTCGGCCACGCCAGCCCCCTTCTGGGGGGTGCGGCGGTGGCCTCTGCGCTCTACCATCGGGCGCACGCTACAACCCAGGGGGAACGAAATGGCAAACACATCCGGATGGCCGGGCCGGGCCGTACGCGGTGGCCTGCTGCTGGCCAGCATGGCCTGCGTGACGCCGGCCATTGCACAGGAGATCGGCGGTGGCAGCAAGGGTGCCGTCACCGGCGCGGCTGGCGGCGCCACCGCCGAGGGCGCCAACAGCGCGCTGGAGCGCTGCCCCGAAGCGCTGGGCACTATCGGCGTGGTCGAGGACCAATCGGCCGGCTGGTACCGCACATTGCAGAGCTACAAGCTGGGTTCCACCGTGCCGGTGCTGCGCATGATGATCCAGCAGTCCAACTGCTTCGTCGTGGTCGAGCGCGGCGCGGCCATGCAGAACATGCAGATGGAGCGGCAGCTGCAGCGCTCCGGCGAGATGCGCGAGGGCAGCAACATGGGCGCAGGCCAGATGGTGGCTGCCGACTACACGATGAGCCCGAGCATCCAGTTCAGCCAGAACACCGGTGGCATGGGCGGTGCTCTTGGCGGCCTCAGCCGCAGCCTGGGTGTGCTGGGCGCGATTGCCGGCGGCATCAAGACCAATGAGGCATCGACCACGCTGCTGATGATCGACAACCGTTCGGGCGTGCAGCTGGCGGCAGCCGAGGGCACCGCCAAGAACACCGACTTTGCGCTGTTCGGCTCGGCCTACGGCTGGGCCGGAGCCGGCGGGGCCGGCGGCTACAGCAGCACGCCTGAAGGCAAGATCATCATCGCGGCCTTCACGGACAGCTACAACCAGCTGGTCAAGGTGGTGCGCAACTATCGCGCGCAGACCGTCAAGGGCGGCCTGGGCACGGGCGGGGCGCTGGGCGTGCAGGGCGGCTCCACGCCCGCCGCGCCGCGGCAGTAGCCGTCTTCAGTTCAGCAGCGCCGGTGGCCCAGGCGGCGCTGCGGGCGCTGATCGGCATCAGCGCCAACGAATGGGAGAGCGAAGGCGTGCGCACCCTCGGCCTGCTGCCGGCGCCGCTCGCGAGTGCGTTCCGGCGCAAGGCTTTCGTC
>JAFLDH010000043.1 GCA_017302505.1 Burkholderiales bacterium
AACAATACACAGGCTGGTCTTGATCTGGAAGTAGATTCACTTGGCAACAAATATATTGCATATATTTCTGCTAACAGAGACTCACTCCGAGTAATGAAATCAACTGATCAGGGAGCAACATGGGCAGCGTCAGGTTCTGCGGGAAGTACCAGGGCAACAGCACGAAGGCGGCCAGGCCCCCCAGCGCCCAGCCCAGCACGATGCGCTGCGCCCGTTGCCGGCCGCGGTGCGCCGGCAGCGCGGCCAGGGCCGCGGCTTCAGCCATGCCGGCTTAGCGGGGCAAGGAATTTACGTCCTTCTCCCACTTGGAGATCAGCCGCTTGCGCTCGGCGCTGGCGCCGTACTTGGCGTAGTCGTAATTGATGAACTTGATGGACTTGAAGTCCGGCACGCGCGGGTCCACCGGTGTGGCCTTGTTGCTGGGCAGCTGGAACTGCTTGGCCGCCGCGCCGAACTGCTGCGCCTGCGGCGTCAACGCCCATTCGTAGAACTTCTTCGCCTGCTCCAGGTTGCGCGCGCCCTTGATGATCGACATCGAGCCGATCTCGGCACCGGTGCCCTCCGACGGCGTGACGGTGGCCACCGGGAAGCCCTGCATCGCCTCGCCCGGGCCGTCGTGCACGAAGCTGATCGACACCGTGGTCTCGCCGCGCGCCACCGCCTTGATGGGGCCGGTGCCGCTGCGCGTGTACTGGCCGATGTTCTTGTGCAGCGCCTTCATGTAGTCGAAGGCCTTGTCCTCGCCCATCAGCTGCACCAGCGTGGCTACCATCGTGTAGGCGGTGCCGCTGCTGGCCGGGTTGGCGACCTGGATCTCGCCCTTGTAGACCGGGTTCAGCAGGTCGGCCCAGCTCTTCGGGATGGGCATCTTCTTCTTGGCGATCAGCTCGGTGTTGTAGCCGAAGCCCAGCGGGCCGGAGTAGATGCCCACCGTCTTCCAGCCCGACTGCTGCGCCTGCTGCTGCGCCCAGGGGAACAGCTGCGACAGCGCGGGCGACTTGTATTCCAGCGTCAGCCCCTGCTCGGCCGCCTGCAGATGCGGGTCGCCGGTGCCGCCGAACCAGACGTCGGTCTTCGGGTTGGCGCGCTCGGCAATCAGCTGCGCCAGCGCCTCGCCCGAGCCCTTCATCGACATGTTGACCTTGATGCCGGTGCTCTTGGTGAACACGGTCTGGATCATGTTGCACCACTCGGCCTGTACCGAGCAGATCACGTTCAGCTGGCCGGCGTCCTGGGCCTGGGCGGTGGTGGCGCAGAAGGCCGCGGCGGCCAATGCGGCATGGCGGAATCGGGGCATGGCAGTCTCCTCGTGGTTTGGCAGTCATGCTAGCGACTATGGCGAGGCTTTCCGCGCGCCGGGGCGCAGGGCAAACCCCGGGTGCTTGCGCCAGCGCAAGCCGCCCGCGGATTGACCGGGGCATGAAACTATTGCATCATGCAGGACGTAATTTAATTACATCGGCAAGGCCGACGTCCTGATGTCCTTCGATCTCGTGCTCTTCGGCGGTACCGGCGACCTCACCTGGCGCAAGCTGATGCCGGCGCTGTTCCAGGCCTTCCGCCATGGCAAGCTGCCCGAGGGGGGGCGAATCCTGGCCGTGGCGCGCGACGAACGCAGTGACGACGCCTACCGCGCCTTCATCCGCGAGCGCTTCGAGGACGTCGATGAATCCAAGCGCCCCAATGCGGAGGAGTTTGCCCGCTTTGCCGAGCTGCTGCATTACCGCCGCATGGACCTGTCGCAGCCGGCCGACTATGCCGGCTTGCGCGGCTGGCTCGATGCACGCCAGGCCGACACGGTGGTGCTGTTCCTGGCCACCAGCCCGCACCTGTTTCCGGTGATCTGCGCGCAGCTGGGCGCCGCCGGCCTGAACGACGAGCGCACCCGCGTGGTGCTGGAAAAGCCGCTGGGCCACGACCTGGCCAGCGCGCAGCAGATCAATCGTGTGGTCGCTTCGGTCTTCAGCGAAGCGCAGGCGCTGCGCATCGACCACTACCTGGGCAAGCCCGCGGTGCAGAACCTGTCGGCGCTGCGCTTCGGCAATGCGCTGTTCGAGCCGCTGTGGAGGCGCGAGAGCATCGCCAACATCCAGATCACGCTGGCCGAGGCCATCGGCGTGGGCACGCGCGGCGACTTCTACGACCGCACCGGCGCCTTGCGCGACATGGTGCAGAACCATGCGCTGCAGCTGCTGACGATGATCGCGATGGAGCCGCCGCCGACCAGCGACGCCGATGCGCTGCGCGACGAGAAGCTCAAGGTGCTGAAGTCGCTGAAGCCCTTCACGCCCGAAAGCGTGGGCCGCGACGTGGTGCGCGGCCAGTATCGCGCCGGCACCGTGGAAGGCAAGCCGGTGCCCGGCTACCTGGACGAGGCCAAGGTGCAAGCCGACAGCCGCTGCGAGACCTTCGTCGCGCTGCGCACCGAGGTGCAGAACTGGCGCTGGGCCGGCGTGCCCTTCTACCTGCGCACCGGCAAGCGGCTGGCCGGGCGCGAGGCGCACATCGTCGTCAACTTCCGCGAGGTGCCGCACCCGATCTTCCCCGGCGCCAACCGCGCCAACAAGCTGGTCATCAAGCTGCAGCCCGAGGACGGTCTGGAGCTGCACCTGATGGCCGCCAAGGGCAGCGGCCCGGGCGAGCTGCTGGCGCCGGTGTCGCTGGACCTGGACTTCGACAAGGCCTTCCCCAGTGACCGCGTGGGCGGCTACGAGCGGCTGCTGCTGGATGCCATCGCCGGCCGGCTGAACCTGTTCGTGCGCAGCGACGAGCAGGAGCAGGCCTGGCGCTGGGTGGAGCCGGTGCTCGACGCCTGGGCGCGGGACCCGAGCGGCCCGCGGCCCTACACCGCCGGCAGCTGGGGGCCGGCGGCGGCGAGTGCCCTCATCGCCCGCGACGGCTGCGCCTGGGCCGAGGAGCAATGATGCTGGACCGCATCCGTGCCTGCCTCTCGGCCCTGCCGCCGGCCGAGCAGCGCGTGGCCAAGCTGGTGCTGGCCGATGCACGCGGCTTCGCCACGCTGCCGGTGGGCGAGCTGGCGGCACGCGCCAACGTCAGCAAGCCGACGGTGGTGCGCTTCTGCCGCAGCGTCGGCTACGACGGGCTGGCCGACTTCAAGCGCAAGCTGGCCGGCAGCGTCAACGAGGGCGTGCCCTTCGTGCACCGCGCGGTCGACGACGACGACGGCGCCGCCGAGATCGTGGTCAAGGTGATCGACAACGCGGTCAGCGCGATGCTGAAGTACCGCAATGCCGCCGCCGGCCATGCCTTCGAGCGCGCCATCGCCGCGCTGGCCGAGGCCGGGCGCGAGGGCAAGCGCATCGAGTTCTACGGCGTCGGCAATTCCGGCATCGTGGCGCAGGATGCGCAGCACAAGTTCTTCCGCCTGGGCGTCAACTGCGCGGCCATCAGCGACGGCCACGTGCAGGTGATGAGCGCGACGATGCTGAAACCCGGCGACGTGGCGGTGATCATCAGCAACTCCGGCCGCAGCCGCGACCTGCTGGACGTCTGCGAGATCGCGCTGCGCAAGGGCGCGACGGTGATCGTCATCAGCGCCAGCGGCTCGCCGCTGGCGCTGCAGGCGCAGGGGCCAAACCGCATCCTGCTGGCCGCCGACCACCCCGAGGACCACGACCGCTACAGCCCGATGGTCTCAAGGCTGCTGCACCTGCTGATCATCGACATCCTGACCACCGGCGTGGCACTGCGGCTGGGCAGTGGCGGCCTGCGTCCGCTGCTGCAGGAGATCAAGAAGAACCTGCGCGCCAAGCGCTATGCGAGCTTGTAGCCACGTCGAATGAGGGCCTGCGTGAAGCCCATCGCACACGTGGCCAACAGGCGGCCGATAGACGGCAGGAGTCGGCGCCGCGCCGTTCACCAACCCAGACGCCGCTGAACGACACTGTGCCGGCGCAGGCTGTGCTCGCTACCCACCTCGCCGGCACGCTCGGCGGAGCCGGTTCCGTCACGGTGTTCGCACCCACCGACCCGGCCTTCGCGTCGACGCGCGCACAGTGCTCGCCGGTATGGGTATATGCCTGACGATCGTTAGGTACGCTGCTACAGCCGGCCATCCCGGCGGGAACGGTCAGGCGCTGCGGCGGCGTTTGGCCATCAAGCCGACGCCGGCCAGCCCCAGAGCCATCAGGCCGTAGGTGGCAGGTTCCGGGATCGGCGCGTTGACGCGGAAGTCGGTGAAGAAGTAGCGGTCGTTGTCGGCGGTGCCCGGTATGACTGCGTTGACGGCGATCAGATAGGTCGGAAAAGCGAAGGGCGAGCTGCTGACAAGGCCGATGAAGCCGTTGGCGCTGGTGGTATCGACTGTCTCCAACAACACGCCGGCCAGATTGAGGTAGTTGACCGCCCGGATGTCACCGCTGTTGTAGTTGAACGCGACGCCGTAGGCGTCGGCAAGCAAGACGCTTGCACCGAGCGCGGCCACTCCGTTGAGCGCCAGCGATCCACCGGTGTCCGTAATGGCATTGTCGCCGTGCAGTACCTTCGAGGCGCACGTGAGTATGTCTGCCGGCTCAGTGCAGGTTCCGAAAGCAAGTCCGCTCCCGAAGCCGTTCCCCGACACGATCGCGGGTGGCTGGGGCGACGGGTTGAAATCGACATACCGCAGCGTCGCTCCCATCGCAGCGAGGTAGGCGGTCTCGTCGGTGTAGAGCGTGATCGCTGCCTGGGATGCGCCGCTGGCGGTGGCGAGCAGCACGGGGAAGACGAAGCGAGGCATGTGCATCTCGGGTCTCCAACAGAAGAAGCCTTGAGTCTAGGACCGACCTCGCACAACGGCGTGACGGCTTTACGGGGTACCCCCGCGGATTAGGGGGAGCAAACCCGCTGCGCTCAAGCATCCAGCTCCACCACCACCGGCGCATGGCCACTCGGCCGCTCGTTCTTGCGCAGTGCCCTATCCACGATGCAGGCCCGCACGGCGGCTCTCATCGCATAGGGTTTTCAAACGGCCCCTCGAATGCCCGACGCGGGCTGGGCTGGCAGCCGATGCAGGGCCAAGGCTAGCCGCGATGGCTTGAAGCTCGGCAGCGGCGGCCTGAGGCCGCTGCCGCAGGAGATCCATAAGAACCTGCGCGCGAAGCGCTACGCCGCGGCACCCTGAGCGTCGGCGGCCGGCAGCCCCAGCAGCGCGGCCACGCCGTACAGCTGCGCCAGCTGCACCAGCTTCGGCGCCGCGCCCTGCAGCGCAAAGCCGCGCCCGGCGGCGTCGGCCTGGCGGCGCAGCTGCAGCAGCACCGCCAGTGCCGCCGAATCGAAGTCCACCAGCGGCGACGCGTCCACCACCAGCGGCCCGGCTTCGCGCGCCACGCTGGGCAGCGGCCAGGCGGCCGCGGTGTCGACGCTCAGGCGGGCAGGCAGCTGCATCAGCTCTTGGGCGTACCCTTGTTGCGTTCGGCCAGCTTGGCGATCAGGCCGTCGATGCCGCCGGCCGTGATTTCCTGCGTGAAGGACACGCGGTACTGCTCCACCAGCCAGACGCCCAGCACGTTGACGTCGTAGATCTTCCAGCTGTCGCCGCTTTTCTCCAGCCGGTAGTCCAACTGCACCGGCTCGCCCTTGCCCTTGACTTCGGTGCGCACCACCACCTCGGTGTCGCCGGGGTTGCCGCGCATCGGCTTCAGCTGCACGGTCTGGTCCTTCACCTGCGTCAGCGCACCCGCGTAGCTGCGCACCAGCAGGATCTTGAACTCCTCCTGCAGGCGCTTCTGTTGCTCGGGCGTGGCGCTGCGCCAGTTGCGGCCCACGGCCGAGGCGGTCATGCGCTGAAAGTTCACATGCGGCATGACCTTGGTGTCGACCAGCTGGATGATGCGCGCCACATCACCGGCCTGGATGGCCTTGTCGGCCTTGACCGATTCGATGACCTCCACCGACACCTGGCGGATCAGTTCCTCGGGCGCGGTGGCGGCACGGGCTGTTTGCGCCACCAGCAGGCCCAGAGTGCAAAGCAGCAGACAACGGTGAAACAGGTTCATGGCAGGTGGCTTCTCAAGCCGGCAGCCGCGCCAGCACAGGCGCGCACGATACCCCGAGCGCCGGCCCGCCCTCCAGCGGGGTCATTGCCGGGGTGCGGCTGGGGCTGCTTCGGGCGGGTCGCCGTCGTACACCAGCCGCAGCCGGCGTGACAGGAAGGCATCGCGCACGAAGCTGTAGCGGTCCAGCGCAATGGCGTCCAGCGCCTTGGTGGCCGACAGCAGCTGCGAACGCGAGTTCACCACACCCAGCACGGTCAGGAAGGGGCGGATCGTGTCGGTATTGATCGAGTAGTAGGGCGAGGCCGCCAGGTCCAGCGGCAGGCCCGCCGCGTCGCGCACGGTGGACGGGCCGAACAGCGGCAGCACCAGGTACGGGCCGGGCGCGAAGCCCCAGACGCCCAGCGTCTGGCCGAAGTCTTCCGGAAAGCGCTCCATGCCAACCGCGGTGCCGATGTCGATCAGGCCCCCGGCACCCAGCACGGTGTTGGTGGCGAAGCGCATCGTCATCATCACGGAGCGGTCGAACTTGCCCTGCAACAGGTTGTTGATCGCCGACCAGGCATCCTGCGCGTTGGCGAAGAAGTTGCCCACGCCGATGCGCACCACCTCCGGCACCAGCGTCACGTAGGCGTCCGTCCAGGGCAGCACCAGGCCTTGGTCCAGATCTTCATTGAAGCGGAACATCGCCCGGTTGAAGGGCTCCCAGGGGTCGGCCAGCTGGCCGGGGGTCAGCGGCTCGGCGTCGGCCGGGGGGGGCGATTCCAGCACCGACATGATCGGCGCCACGCCCGAAGCCGGCTGCGCCACCGCCCCGCCCACCAGGCACAAGCCCAGCAGCAAGATGCGCAGGCCGTGGGCAAGCTGTCGAGACGGCCTCATTTCTTGGCGCCCGCGTCGCCGGCCTCGGCCGCCTTGTTGAACAGCAACTGGCCGATCAGGTTTTCCAGCACCAGTGCCGACTGCGTCTGCGTGATGGTGGTGCCGGGCACCAGGTTGGCCTCCTCGGCGCCGGGCTCCAGGCCGATGTACTGGTCGCCGAGAAGGCCAGAGGTCAGGATCTTGGCGGAGCTGTCCTTCGGAAACTGGAAGCCCTGGCGGATGTCCATGCTGACCACGCCCTGGAAGGTCTTCGGGTCCAGCGTGATCGACGTGACGCGGCCCACGGTGACACCGGCGCTGCGCACCGGGGCGCGCACCTTCAGCCCGCCGATGTTGTCGAAGCGCGCGTTCAGCACATAGGTGGTCTCGGTGCTGAAGCTGGCCAGGTTGGCAGCCTTCAGGGCCAGGAACAGCAGCGCTGCCAGGCCGATCAGCACGAACAGCCCGACCAGGGTTTCGGTGGATTTCGTGTTCATGGAGTGGAGAACATCAGCGCCGTGAGGATGAAGTCCATGCCCAGCACGGCCAGCGAGGCGATCACCACCGAGCGCGTGGTGGCCGCCGATACACCGGCCGGCGTGGGCTGGGCCTCGAAGCCCTGGTACAGCGCGATGAAGGTGCAGAGGATGCCGAACACGATGCTCTTGACGATGCCGTTGCCCAGGTCACGCCAGACGTCCACCCGGTTCTGCATGATCGCCCAGAAATTGCCCGCGTCGACGCCGATCAGCAGCACGGCCAGGACATATGCACCGAGTATGCCCACGGTGGAGAAGACCAGCGCCAGGATCGGCATCGACACGATGCCCCCCAGGAAGCGCGGCGCCAGCACCCGGGCGCGCGGGTCCACCGCCATCAGCTCCATCGCGGCCAGCTGCTCGCCGGCCTTCATCAGGCCGATCTCGGCCGTCAGCGAGGTGCCGGCGCGGCCGGCAAACAGCAGCGCGGTGACCACAGGCCCCAGCTCGCGCAGCAGCGCCAGGTTGACCACCAGGCCCAGGCTCTCGGCCGCGCCGTAGGTGACCAGCGCGTAGTACATCTGCAGCGCCAGCACGAAGCCCACCGCCAGGCCCGAGGCGGCAATGATCAGCAGCGAGTGGTTGCCGATCAGGTGCACCTGCACCAGCACCAGCGGCCAGCGGCGCAGCGCCGCCGGCGCATGGCGCAGCAGGTCAGCGAAGAAGAAGGCCGCATGGCCCAGGCCCTGCAGCCAGGCCAGGGTGCGGCGGCCCAGCCAGGCCAGCGCGTCCGTCATGCGCGCAGGCCCAGGTCGGTGGCCAGCGGCGGCGCCGGGTAGTGGAAGCGCACCGGGCCGTCGGGCAGGCCGTCGATGAACTGCCGCACCTCGGGGTCGGTGGAGGCGCGCAACTCGTCCGGCGTGCCGTGCGCCACCACCCGCCCCTGCGAGGACAGCAGGTAGGCACGGTCGCAGATGGCGAAGCATTCCTGCACGTCGTGCGAGACGATCAGCGAGGTGGCGCCGGTGGCGTCGTTCAGCTTGCGGATCAGGTTGGCGGTGACGCCCATCGCGATCGGGTCCAGCCCGGTGAAGGGCTCGTCGTACATGATCAGCTCCGGGTCCAGCGCGATGGCCCGCGCCAGCGCGATGCGCCGCGCCATGCCGCCGGACACCTGCGCAATGCGCAGCGGCGCCGCGCCGCGCAGCCCCACCGCGTTGAGCTTCATCAGCACGATGTCGCGGACCATCGCCTCCGGGAGGCGGGTGTGCTCGCGCAGCGGAAAGGCCACGTTGTCGAACACGCTCAGGTCGGTGAACAGCGCGCCGAACTGGAACAGCATGCCGAGCCGCCGGCGCAGGCGGTACATCTGCGCGCGGTCATGGGCATCGACCACCGCGCCGTCGAAACGCACCTGGCCGGCATCCACCGCATGCACGCCGGCAATCAACCTCAGCAGCGTGGTCTTGCCGCAGCCCGAGCCGCCGAGGATGGCGGTGACCTCGCCGCGCCCGAAGCGCAGCGACACGTCTTCGAGGATCCTGCGCGACGGGTCGTAGCCGAAGCCAACGCGGTCGAGTTCGATCAGGGGCGGAGCGTCGGGCATCGGCGAAATTGTCCCACGCACCCGCGCCGCGCACCGGGCGGCCGCGGCCTCAGGTGGGCAGGCTGCTCGATCCCATCAGGAAGCTGTCCACCGCCCGCGCCGCCTGCCGGCCTTCGCGGATGGCCCAGACCACCAGCGACTGGCCGCGGCGCATGTCGCCGGCCGCGAACACCTTGTCGACGTTGGTCTTGTAGGCGCCAGCCGCTTCGGTGGGCGCCTTGGCGTTGCCGCGCGCATCGCGCTCGATGCCGAAGGCCTCGAGCACGCTGGCCACGGGGCTGACGAAGCCCATCGCCAGCAGCACCAGGTCGCACTTGTAGTCCTTCTCGCTGCCGGGCACTTCCTGCATCTTGCCGTTGACCCATTCGACGCGCACCGTGCGCAGCGCGGTCAACTTGCCCTTGCTGCCGATGAATTCCTTGGTGGCGATGGCGAACTCGCGCTCACAGCCTTCCTCGTGGCTGGAGCTGGTGCGCAGCTTGTACGGCCAGTACGGCCAGGTCAGCGGGCGGTTCTCTTCCTCCGGCGGCATCGGCATCAGCTCGAACTGCGTGACGCTGGCCGCGCCGTGGCGGTTGCTGGTGCCCACGCAGTCGCTGCCGGTGTCGCCGCCGCCGATGACGATGACATGCTTGCCGTCGGCGCGGATCTGGCCCTTCAGCTTGTCGCCGGCGACGACCTTGTTCTGCATCGGCAGGAATTCCATCGCGAAGTGCACGCCCGACAGCTCGCGGCCGGGCACCGGCAGGTCGCGGCTCTGTTCGGCGCCGCCGGTCAGCAACACTGCGTCGAACTCGGCCTTCAGCTGCTCTGGGCTGATGCTTTCCTTGGCGTCGTTGGTCACCTTGCTGTCCGCCGGCATCGCGCCGACCAGCACGCCGGTGCGGAAGACCACGCCTTCGGCCTGCATCTGCGCGATGCGCCGGTCGATGTGGGTCTTCTCCATCTTGAAGTCGGGGATGCCGTAGCGCAGCAGGCCGCCGAGGCGCGAGTTCTTCTCGAACACCGTCACGTCATGGCCCACGCGCGCCAGCTGCTGCGCCGCGGCCAGTCCGGCCGGGCCGCTGCCCACCACGGCCACCTTCTTGCCGGTCTTGTGCGCCGGTGGCTGCGGCGTCACCCAGCCTTCGGCCCAGGCGCGGTCGATGATGGCGTGCTCGATCGACTTGATGCCCACCGGATCGTCGTTGACGTTCAGAGTGCAGGCTGCCTCGCAGGGCGCCGGGCAGACGCGGCCGGTGAACTCGGGGAAGTTGTTGGTCGAGTGCAGCACGGTGATGGCGTTGCGCCAGTCGCTGCGGTAGACCAGGTCGTTGAAGTCCGGAATGATGTTGTTGACCGGACAGCCGCTGTTGCAGAAGGGCGTGCCGCAATCCATGCAGCGCGCGCCCTGCACCTTGGCCTGTTCCTCGTTGAGGCCGATGACGAATTCCTTCCAGGTCTTGACGCGCTGCGGCACGGGCTCGTAGCCCTCCTCGATGCGCTCGTATTCCAGGAAGCCGGTGACTTTGCCCATGGCGTGGTTCCTTCGTCGACGGGGCGCGGCCTACTTGGCGCCCACGGCGCTGGCCTGGGTGCCGCGCGCCTTGTTGATGGTGGCTTCGGACTGCTGCTGCGCGCTGCGCTGGCCCAGGGCCCGCTTGTATTCGTGCGGGAACACCTTGACGAACTTGCCGCGGGCTTCGGCCCAGCGGTCTAGGATGTCGCGGGCGCGCAGCGAGCCGGTCCAGCGGTGATGGTCCTCGATCAGCGTCTTCAGCAGCACCTCGTCGGCCCGGCCCTTGTGCCAGCCCGTGGCCTCGCCGGCCTGCTCGGCCTGCGGCAGCACCTTGTCCAGCGCCACCATCGAGGTGTTGCAGCGGCTGGCGAATTCGCCGTCCTCGTCATAGACAAAGGCCACGCCGCCGCTCATGCCGGCGGCGAAGTTGCGGCCGGTCTTGCCCAGCACGACCACGGTGCCGCCGGTCATGTATTCGCAGCCGTGGTCACCGGTGCCTTCGACCACCGCGCTGGCGCCCGACAGCCGCACCGCGAAGCGCTCGCCGGCCACGCCGCGGAAGAAGGCCTCGCCGCTGGTGGCGCCATACAGCGCGGTGTTGCCGATGATGATGTTGCGCGTGGCCTCGCCGCGGAACTCGATGCTCGGCCGCACCGCCACCCGGCCGCCGCTCAGGCCCTTGCCGGTGTAGTCGTTGGCGTCACCGATCAGGTACAGCGTGATGCCGCTGGCCAGGAAGGCGCCAAAGCTCTGGCCGCCATGGCCTTCCATCTGGATGAAGATGGTCTGGTCGGGCAGGCCCTCGGGGCGATGGCGGATCAGCTCGCCGGAGAGCATGGCGCCCACCGAGCGATTGACGTTGCGCACGTCCTCCATGAACTGCACCTTCTCGCCGCGCTCGATGGCCGGCTTGCAGCGCTCGATCAGCTTGGTGTCCAGCGCACGCTGCAGGCCGTGGTCCTGCGTCTCCAGCTGGCGGCGCGGCACCTCGGCCGGCACCGCCGGCAGGTGGAACACGCGGCTGAAGTCCAGGCCCTTGGCCTTCCAGTGCTCGATGCCCTTCTTGGTGTCCAGCAGGTCGGCACGGCCGATCAGCTCGTCGAAGGTGCGGATGCCCAGCTGCGCCATGATCTGGCGCGCTTCTTCGGCGACGAAGAAGAAGTAGTTGACCACGTGCTCGGGCTTGCCGGAGAACTTGGCGCGCAGCACCGGGTCCTGCGTGGCCACGCCCACCGGGCAGGTGTTCAGGTGGCACTTGCGCATCATGATGCAGCCTTCGGCCACCAGCGGCGCGGTGGCGAAGCCGAACTCGTCGGCGCCCAGCAGCGCACCGATGACCACGTCGCGGCCGGTCTTCATCTGGCCGTCGGCCTGCACGCGGATGCGGCTGCGCAGGCGGTTCAGCACCAGCGTCTGCTGGGTTTCGGCCAGGCCCAGCTCCCACGGCGTGCCGGCATGCTTGATCGACGACCACGGCGACGCGCCGGTGCCGCCGTCATGGCCGGCGATCACCACATGGTCGGCCTTGCACTTGGCCACGCCCGCGGCGATGGTGCCCACGCCCACCTCGGACACCAGCTTGACGCTGATGTCGGCACGCGGGTTGGCGTTCTTCAGGTCATGGATCAGCTGCGCCAGGTCCTCGATCGAATAGATGTCGTGGTGCGGCGGCGGGCTGATCAGGCCCACGCCCGGCACGCTGTAGCGCAGGAAGCCGATGTATTCGGACACCTTGCCGCCGGGCAGCTGGCCGCCCTCGCCCGGCTTGGCGCCCTGGGCCATCTTGATCTGGATCTGGTCGGCCGACACCAGGTATTCGGTGGTGACGCCGAAGCGGCCCGAGGCCACCTGCTTGATCTTGCTGCGCAGGCTGTCGCCGGCCTGCAGCGCGTAGTCGACCTCGACCACCTTCTTGCCGATGACGTCGCTGACCATCGTGCCGGCGGCGATGCGGATGCCCTTCATCTCGTCGCGGTAGCGCGCCGGGTCCTCGCCGCCTTCGCCGGTGTTGCTCTTGCCGCCGATGCGGTTCATCGCGATGGCCAGCGTGCTGTGCGCCTCGGTGCTGATGGAGCCCAGGCTCATCGCGCCGGTGGCGAAGCGCTTCACGATCTCGCTGGCCGGCTCCACCTCTTCCAGCGGAATCGCCTTGGACGGGTCGACCTTGAACTCGAACAGGCCGCGCAGCGTCATGTGGCGCTTGCTCTGGTCGTTGATCAGCTGCGCGTATTCCTTGTAGGTGTCGAACTTGCCCGAGCGCGCGCTGTGCTGCAGCTTGGCAATGGCGTCCGGCGTCCACATGTGCTCTTCGCCGCGCACCCGCCAGGCGTATTCGCCGCCCGTGTCCAGCATGCCAGCCAGCACCGGGTCGTCGCCGAAGGCGGCGCGGTGCAGGCGGATGGCCTCTTCGGCCACCTGGAACACGCCGATGCCGCCAATCTGCGAGGCGGTGCCGCGGAAGTACTTCTCGACCAGCGGCTTGTCCAGGCCGATGGCTTCGAACAGTTGCGCGCCACAGTAGGACATGTAGGTGGACACGCCCATCTTCGACATGATCTTCGACAGACCTTTGCCGATGGCCTTGATGTAGTTGTAGATCGCCTTCTCGGCCGACAGGTCGCCGGGCAGCTCCTTGTGCATGGCCGCCAGGGTTTCCAGCGCCAGGTACGGATGCACCGCCTCGGCGCCGTAGCCGGCCAGCACCGCGAAGTGATGCACCTCGCGCGCGCTGGCGGTTTCCACCACCAGGCCGGCGGTGGTGCGCAGGCCTTCGCGCACCAGGTGGTGGTGCACGGCCGACAGCGCCAGCAGCGCCGGGATGGCCAGGTGCTCGCGGTCCATGCGCCGGTCGGTCAGGATCAGGATGTTGTGGCCGCTGCGGATGGCATCGACGCATTCGGCGCACAGCGAGGCGAGCTTGGCCTCGATGCCCTCGGCGCCCCAGGCCAGCGGGTAGCAGATGTCGAGCTCGTGGCTCTTGAACTTGCCCGAGCTGTGCTCGCCGATCTGGCGCAGCCGCGCCATGTCGTCGAAATCGAGGATCGGCTGGTCCACCTCCAGGCGCATCGGCGGGTTCACCGCGTTGATGTCGAGCAGGTTCGGCTTCGGCCCGATGAAGCTGTTCAGGCTCATCACGATGGCCTCGCGGATCGGGTCGATCGGCGGGTTGGTCACCTGGGCGAAGAGCTGCTTGAAGTAGTGGTACAGCGGCTTGCAGCGGTCGGACAGCACGGCCAGCGGCGAGTCGTTGCCCATCGAGCCGGTGCCCTCCTCGCCCAGCGTGGCCATCGGGCTGAGCAGGAACTTGATGTCCTCCTGCGAATAGCCGAAGGCCTGCTGCCGGTCGAGCAGCGATTCGCTGAACTGGCCGACCTCGCCCCGGGCGGCGATCGAATCCAGGCGGATGCGCACCGTCTCGATCCACTGCCGGTAGGGCTTGGCGAAGGCGAACTGGTTCTTCAGCTCCTCGTCGTCGACGATGCGGCCCTGCTCGAAGTCGATCAGGAACATCTTGCCCGGCTGCAGGCGCCACTTGCGCACGATGCGGTTCTCGGGGATCGGCAGCACGCCCGATTCGGAGGCCATCACCACCAGGTCGTCGTCGGTGACGATGTAGCGCGCCGGGCGCAGGCCGTTGCGGTCGAGCGTGGCGCCGATCTGCTTGCCGTCGGTGAAGGCGATAGCCGCGGGGCCGTCCCAGGGCTCCATCATCGCCGCGTGGTACTCGTAGAACGCGCGGCGGCGCGGGTCCATCAGCTCGTGCTGTTCCCAGGCCTCGGGAATCATCATCATCGCCGCATGCGCCAGCGGGTAGCCGGCCATCGTCAGCAGTTCGAGCGCGTTGTCGAAGGTGGCGGTGTCGCTCTGCCCTTCGAAGCTGATCGGGTACAGCTTGGCCAGGTCGTCGGCCAGCACCGGTGACTTCATCACGCCTTCGCGGGCGCGCATCCAGTTGAAGTTGCCCTTGACGGTGTTGATCTCGCCGTTGTGCGCGACCATCCGGTACGGGTGCGCCAGCGGCCACTCGGGGAAGGTGTTGGTCGAGAAGCGCTGGTGCACCAGCGCGAAGGCCGACACCGCCCGCGGGTCGGCCAGGTCCTTGTAGTACTTGCCTACCTGGTCGGCCAGCAGCAGGCCCTTGTAGATGACGGTGCGGCAGCTCATGCTCGGCACGTAGTACTCGCGGCTGTGCGTCAGCTTCAGCGCCTGGATCGCGCTGCTGGCCGTCTTGCGGATGACATACAGCTTGCGCTCCAGCGCGTCGGGCACGATGACATCGGGGCCGCGGCCGATGAAGATCTGGCGGATCACCGGCTCTTTCGCGCGCACCGTGGGCGACATCGGCATCCCGCGATCCACCGGCACGTCGCGCCAGCCCAGCACGAACTGGCCTTCGCGGCGCACCGCGCGCTCCAGTTCCTGCATGCAGGCCAGGCGCGAGGCATGTTCCTTGGGCATGAACACCATGCCGACGCCGTATTCGCCGGGCGGCGGCAGCGTCACGCCCTGGGCCGCCATTTCGGCGCGGTAGTAGTCGTCGGGGATCTGGATCATGATCCCCGAGCCGTCGCCCATCAGCTTGTCGGCGCCCACCGCGCCGCGGTGGTCCAGGTTCTCCAGGATCTTCAGGCCCTGCTGGATGATGCTGTGCGACTTGACGCCCTTGATGTGGGCGACGAAGCCCAGGCCGCAGGCATCGCGCTCGCGCGTCGGATCCCACAAGCCTTGGCGCGCCAGCGCGGTCTGTTCGTCGTCGGTGGCCGCGCCGAGCGGCAGGTGGGATTCAGGGGCGGTGCTCATGGCGCGGTCCTTTCCAGATGTCCGGGGGCTGATTATCGCAGCGCAGCATCGACGGGCAAGTCGAATAAATTGGGGTCAGACTCGTTTTTAGGTGGCGCAAGAGTCTGTTCGATTTAAATGGGGACACATTGAATCGTGCTGCTTTGCCAGCTGGGCAGCATGATGTGTGCCAAGCCGGCCGCGCTGCCCTTCAGGCGGGTGCGGCACGGGGCGGCCGGCCACGCGGCCGCGGCCGCACCGGGCGGCCCGCGGCTTCGGCCATCTGCGCCTGGAAGGCGGCGTCGCCATGGGCCCAGCCGTTGGCAGCGGCATGCTCGAGGCGCGCCGCCTCGGCCGCGGACAGGCCCTGGGCCAGCAGCGCGCCATAGGCAGCCTCGCGCTCGAAGGGCGTATTGCCCAGTTGCCAGAACTCAGTCGGGTCGGTCACCAGCGGGTCGCGCTGCCGGCCCAGCCGGTGCGGGGCACTGCCCCAGCGGTCGGCACCCGGCAGGCCGTCGATCAACCGCAGGCACTGCAGCAACGGCGTGCCGCCCTGCACCACGCCCGCGCGGAAGCGGCCATCCCAGAGCGTGCCGCTGCGGCCGTGCCGGCGGTTGAAGCCCGCCACGTAGCGGCGGCCCAGCGCCTGCATCATGCGGCTGAGCGCCGCCTCGCTGGGCGGGCGCAGCAGCAACTGCACCTGCTGGTCCTGCAGTGCATAGGCATGCAGCACCACGCCCTGGCTGCGCAACGCGTCGCGCAGCGCCTCCAGGTACAGCCGCCGGTCCTGCTCGTCCAGGAACACCGGCTGGCCGTTGTGCCCGCGCTGCACCAAGTGGTGCGCCTGGCCGGGCACGACGAGGCGGGAAAGCCGGGCCATGGTGCGATACGGCGCGGGCGCTTCAGCCGAACAGCACCCGGCCGGTGAGCCGCTGGTGCTCGCGCAAGGCAAAGCGGTCGGTCATGCCGGCGATGTAGTCGGCCACCGCGCGCTCGCGCTGCGGCTGGGCGGCGTGTTCGGGCGGCATCTCGTCGGCACGCTGCAGATAGGCCTGGAACAGCTCGGCCACCACCTGGCGGGCGCGGTCGGTGCTGTGCGTCACCCGCGGGTGGCGGTACAGCGCGCCGAACAGGAAGTGCTTCAGCGCGTCGCCGGCCTCACGCATGCCGGCGCTGAAGGCCACCAGCGGCGGCAGCGCACGCACCGCGGCGGCATCGGCTGGCGCATGTTGCGACAGCAGCGCGCGACTGTGGGCCACCAGATCTTCGGCCTGGCGTTGCCGCAGCCGGCGGATGCTTTCGAAAAGCAGCCGCCGGGTGCCGGCCTGGGCCAGCGTCGGATGCTCGGCCAGCGCGGCTTCGTGGCATTGGCGGTACAGCGGCACCTCCAACAGCTGCTCCAGCGTCAGCAGGCCCGAGCGCACGCCGTCGTCGATGTCGTGCGCGTGGTAGGCCATCGCATCGGCCAGGTTCACCAGCTGGGCTTCCAGCGATGGCCGCTGGCCGAGCAGGAAGCGCTGCGCGACGCCGCCGGGTTCGTCGCGCTCCAGCCGCTCGGCCTGGCTGCGTGCGCAGTGCTTCAGGATGCCCTCACGCGTTTCGAAGCTCAGGTTCAGGCCATCGAAGCGGGCATGGCATTGCTCCAGCACGTCGACCACGCGCAGGCTCTGCAGGTTGTGCTCGAAACCACCGTGCGCGCGCATGCACTCATGCAGCGCGTCCTGCCCGGCATGGCCGAAGGGCGTGTGGCCCAGGTCGTGGGCCAGCGCCAGCGTCTCGACCAGGTCTTCGTTCAGCTGAAGCTCGCGCGCCAGCGAGCGGGCCAGCTGCGCCACCTCCAGCGAATGGGTAAGCCGGGTGCGGAACAGGTCGCCTTCGTGGTTCAGGAAGACCTGCGTCTTGTAGACCAGCCGCCGAAAGGCGGTGCAGTGCACGATGCGTTCGCGGTCGACACGGTAAGCCTCACCAGCCTCGAGGCCGGGTTCGGCAAGGCGCCGGCCGCGCGAGCGCAGCGGGTCGCTGGCCCAGGGCGCCAGCGCCGGCATCTCAGCGGCCGGGGCCGGCATGCGCCGCCAGCACCTGGCGCACGGTGGCATCGGGCACCGCGCGCAGCACCGCACGGCCGGGGCCGTCGATCAGCACGAAGCGGATCTCGCCGCCCTGCGCCTTCTTGTCCACGCGCATCAGCTCCAGGTAGCGATCGGAGCCCAGATCAGGGCCACGCACCGGCAGGCCGGCACGGGCGATCAGCCGCTGCAGCCGGGCCGAAAAGGCCTCGGTCACCAGCCCGAGCCGCGCCGACAGATCGGCGGCCATGACCATGCCGCAGCCTACCGCCTCGCCGTGCAGCCAGTCGCCGTAGCCCAGGCCGGCCTCGATGGCATGGCCGAAGGTGTGGCCGAAGTTCAGGATGGCACGCAGGCCGCTTTCGCGCTCGTCCTGGCCCACCACCCAGGCCTTGATCTCGCAGCTGCGCTGCACCGCATGGGCCAGCGCGGTGGGCTCGCGGGCCAGCAGCGCCTGAAGGTTCGATTCGATCCAGCCAAGGAAATCCATGTCGGCGATCGGCCCGTACTTGATGACCTCGGCCAGCCCGGCGCTCAACTCGCGCGGCGGCAGCGTGCGCAGCGTGTCCAGGTCGCACACCACGCGCTGCGGTTGGTAGAACGCGCCGATCATGTTCTTGCCGGCCGGGTGGTTGATGGCGGTCTTTCCGCCCACCGACGAATCCACCTGGGCCAGCAGCGTGGTGGGCACCTGCACGAAGGGCACGCCACGCATGTAGCAGGCCGCGGCAAAGCCAGTCATGTCGCCGACCACGCCGCCGCCCAGCGCAAACAGCACGGTCTGGCGGTCGGCCCCCTCGGCCAGCAGCTGGTCGAAGATCAGGTTCAGCGTGGCCCAGTCCTTGTGCTGCTCGCCATCGGGCAGCGCCAGCAGCGACACCGCGGCGTAACGGCCAGCCAGTGCCTGCTGCAGCCGCGCCGCATACAGCGGCGCCACGGTAGCGTTGCTGACGATCAGGGCGCGGGCCGCGCGCGGCAGGCCGTCCCAGGCGGCGGGCGCATCGAACAGGCCGCTGCCGATCAGGATGTCGTAGCGCTGGGTACCGGTCTCCACCGGCACGGTGATGCAGTCGGGAGGCAGCGTGCTCATGACCGGCCAGTGTACGGCCGGCCCCGGGCGCGGAGCGGTTCAGCCGGGCTTGGCAGGCCCGCCGCGCGTATCGATCGGCGAGGGCACGCGCTGCGGGTCCACCAGGCCAGCGAGTTCCAGCTGCATCAGCACCATGTTCACCAGCGCGGGCACCGAGGGGCGCCCGGTCTCGACGATGTAATGCGCGACCTGGCGGTACAGCGGATCGCGCTCGCGGTACAGCTCGCGCAGCTTGCGCAGCGGGTCGCCCACCTGCAGCAGCGGGCGATGGGTGTCGTGGCGCAACCGGCGGAACAGTTCCTCGGGCGTGGAGCGCAGGTAGAAGACGTGGGTGTGCTTGCGCAGCGCCTCGCGATTGGCCGGCCGCAGCACCGCGCCGCCGCCGGTGGCCAGCACGATGTCCTGCTCGCCGCCTGCCAGCTGCTCGATCACCTGCTGCTCGATGTCGCGGAAGGCGACCTCGCCCTGGGTCTCGAACCAACTGCGTATCGGCATGCCGAGGCGCCGCTCGATCTCGTGGTCGCTGTCCACGAGCCGCAAGCCCAGGTGCCGCGCCAGGTGGCGCCCGACCGTGGACTTGCCACACCCGGGCATGCCGACCAGGGTGATGGTCACGACATCAGTTCGGGTTGGTGCAGAGAGACACGAACTTGCCCGATCCCACAGGGTACTCTGCAGGGGCGTTGTTCCCAACTTGAATGCCGTACGGACCCAATCGGAAGGCAGGTTCGACGTTCGGATCCGACACGTGATCGGCCAACACAGGCAGCGTGCCTTGATAGCTGGTGCGCCCCTCAGTGCCGGCCACACCTGATGCAGCCACCAGAATGTTGAAGTCCAGCCAGGATCCCAGACTCTGGCCATAAGTGATCTTCAGCACGACCTGCCCGTCCGTGTTGGTGGTTGAGGACCCGACAAAGCTGATGTTTACGTCGGCCTTCCGCGGTTCAAGTCGGCCTGTGGCATTGGCATCCTCGACTGTGCCGTTCGAGTAGACCTCAAGTACCCCGTTGCGGTTCAGGTCCTCGTTGTCGCAGGATGCACGCTGCACCTTGGCCCATTTGTCGCCGACAACAACCCACTCGCCCTTCTGGTAACGGACCAGGTCGATCGACGGAGAGATCTGTACACCTGCCTTGGCGTTGCCAGACGAATCGTTGACCTGCACCAGGTACTCCTTGATGTAATCCAGCCCCGTCGGACCGATCTTGATCAGCGAGTTGGTGCTGATCGAAACCGACAAGGCCTCGGACACAACGGTAAGCGTCGCCGTCGTGGCATTGGGGCAAAGCCCCGGGTTGAAGTCGTTGTTCGACCAGCATGCCCGCACAGTCAATCCATCGGTCGGGCTGAACCGACTGCCGGGCACATAGGCCGTGGTGGCTACGCCGTTGCTGTCGGTATATACGACGTTGCTGCCCGAGGTCAGCGATCCACCAATGGCATTGACGTCGCCCGCCAGGTCGAAACGGACGCGCACGTTCGGCACGGGGGCATTGCCGGCACCCAGGAAGAGCGCACGGAGTTCGGCCCGGTTGCTGGTGCTGCCAATGTTGACAGGGACCACACTGGGTGAAGCCGCCAGTGACGCCGACTGCACAGCGATCGCAGCAGGCGGGATGCTGCCGGTACCGGATTGCACCAGTACCGTCTGGGTATTCGACACGCCGCCTGCGGAAGCCCGGATGTCGACGCTACCGGCCGTAGCGGGCGCGGTGTAGGTGTAGGTGTAGTTGCCGTTGATGTCGGTCGTGCCCGACACCTCGACGCCATCTACACCGTTGATGACGATGGATTGACCGGCCATCGCCAACGAATTGATGTCGGTCAGCGTGAAGTCGACCTTGTTGCCTGTAGAACCCGGCACCACAACGGCCGGCAGCGGCGTTGCGCGCAGGCTGGCACCAACGATCTGGAAGGTGGCGGTGCGCGACAGGCCACCGCTGATCGCCGTCACGGTGATCGACCGGTTTGACCGGTCGGCACCGATGCCGACCTGGGCGGTGACGACGCCCTTGTCATTGGTCGACGACCCGCTGACAGTCGCCACCGCGTTGTTGTTGACGCTGACGGTGACCGGGATCTCCGCCAGGGCATTGCGGTTCGAGTCCACCGCCGTCACCGTGGCTGTAACGGTGTTGCTGCCGTCGTTGGACAAGGTGCTGGCGCTCAAGGTAACCGAAAGATCCGCCGCGGTGGCCGTTGAACCGGTGGTCGTGCAACTGCCCACCGGCCCGCCCTCGAAGGCCGGTGGCGAATTGCAGTCGGTATCGCCGCCGCAGGCGGCCACCAGCAGGGCGGCTGCACCGGCCAGCGCAGCTGCGCGCAGGCCGCGCCACAGCGCCGGGCCCGTTCCGTGTTGGGAAGTCACCGTCATGTCAGTCTTTCTTCAGCGCGCCGCGGAGCGGTCGGTCACGATCTTCGGGGTGATGAAGACCAGCAACTCGGTCTTCTTCGTGGTCAGCAGCCGGTTCTTGAACAGCCAGCCCATGTAGGGAATGTCACCCAGCAACGGCACCTTGTTGATCTCTTCCTGATTGGTCTGCGTGAAGATGCCGCCGATGACCACCGTGCCGCCGTTCTCCACCAACACCTGCGTACGCACGTGCTTGGTGTCGATGGCAAAGCCCGACAGGGTGGGACGGCCGACGCTGTCCTTGTTGACGTCCAGGTCCAGCAGCACGAAGCCTTCGGGCGTGATCTGCGGCGTGACTTCCAGCTTCAGGATCGCCTTGCGGAACTGCACCGAGGTGGCACCGCTCGAGGTGGCCGCCTGGTAGGGCAGTTCTTCGCCCTGCTCGATCAGCGCCTTCACCTGGTCGGCCGTGATGACCCGCGGGCTGGAGACGATCTTGCCGTTGCCGTCGTTCTCCAGAGCGGACAGTTCCAGGTTCAGGAACTTGTCGGCCGATGCGCTGAACAGCGACAGCGCGAAGGTGGCGGCCGCGGCGCCCAGGGCCCCGGTATTGGCCGGCAGATTGACGAACTGGGTGTTGGCAAAGTCCACCGGCGGGCTCTGGCCTGTCTGCGCCCCCACCGCGGCATAGTTGCCGCCGACATTGACGCCCGGCCCGGAGGTCGGGGCGCCCGCCAGGTTGGCGAAGCCCAGCTTCACGCCCAGGCTCTGGCCCCAGTTGTCGGTGGCCTCGACGATGCGCGCCTCGATCAGCACCTGACGCACCGGGATGTCGATCTTGGCGATCATCGCCTGCACCTCCTCCAGCTTGGAGGGGATGTCGGTCACGAACAGCTGGTTGGTGCGCTGCTCGAAGATGACGCTGCCGCGCGGCGACAGGATGCGGCCCGAGTTCTGCCCGGTGGCGTTGTCGATCGCCTGGGCCACCAGCGCCGAACCCACCAGGCTCTTGGCGATGGTCTCGGCCTTGGTGTAGTTCAGCTGGAAGGCCTGGGTGCGCACTGGTTCCAGCTCGGCGATCTTGCGGCGCGACTCCAGTTCCACCTGCTCGCGGTTGGCCAGCTCTTCCTTGGGCGCGATCCACAGCACGTTGCCGTTCTTGCGCACGCCCAGGCCCTTGCTCTGCAGGATGATGTCCAGCGCCTGGTCCCACGGCACGTCCTTCAGCCGCAGCGTCACGGTACCGGTAACGGTGTCGCTGGTCACCACGTTGAAGTTGGTGAAGTCGGCGATCACCTGCAGCAGCGCGCGCACTTCGATGTTCTGGAAGTTCAGGCTCAGCTTCTCGCCGCTGAAGCCCGGGCCCTGCGTGAGCTTGTTCGGGTCGACCTTCATCGGCCGCACTTCCAGCACGAACTGGTTGTCGGTCTGGTAGGCGCTGTGCTCCCACGAGCCCTTGGGCTCGACCACCATGCGCACCCGGTCACCGCTCTGGAAAGTGGACACGGCCTGCACCGGCGTGCCGAAGTCGGCCACGTCCAGACGACGGCGCAGCTTCTCGGGCAGCGAGGAGCGCAGGAACTCGACCACCAGGTTCTGCCCCTGCTGGCGGATGTCCACACCCACCTGCGTGCTGGCCAGGTCGACGACGACGCGCCCGGCACCGTCGTTGCCGCGACGGAAATCGATGTCGCGCAGGCCTTGCGACTGGTCGTTCTGCGAAGGCGCAAACTGCGTCGGCGCGCTGCTGCCGGCGGCGGCCACCGGGCCGCTGGCGTCGAGCAGCACGATCATCGTCTTGCCCTGCAACTGCACCCGGTAGTTGGCGGCCTGGCGCAGGTTCAGCACCAGCCGCGTGCGTTCGCCGGACTGGGCGACGCTGGCCGAGCGCAGGTTGCCCTGGTTCAGCTCGACGGTGTTCTTCGGCAACGAGCTGCCCACACCAGGCAGGTCGATGGCCACGCGCGGCGGCGCCTGGATGGCGAAGCCGCCAGGCACGGCCGGCAATGGCTCGCTCAGCTCGACGCGCACGACATCGGTACCGGCCTGCTGCGTGGAACTGATCGACTGGATCATGTTCTGCGCGTACGCCGCGAGCGGGGCTGCGAGGGCCAGCGCCACCGCGGCGGCCTTGGCGCGCCACTTGTGCATCATGCGGTTCTCCAGGGTGCTTTTCATCGTGCCTTCTCCTGCAGCTGCAGGGTGGCGGGACGCTCGATCCATTCGCCCGCAGCGTCCTGCACGATCTCGCGCAGTTCGATCTGGGTCTCGGTGATCTTGGTGATGCGGCCGTAGTTCTGGCCGAGGTGGTCGCCGGGCTTGACCTGGTAGAGCAGGTTGTCCACGCGCAGCAGCGCAAAGGGTTGGGCCTGCTTGGCCACGCTGCCCACCATGACCATGCTGTCCAGCGGGTAGGCTTCCAGCGGCTCCTTGCGGCGGTTCAGCTCGGCCGCCAGCATCGAGTTGGGCTGGCGGGCCTCCTGCTTCAGCGCCACCGTCAGCTTCTGGTTGCTGAACGGGTCGACCGCCTGCGACGAGGTGTAGGGCTGCGCCTCGAACTTCTTCGGCGGCGACAGCGGCGTGACGTTGGGCTTGACCTCGCGGCGCTGCCGGTCCATCCAATCCTGCAGCTCCTCGTTCTCGGCGCCGCAACCGGCCAGCAGGGCCAGCAGCAGCGACGACGCCAGCAGGCGGCGGCGGGCAAACGGGCGCGGCATCATTTCTTGGCTCCCGCGGCCTTGGCCTTGTCGGCAGCCGCCTTCTTCTGCTTCTGCTGCTCGGCCACCTCGTTGGCATCCAGATAGCGGTAGGTGCGCGCAGTGGCTTCCATCACCAGGTTGCCCTGCGGATCGCGCGCGGAGGCCGGCGCGATCGACAGGTTGTGCAGCGTGACGATGCGCGACAGGTTGGCCACGTCGGCGGCAAAGGAGCCCATGTCGTTGTACTTGCCGCTGACCTTGATGGCGATCGGCAGTTCGGCGTAGAAATCCTTGATCTCGACCTGTCCGGGACGGAACAGCTCGAACTGCAGCCCACGGCCCAGGCCAGCCTGGTTGATGTCGGACAGCAGCGCGTCCATCTCGGCCTTGCCGGGCAACTGCTTCTCCAGCTGGGTAACGTACTCCTGCACCTGCAGCTTCTGCTTGCGCAACTCGCCCAGGTTGACGGCCTGGCCCAGCTTGTTGACGTAGTCGGCCTTCAGCGCCGGCTCGCGGTCGCGCTCGGCCTGCAGCGCGTCGGTGGTGTCGGACAGCAGCGCAAACCAGCTGGCCACCACCACGGCGGCGGTCACCGCAACCCAGCTGGCCACCTTGGGCAGCACCGGCCACTGGCCCGGTTCCTTGGGGTTCAGGCCGCGAAATTGCGAGGTCGCCTGCGTGACCAGGCTGCTGACGTCGAAGGACGAAGGGGATGCCTTGGTGTTCATCGCAGCCTCAGGTAGCCTTCTTGTCGGCTGCGGCGGGCGCCGAGGCCGGCGCGGACGCCGCGGCGGGCGCCTGCGGGC
>JAFLDH010000430.1 GCA_017302505.1 Burkholderiales bacterium
ATCGGGCAGCAGCCGCATCTTCAGCGCATAGCCGCGTGGCGTGGCATGCAGCTCGTGCACGGCGGTTTCGATCAGCTGCTCGGCGAAGGGGAACACCTCGATGGGGGGCAGCGGCGCGCCGGCCGGGCGCGGACTTTCGGCTTCCAACGTCAGCAGCAGCTCGCGGCCGCTGCGCTGCAGCTCGGCCGTCCAGCCGCGCAAGGCTTGCGGCCGGCCGGCGGCGGCTTGCTCGAACAGCGCCGTCCAGGCGGTGTTGCCCGGCGTGGTGCCGGCATCCACCACCGGCAGCCGCAGCTCCAGCGTGGCGCTTTCGGGGATGCAGACGTCGTGGCAGACCAACCAGTCGGCCTGCGCGCGCAGCCTGAGCTCGCTGCCGGGCCGGGCGTCGGCCGGCGCGGTGAAGCGCATCGGCAGCAGCAGCTCGTTCTCGTAGCCGTAGTTGACCAGCGGGCCGATCGGCAGCCGCTTCGGCGCCGGCCATTCGATGTCGCCCACGCTGGCGCCGGCCGGCAGCTCCCAGCGGATGCTGGTGGGCAGACCGGAATCGCCCGGGTTGCGCCAGTAGGTGTGCCACTTGGGAATGTGCAGCAGCCGCAGGCCGATCTGCAGGCTGCCGCCGGGCTGTACCGCGCTGCGCTCTGCCACCAGCTCGGCCGTGACATGGTCGGTCTTCACCGGCTGGGCCTGCAGCAGCGGTGCGGCCAGCGCCAGCCAGACGGTCAACAGCAGCGTGCTCAGCGCGCGCAACGGGGGCTCCAGGGGCGGGGAACCCCCGAGCATAGCCTGGGCCTCTGGCACACTGCCGCGCATGCCGCCCATCACCTTGCTGCCCGGTTTGGCTTGCGATGCCGAGATCTGGCAGGACCAGATCCGTGCGCTGGCGCCGCGCTACCCGCTGCAGGTCAGCGATGCGCACACCCGCTTTGGCACGCTGCCCGAGATGGCCGCCGCGGTGCTGGCCGAACAACCCGGCGAGCTGCGGCTGTGCGGCACCTCGATGGGCGGCATGCTGGCGCTGGAGATCCTGCGCCAGGCGCCGCAGCGGGTGAAGGCGCTGGCGCTGCTGGCCAGCAGCGCCCGGCCCGACACGCCGGAGCTGATCCAGCTGCGCAGCGACGCGATCCCGCTGTTCGAGCAGGGCCGCATGCACGAGGTGCTGGAGCCGAACGTGCCGCTGGCGCTGCACCCGGCCCATGTGCCGGCGCTGGCCGGCCGCTACCTGGCGATGATGGAGCGCGCCGGCGCCGCCCAGCTGGTGGCGCAGAACCGCGCGATCATGGCCCGGCCCGACCAGCGGCCCTGGCTGCCGCGCATCGCCTGCCCGACGCTGGTGGTCTTCGGCAGCAGCGACCAGATCCTGCCGCCCGAGCAGTCGCTGGAACTGGCCGCGCTGATCCCCGGCGCGCGGCTGGAGGTGCTTTCGCGATGTGGGCACCTGCTCACCTGGGAGCAGCCCGAGGCGGTGAACGCGCTACTGATGGACTGGCTGGCCGGTCTGTGAGGTCGTATTGGCCGGGCTCCAGGGCTCGGCCGACTGGATGACGCCGCCGCCCAGGCAGACCTCGCCGTCGTACAGCACCGCCGACTGCCCCGGCGTCACCGCCCATTGCGGCGCGTCGAAATCCAGCCGGAAGCCGCCGGCAGCCGCCTGCAGCCGGCAGGCGGCATCGGCCTGGCGGTAGCGCGACTTGGCGGCATAGCGGCCCGGCGCTGGCGGTGCGCCGGCCACCCAGCTGCAGTCATCGGCCCGCAGCGCGCGCGACTGCAGGGCCGGGTGGTCATGGCCCTGCACCACCTGCAGCACGTTGCGTTGAAGGTCCTTGCCGGCCACGTACCAGGGCGCGTGCTCGGCGCTGCCGCGCGCAGCGCCGCGCTCCTTGACGCCGCCGATGCCCAGGCCCTGGCGCTGGCCCAGCGTGTAGAAGCTCAGGCCCACGTGCCGGCCCAGCGTGCGGCCGCGCTCGTCGCGGATCGGGCCGGGTTCGTGGTTCAGCCATCGGTTCAGGAACTCGCGGAAGGGCCGCTCGCCGATGAAGCAGATGCCGGTCGAATCCTTCTTCTGCGCATTGGGCAGGCCGATCTCGGCGGCCAGGCGGCGCACCTCGGTCTTCGGCAGCTCGCCCACCGGGAATCGGGTGCGCGACAGCTGCGCCTGGTTCAGCCGGTGCAGGAAGTAGCTCTGGTCCTTCAGCGGGTCCAGGCCCTTCAGCAGCTCGAAGCGGCCGTCGCGCGGCCGCACCCGCGCATAGTGGCCGGTGGCGATGGCCTCGGCGCCCAGCCGGAGCGCATGGTCGAGGAAGGCCTTGAACTTGATCTCGGCATTGCACAGCACGTCCGGGTTGGGCGTGCGGCCGGCCTGGTACTCGCGCAGGAACTCGGCGAAGACGCGTTCGCGGTATTCGGCCGCGAAGTTGACATGCTCGATCTCGATGCCGATGACATCGGCCACGGCGGCCGCGTCGACGAAATCGACATTGGCGCTGCAATAGGCGTCGTCGTCGTCGCCTTCCCAGTTCTTCATGAACAGGCCGACGACCTCGTGCCCCTGCTGCTTGAGCAGCCAGGCGCTGACGGCCGAATCGACGCCGCCGGAAAGCCCCACCACGATGCGTTGCGCGCACATGCCCCGATTATCCCGGCGGCCGCGCCGGAGTTGATCGGCGACAAGGGTTGGCCGCACGCGGCGCGGTGCGGTTGGAGTAGGCTCCCGTCGACACTGGAGGAACGACCGATGACGCACCTGGCCCCAACCGCAACGCCCGTGCTCGACGAGGAGGCACTGGACACCAGCAACCCGGCGGAGCGCGTCTTCCTGCGCCCCGACGGCTACTACTGGCAGGCGCTGGACGGCCGGCAGGAGATCGGTCCCTTCGACACCCATGCCGAGGCCATGGCCGACATGGATTCGGGCGATGCCGGTGGCTGGACGCCCGGCGAGACCCTGGCCGAAGCCGAGAGCGAGCTCGGCGTGGCCGACTGGATCGACCCCGATAGCGGTGGCCTGGCCGAGGGCCAGGCGCCGACCCATATCGAACGCGAGTGAAGCGTTTCGATGTCTGCAACGGCGATGCCGACGGCCTGTGCGCGGTGCTGCAGTGGCGCCAAGTGCATCCGGCACCGGCGAGGCTCGTCACCGGCCTGAAACGTGAGCTGAGCCTGCTGCAGCAGGTGCCGGCCACCGCCGGCGACGAGGTGCTGGTGTGCGATCTGTCGATGCAGCGCAACCTGGCCGCGCTGGAGCATTTGCTGGCGCAGGGCGTGGCGGTGCGCTACGTGGACCATCACAAGGTTGACCGCATCCCGCAGCACCCGGGCCTGCAGGCCACCATCGACACCGATGCGCGCGTGTGCACCAGCCTGCTGGTGGACCGGTTGCTCGACGGCCGCTGCCGCGCCTGGGCGCTGGTGGGCGCCTACGGCGACAACCTGGGCGCGGTGGCCGATGCGCTGGCCGAGGCCATGGGCTTCGACGCCACCGCGCGTACCCGGCTGCGCCGGCTGGGCGAGGCGATCAACTACAACGCCTATGGCGACAGCCCCGCCGACCAGCACATCGCACCGCAGGCGCTGTATGCGCGGCTGGCGCGCTTTGCCCACCCGCTGGACGCGCTGCGTGACGATCCGATCGGTGACGAACTGGACGCGCTGCGCCGGGCCGACCTGGCGCAGGCGCTGCAGCAGCCGGTGCAGGCCGCCGGCGAACGCGCCGGCTGGGTCGTGCTGCCCGATGCACCGTGGAGCCGCCGTGTCATCGGCATCCTGGCCAACGAACTGGCCCTGGCCGAGCCGCAGCGCGCCGTGGCGGTGCTGAAGGCGGACGCACGTGGCGGCCATGTGGTGAGCCTGCGCGCCCCGAAGGCCAGGCCCGGCGGGGCCGACGCCTTCTGCCGCGCCTTCGGA
>JAFLDH010000431.1 GCA_017302505.1 Burkholderiales bacterium
CTGCCGGTGCCGCATCGGCGGCCAAGCCGCCTTCACCCTGAGCGGGGCGAGGCCATGCGCATCTCCGAGATCTCGATCCGCCGTCCGGTCTTCGCGACCGTGATGTCGCTGATGATCCTGCTGATCGGTGCGGTGTCCTTCGACCGGCTGTCGGTGCGCGAATACCCGCGCATCGACGAGCCGGTGGTCACCGTCACCACCAAGCTGATCGGCGCGTCGTCCGAGGTGATCGAGTCGCAGGTCACCAAGCCGCTGGAAGACTCCATCGCCGGCATCGACGGGGTGGACATCATCACCTCTATCTCGCGCTCCGAGCAGAGCCAGATCACGGTGCGCTTCAAGCTGGAGAAGAACCCCGACGATGCCGCGGCCGACGTGCGCGACCGCGTCTCTCGGGTGCGCGCGAGGCTGCCCGATGCGGTGGACGAACCGGTGATCGCCAAGGTCGAAGCCGATGCCACACCGACCATCTGGCTGGCCTTCACCAGCGAGACGCTGAGCCCGCTGCAGGTTACCGACATCATCAACCGCATCGTCAAGCCGCGGCTGCAGACGGTGCCCGGCGTGTCGAACGTGCAGGTCAACGGCGACCGCCTGTTCTCGATGCGCATCTGGCTCGATCCGGACAAGCTGGCCGCCTACCGGCTGACGGTGCAGGACGTCGAGGACGCGATCCGCCGCCAGAACCTGGAGGTACCCGCCGGGCGCATCGAAAGCCAGCAGCGCGAGTTCAGCGTCACCGCGCGCACCGATCTGAACACGGTGCCGCAATTCGCAGAGATCGCACTGAAGTCGGTCAACGGCTACACGGTGCGGCTGCGCGACGTGGCCCGCATCGAGCAGGCCGCCGCCAGCGAGCGCACCAGCGTCCGGCTGAACGGCGTGCCGTCGATCAGCACCGGCATCATCCGCAACGCCACCGCCAACCCGCTGGAGATCTCGGCCGCGGTGCGCAAGATCCTGCCGCAGATCCAGGCCGAGCTGCCGCCCGGGCTGACGGTGCAGGTGGCCAACGACAACGCGATCTTCATCGACCGCTCGGTCAAGTCGGTCTACACCACCATTGCCGAGGCGGTGGTGCTGGTGGCGCTGGTGGTGTTCGTGTTCCTGCGCACGATCCGCGCGTCGATCATCCCGATGGTCACCATCCCGGTCAGCCTGATCGGCGCCTTCGGCATCATGGCCGCGGCCGGTTTCACCATCAATACGCTGACGCTGCTGGCGCTGGTGCTGGCCATCGGCCTGGTGGTGGACGACGCGATCGTCGTGCTGGAGAACATCTTCCGCCACATCGAGGAGGGCCTGACGCCTTTCCAGGCCGCGCTGAAGGGCGCCAAGGAGATCAGCTTCGCGGTGGTGGCGATGACGCTGACGCTGGCCGCGGTGTACGCGCCGCTGGCCTTCACGCCGGGCCGCACCGGGCGGCTGTTCACCGAGTTTGCGCTGACCTTGGCCGGCGCGGTGATCGTCTCCGGCTTCGTCGCGTTGACGCTGACGCCGATGATGTGCAGCAAGCTGCTGCGCCACAACCCCGCGCCCAACCGCTTCGACCGCGGCATGGAGCGGGTGCTGGTGGCGCTGGGCAACGGCTATGGCCGCGCGCTGGGTTGGGTGCTGACGCAGCGCTGGATCGTGCTGCTGGTGATGGTCGCCTCCGCCGGCGGCAGCTGGTGGCTGTTCAAGAACGCCAAGAGCGAACTCGCCCCGCTGGAAGACCGCGGCGTGATCCTGGCCACCGTCAACGCACCCGACGGCGCCACGCTGGACTACACCGCGCGCTACCTGCGCGCAATCGAGGCCATCGGCCGCAGCTATCCGGAGTTCGACCGCGTCTTCGTCGTGGCCGGCAACCCGACGGTGTCGCAGGGCATCTCGTTCCTGCGCACGGTGGACTGGACCGAGCGCGATCGCAGCACGCTCGAGCTGGCGCGCCTGCTGCAGCCGCAGTTCATGGGTCTCCCCGGCGTCACCGCCTTTCCGGTGACGCCGCCCAGCCTGGGGCAGGGCTTCCGCGAACGTTCGGTCAATTACGTGATCGTCACCAGCGACAGCTACGAGAACCTGGCGCGCGTGTCGCAGCAGTTCATGGCCGAGATCGCCAAGAACCCCGGCTTCGTGCAGCCTGATACCGACCTGCGGCTGAACAAGCCGGAAATCTTCGTCGAGGTGGACCGCGCCCGTGCGGCCGACATGGGCGTCAACGTCGATGCGGTGGCGCGCACCGTCGAGACCATGCTCGGCGGCCGTGCCGTCACGCGCTACAAGCGCGATGCCGAGCAGTACGACGTGATCGTGCAGACCGAAAGCCGCGGCCGCACCACGCCCGAGGACATCGAGAAGCTGTTCGTGCGCGGCCGTGGCGAGGCGATGGTGCCGCTCAGTTCGCTGATCAAGGTACGCGAGGCGGTCAGTCCGCGCGAGCTGAACCACTTCAACCAGCGCCGCTCGGTGTCGATCACCGCCAACCTGGCGCCGGGCTATTCGCTGGGCGAGGCGCTGCAGTTCATGGACGCCACGGCCGCCAAGCTGCTGCCGGCCGGCTATGCCACCGAACTCAACGGCGTCAGCCGCGAGTTCCGCTCGTCCTCCGGGGCGCTGGGCCTGGTGTTCGTGCTGGCGCTGATGTTCATCTTCCTGGTGCTGGCGGCGCAGTTCGAGAGCTTCGTCGACCCCTTCGTCATCCTGCTGGCGGTGCCGCTGTCCACCGTGGGGGCGCTGCTGGCGCTGCAGTGGAGCGGGGGCACGCTGAACGTCTATTCGCAGATCGGGCTGATCACGCTGGTGGGGCTGATCAGCAAGCACGGCATCCTGATCGTCGAGTTCAGCAACCAGCTGCGCCAGCAGGGGCGCAGCGTGCGCGATGCGGTGATCGAGGCCTCCAGCCTGCGGCTGCGGCCGATCCTGATGACCACCGGCGCGATGGTGCTGGGCGCGCTCCCGCTGGCCTTGGCCACCGGGGCCGGGGCCGAAAGCCGGCACCAGATCGGCTGGGTGATCGTCGGCGGGCTGTCGCTGGGCACGCTGCTGACGCTGTTTGTCGTGCCGACCATGTACACGCTGTTCGCGCGCAAGGCGGTGCCGGGCGAGATCGCCACACCGGCGGAGGACACGCCGCACCCGCAGGGCGCCGGCGCCGAATAAGGCCCGGCCGTCAGACCAGGCCGTCGAAGGGCAGCACGTCGACCGGCTCGCCGGCGGCCACGTTGCCCTGCGCGTGGTGCAGCAGCACCATGCCGTTGGCCTGGCTCATGCTGCGCAGGATGCCGCTGCCCTGCGAGCCGGTGATCGCCACCTGCCAGCTGCCGTCGGCCGCGCGGCTGACGATGCCGCGCTGGAACTCGGTGCGCCCTGGCTTCTTTCGCAGTGGCGTGGTGCAGGCCGCGCGCAGCAGCGGCAGCGGCGCGGGCATTGCACCGGCCATGCGCAGCAGCGCTTCGCGCACGAAGGCGTAGAAGGTCACCATCACCGCCACCGGGTTGCCCGGCAGGCCGAACAGGATGGCCTGGTGCGGCGCCACGCCGATGCGGCCGATGGCCATAGGCCGGCCCGGGCGCATCGCGATCTTCCAGAACAGCACCTCGCCCAGCTCGGCCATGATGCGCTTGGTGTGATCGGCCTCGCCGACGCTGACGCCGCCGGAAGTGATCACCGCATCGGCGCAGGCCGCGGCCTGGGTGAAGGCGTCGCGCAGCGCCGCGGGCTCGTCGCGCACCACGCCCATGTCGATGGCCTCGACGCCCAGGCGCTGCAGCATGCCCCACAGCGTGTAGCGGTTGCTGTCGTAGACGCAGCCGGCGTCCAGCGGCTCGCCGATCGAGCGCAGCTCGTCGCCGGTGGAGAAAAAAGCCACGCGCAGGCGGCGGCGCAGCGGCACCTCGGCGCGGCCCAGCGA
>JAFLDH010000432.1 GCA_017302505.1 Burkholderiales bacterium
GCCGTGACGCCCGCTGTCGCGGCGCTGGTCCGCGAGCGCCGGCTGGGTGTGGCCGGCACCTACGGCCTGACGGTGGCCGAGAACCTGTGCATGCTGGCCTACCCGACGCTGACCGGGCAGGCGGTCGACCAGCTGCTGCAGCGCCGCTACGAAGGCCTGGCCTGGCTGGTGGGCGTGTGGCTGCTGCATCTGGTGCTGTCCTTCACCCGCCAGCGGGTGGATACGCGCGTGTTCATGGGCCTGTATGCCGCCATCGCCGCGCAGCTGGTGGGCACGCAGCAGGCCGACGGCCAGGCCTTGAGCAAGGTGTCGGCGCGGGTGGAGATGGTGCGCGACGTGGTCGGCTTCTTCGAGAAGGAAGTGCCGATGGTGCTGCACAACCTGCTGGCGGTGATCGGCTCGCTGACGATGCTGTTCGTCTACGACCGCGAGGCCGGCTTCATCGCCATGGCGGTGCTGCTGCCGATGGCACTCGTCAACACCTGGTACTGGCGGCGCGCGGTGCGGCTGAACCAGGGCATCCACAACCAGATCGAGCGCGAGGTGGCCGACATCGCCTCGGCCAGCCCGTTCCGCGTGCGCCGGCATTTCCTGCTGCTGCGCCGCTGGCGCATCCGGCTGTCGGATGCAGAGTCGTGGACCTGGGCCGTCACCGAGCTGGCGCTGATGGGCGCGCTGGTGTGGATCCTGGTGGACTTCACGCAGTCACCGGCCTTCACCGCGGGGGCGATCTACGCGGTGCTGGCCTATGTGTACGACTACCTGGAAGGGCTGAACCAGGTGCCGACTGTCGTCAACAGCCTGGCGCGGCTGCGCGACGTGCGGCAGCGCCTGGCCGAGGACGAGCTCTAGGCTCAGCCCCAGACTTCGGCCGCCGTCTCCACCACCAGCGCCAGCTTCTTGCGCTGGTCTTCCACCGCGATGTTGTTGCCGTGCACCGTGCTGCTGAAGCCGCACTGCGGGCTCAGGCACATCTGCTCCAGCGGGGCGTACTTCGCGGCCTCGTCGATGCGGCGCTTCAGCGCGTCCTTGCTTTCCATGGCGCCGAACTTGGTGGTCACCAGGCCCAGCACGACGATCTTGTCCTTGGACAGGTAGCGCAGCGGGCGGAAGTCGCCCGAGCGCTCGTCGTCGTACTCCAGGAAGAAGGCGTCCAGGTTCATCTCCGACAGCAGCGCCTCGGCCACCGGCTCGTAGTTGCCGGCCGCCGCATGCGTGCTCTTGAAGTTGCCGCGGCACAGGTGCATGGCCAGCGTCATGCCGGCCGGCTTCAGCGCCACCACCTTGTTGATGAACTTGGCGTAGCGGTGCGGCAGCTCGTTCGGGTCGTCGCCGCGCTGGCGCGCCGCCTCGCGCATCTTCTCGTCGCACAGGTAGGCCAGGTTGGTGTCGTCCATCTGCACGTAGCGGCAGCCGGCGTCGTACAGGCTCTGCAGCTCGTCGCCGTAGGCGCGGGCCACGTCGTCGTAGAAGGCCGGCTCCAGCTCCGGATAGGCCACCTTGTCGATGCCGGCGCGGCCGCCGCGGAAGTGCAGCATCGTCGGGCTGGGAATCGTTACCTTCGGCGTCAGGCCGGCGGCCACCTGGCTCTTCAGGTATTCGAAGTCGGCCTTCTGGATGTCCTTGACGTGCTGCACCTTGCCGGTGACGCGGATCACCGGCGGGGCCAGTTCCTCGGTGCCGTCGGGCTTCTTGATCGTCACCGGGATGTCGGTCTTGACGCCGCCCAGCTGCTCCAGGAAATCGATGTGGAAGTAGGTGCGGCGGAACTCGCCGTCGGTGATGCTGTGCAGCCCCACGTCCTGCTGGAACTTGACGATCTCGGTGATCGCCTTGTCCTCCACCGCGCGCAGCTGCTCGGCGCTGATGGACTTCTTGTTGAAGAACTGGTCGCGCGCTTCCAGCAGGTAGGCCGGGCGCAGGAAGCTGCCGACATGGTCGGCGCGGAAGGGGGGCGTGTTACGGGTCGTCATGGCGTCTCCTGGGTGATGCGGGCCGGCCGGCAGCGGCGGCACAGGATGAACGGTAGCGCAGTTTTCACCCACCTCGATGAATACATCATCTTTCCATTTATTGGTGTTTACCCGCATTCATCGGTCATTCCATCCCATGACAATGGCGCTTATGTATACAACACGTATTCATTGACGTCGATGAAACCCTTCCCGCTCAATGCTTGGTATGCGGCCGCCTACGACGTGGAAGTGAAGGCCGCGCTGCTCAGCCGCACCATCTGCGGCCAGAAGATCGTGATGTTCCGGCGCAAGGACGCCTCGGTCGCCGCACTGGAAGACGCCTGCTGGCACCGGCTGCTGCCGCTGTCCAAGGGCCGGCTGCGCGACGACCAGATCACCTGCGGCTACCACGGCCTGGTGTTCAACGGCGACGGCCGCTGCACCCACATGCCCTCGCAGGAGACGCTGAACCCCTCGGCCTGCGTGCGCGCCTACCCGGTGGTGGAGAAACACCGCTTCGTCTGGGTGTGGCCCGGCGACCCGGCGCTGGCCGACCCTGCGAAGATCCCCGACCTGCACTGGAACCACGACCCGGCCTGGGCCGGCGACGGCAAGCTGATCCACGTGAAGTGCGACTACCGGCTGGTACTGGACAACCTGATGGACCTGACGCACGAGACCTATGTGCACGGCAGCAGCATCGGCCAGCTGGCGGTGGCCGAGGCCCCCTTCGTCGCCACGCACGGCACCCGCACCGCGACGGTGACGCGCTGGATGGAGGACATCGACGCCCCGCCCTTCTGGGCCGGGCAGCTGAAGCACGCCACCGGCTACGAAGGCAAGGTAGACCGCTGGCAGATCATCCGCTTCGAGGCGCCCTGCACCATCGCCATCGACGTGGGGGTGGCGCCGGCCGGCAGCGGCGCACCGCAGGGCGATCGCTCAAAGGGCGTCAACGGCTTCGTGCTGAACACCATCACGCCCGAGACGGAACGGACCTGCCACTACTTCTGGGCCTTCGCGCGCAACTATTGCCTGGGCGAACAGCGCCTGACGCACGAGCTGCGCGAAGGCGTGTCCGGCATCTTCCGCGAGGACGAGCTGATCCTCGAGGCGCAGCAGCAGGCCATCGACGAACGCCCCGGCTACCGCTTCTACAACCTGAACATCGACGCCGGCTCGATGTGGGCGCGGCGACTGATCGAGCAGATGGTGCGCGCCGAGACGCCGGCGCACGAGCGCCCGGGCGTGATCCCGCTGCGGGCCGCGTGATGCACAGCGCCACCGACATTGCCGAGCCGTCGCAGACGGTGCGCGTGCAGCTGCGGTTGCGCGAGCTGATCCTGGGCGGCGAGCTGAAGCCCGGCGCGCGCATTGCCGAGCTGACGCTGGTGGAGCGGCTGAACGCCTCGCGCACGCCGATCCGCATGGCGCTGGTGCGGCTGCAGGAAGAAGGCCTGCTGGAGGCGCTGCCGCACGGCGGCTTCGCGGTGAAGGATTTCTCCGAAGCCGACATCCACGACGCGATCGAGCTGCGCGGCACGCTGGAAGGCCTGTGCGCCCGGCTGGCCGCCGAGCGCGGCGTGACCACCGTGCTGATGAGCGAGGCGCGCGACTGCGTCGCGCAGATCGACGCGCTGCTGGCCGCGCCCAGCCTCAGCGAAGAATCCTTCAGCGGCTACGTGCAGCTCAACGGCCGCTTCCACGACCTGCTGGCCGAGATGGCCGGCAGCGAGATGGTGCGCCGCCAGCTGGAGCGCGCCAAGACGCTGCCCTTCGCCTCGCCCAACGGCTTCGTGCTGGCACGCTCCACCGGCCCCGATGCGCGCGACCTGCTGGTGGTGGCGCAGGCGCAGCACCGCGCGGTGCTGGACGCGATCCGTCAGCGCGAAGGCGCGCGCGCCGAGGCGCTGATGCAGGAGCACGCGCGCAG
>JAFLDH010000433.1 GCA_017302505.1 Burkholderiales bacterium
AACTCCTGGCGCTTTTCTTCGGCCTCGGCTTTTCTGCGGGCGTCGTCGAGCGCCAGTTCGCGCAGGCGCAATGACGACAGCGCCGCCCGGCGCTCGGCATCGGCATCGGCCACGCAACCGGACACCGCGAAGCGCTGCTTGCAGGCCGCCTCGGCCTGACGGTAGCGCTCTTCGGCGGCGGCCCGCTCGCGGCGAATCTGCTCGCGCTCGGCTCGGGCTTCGGGTGTCTCGGCGGCCCAGGCGGCACCGCCCGTCGCGACGGCGCCGGCCAGCAGACACGCCCAGAGGCCCCTCATGTCAGGCCGGTGTCCACGGTGCGCCGTGTCAGCCCCAGATAGGCTGCGCTTTGCATCTCGCGCAGCCGTGACGCGGTGCGCGGGAACTCATGGCATAGCGGGCCTTCGGTGTAGAGCATCTCGGGTTCGACCTCGGCCGACAGGATCAGTTTCACCCGCCGGTCGTAAAGCACATCCACCAGCCAGGTGAAGCGCCGCGCCTCGCTGGCCAGCCGCGGCGACATGGCCGGCACGCCGGACAGCAGCACGGTGTGAAAGCGCGAGGCCAGCTCCAGGTAGTCGTTCTGCGAGCGCGGGCCACCGCACAGCTGCGCGAAATCGAACCAGACCACGCCGCCGGCGCGGCGGCGGGCCCGCAGCTCGCGGTGCTCGATGCGCAGCACCGGGTCCTCGTCGGCGGCTTCCGCCAGCTGCCTGAAGGCGGCCTGCATCTGCACGCCGGCGCGTGCGTCCAGCGGCGTGTGATAGACCTTCACCTGGCCCAGCGCCAGCTGGCGGTAGTCGGTGCCGGCGTCGACGTCCAGCACCTCCAGGTGCTGCTTCAGCAGCTCGATGGCCGGCAGGATCCGGTCGCGGTGCAGGCCGTTCGGATACAGCCCGTCAGGGTGGAAGTTCGAGGTGGTGACGATGCTCACCCGGTTGGCGAACAGCGCCTCCAGCAGCCGGTGCAGGATCATCGCGTCGGTGACGTCGGCGATGTGGAACTCGTCGAAGCAGATCAGCCGGAAGCGCCGTGCGATGCGCCGGCCCAGCTCGTCCAGCGGATCGGTGGTGCCGCGCAGCTCGTGCAGCTCGCGGTGCACCTCGCGCATGAACTCGTGGAAATGCAGCCGCGTCTTGCGCTTCAGCGGCACCGACTGGTAGAAGCAGTCCATCAGGAAGCTCTTGCCGCGCCCCACCCCGCCGTACAGGTACACGCCGCGCGGGATCGGCGGGCGGTTCAGCATGCGCGCCAGCGTGCCGCGGCGCCGCTGCAGGTAGGCCAGCCAGTCGTTCTCGCAGCGCTCCAGCGCGTCGATGGCCCACAGCTGCGCCGCGTCGGCGGTGTAGCCGCGCTCCTTGAGGGTGCGTTCGTACAGCTCGCGGACGGCCATCCGTCGGGCGTCAGAAGTTCAGCGTGCGCTTGTCCACGGCCAGCGCCGCTTCCTTGGTGGACTCGCTCAGCGAGGGGTGCGCATGGCAGATGCGTGCGATGTCCTCGCTGCTGGCCTTGAACTCCATCGCCACCACGGCCTCGGCGATCAGCTCGCTGGCCATCGGCCCGATGATGTGCACGCCCAGGATCTCGTCGGTGGCCGCGTCGGCCAGCATCTTCACCATGCCGGTGGTGTCACCCAGCGCACGCGCCCGGCCGTTGGCCATGAACGGGAAGCTGCCGGCCTTGTAGGCCCGGCCCGCGGCCTTCAGCTGCTGCTCGGTCTGGCCCACCCAGGCAATCTCCGGGCTGGTGTAGATGACCCAGGGGATGGTGTTGAAGTTGACGTGCCCGTGCTGGCCGGCGATGCGCTCGGCCACGGCCACGCCCTCTTCTTCTGCCTTGTGCGCGAGCATCGGGCCGCGCACCACGTCGCCCACCGCCCACACGCCGGGCAGGTTGGTGCGGCAGTCGTCGTCGACGACGATGAAGCCGCGCTCGTCGGTCTTCAGGCCCACGCCTTCGGCGTTCAGGCCGGTGGTGTTGGGCACGCGGCCGATCGAGACGATCAGCCGCTCGCAGTCCAGCGTCTGCGCCGCGCCGGCCGCGTCGGTGTAGGCCACGCTCACGCCCTTCTTGCCGCTCTTGACCTCGTCGATCTTCACGCCCAGCTGGATCTTCAGGCCCTGCTTGGTGAAGACCTTGTGCGCCTCCTTGGCGATCTGCTCGTCCACCGCGCCCAGGAACACCGGCAGCGCCTCCAGCACCGTCACCTGCGCGCCCAGCCGTCGCCACACCGAACCCATTTCCAGGCCGATGACGCCCGAGCCGATGACGCCCAGCGTATTCGGCGCCGCGCCGAGGCGCAGCGCGCCGTCGTTGGACAGGATGCGCTCCTCGTCGAAGGCCGCGCCGGGCAGCGCGCGCGCGCTGGAGCCGGTGGCCACGATCACCTGCTTGGCCAGCAGCGTCTCCAGCTTGTCGCCCGCCACCGCGATCTCATAGCCACCATCGGCCGCCTTGACGAAGGAGCCGCGGCCGTGGAAGAAGCTGACCTTGTTCTTCTTGAACAGGTACAGGATGCCGTCGTTGTTCTGCTTCACGACGGTGTCCTTGCGAGCCACCATCTTCGGCACGTCGATGCGCAGGTTGTCCAGCCCGATGCCGTGGTCGGCAAAGGCATGGCCGGCATGCTCGAAGTGCTCGCTGCTTTGCAGCAGCGCCTTGCTCGGGATGCAGCCGACATTGGTGCAGGTGCCGCCCGGCGCGGGGCCGCCCTTGCTGTTCTTCCAGTCGTCGATGCAGGCGGTGTTCAGGCCGAGCTGCGCTGCACGGATGGCGGCGATGTAGCCGCCGGGGCCGCCGCCGATGACGACGACGTCGAAGTTCTTGGACATGGTAAGGGTCGGGTTAGGCCGTCATTCGAGCGGCACGAAGATCCACAGCAGCAGGTAGGCCAGCAGGCCCGTGCCACCGAACAGGAAGAGCAGCGTGAACAGCAGGCGCCAGATCCAGGCGTCGATGCCGGTGGCCTGGCCGATGCCGGCGCACACGCCGCCCAGCCACTTGTCGCTGCGGCTGCGCCGCAGGCGGTTGACGGCCGCGGCCGCCGGCGACGGGATGGCGCCGCCGGCATCGATGAGCCTGGCCTTGGCGCGCTGGAACTCCTCTTCGGAGAGCGTGCCGCGGGCACGCATCTCCTCCAGGCGGGCCAGTTCCTCGACCAGGCTCATGCCGCTCAGATGTCGAACAGCAGGCGCGCCGGGTCTTCCAGCGCTTCCTTCATGGCCACCAGGCCGAGCACCGCTTCACGGCCGTCGATGATGCGGTGGTCGTAGCTCATCGCCAGGTAGTTCATCGGCCGGACCACGATCTGGCCGTTCTCGACCACGGCGCGGTCCTTGGTGGCGTGCACGCCCAGGATCGCGCTCTGCGGCGGGTTGATGATCGGCGTGCTGAGCATCGAGCCGAACACCCCGCCGTTGCTGATCGAGAAGGTGCCGCCGCTCAGCTCGTCCATCGACAGCTTGCCGTCGCGCGCCTTGACGCCGTACTCGGCAATCTTCTTCTCGATGTCGGCAAAGCTCATCTGGTCGGCATTGCGCAGGATCGGTACCACCAGGCCGCGCGGCGAACCCACCGCGATGCCGATGTCGAAGTAGCCGTGGTAGACGATGTCGGTGCCGTCGACGCTGGCGTTCAGCACCGGGTACTTCTTCAGCGCGGCCACCGCGGCCTTGACGAAGAAGCTCATGAAGCCGATCTTGACGCCGTGCTCCTTCTCGAAGCGCTCCTGGAAGCGCTTGCGCATCTCCATCACCGGCGCCATGTTCACCTCGTTGAAGGTGGTCAGGATGGCGTTGGTGGCCTGGCTCTGCAGCAGACGCTCGGCGACGCGGGCGCGCAGGCGGCTCATCGGCACGCGCTGCTCGGGGCGGTCGCCCAGGCTGGC
>JAFLDH010000434.1 GCA_017302505.1 Burkholderiales bacterium
GCTCGGCCGGCCATGCCGGCATGGCCGGCGGCCAGGCCATCGACCTGGCCAGCGTCGGCAAGCCGCTGGACGAACACGCGCTGCGCGACATGCACCGCCGCAAGACCGGTGCCCTGCTGCAGGCCAGTGTGCTGATGGGTGCAGCCTGCGGCCCCTGCGACGAGCGGGCCTGGTCGGCGCTGGCCGACTATGGCGCCGCGCTGGGCCTGGCCTTCCAGGTGGTGGACGACATCCTCGACGTGACGCAGGAGTCGCACACCCTCGGCAAGACCGCCGGCAAGGACCTGAACGACAACAAGCCGACCTACGTCTCGGTGCTCGGCCTGGATGCTGCGCGCCGCCAAGCGGCCGAGCTGCGCGATCGTGCGCAGGAGGCGCTGCGCGCCAGCCGGCTGGCCGGCACGGCCACGCTGGCCCAGCTGGCGGACATGGTGGTCGAACGCGAAAGCTGACATGAAGAACAACTTCTCCCTGCTGCAGACGGTCGACGACCCGTCGGCCCTGCGTCGCATGTCGCGCGCGGAACTGAAGACACTGGCCACCGAGCTGCGCGAATACGTGCTGACCAGCGTCAGCGAGACCGGCGGCCACCTGGGCAGCAACCTGGGCACGGTGGAGCTGACCGTGGCGCTGCACCATGTGTTCGACACCCCGCGCGACCGCATCGTCTGGGACGTGGGCCACCAGACCTATCCGCACAAGGTGCTGACCGGCCGCCGCGACCGCATGGGCAGCCTGCGCCAGCTGGGCGGCATTGCCGGCTTCCCGCGCCGCGAGGAAAGCGAGTACGACACCTTCGGCACCGGGCACTCGTCCACCTCGATCTCGGCCGCGCTGGGCATGGCCCTGGCCGCCAAGCTGAAGGGCGAGGACCGCAAGGTGGTCGCCGTCATTGGCGACGGCGCCATGAGCGCCGGCATGGCCTTCGAGGCGCTGAACAACGCCGGTGTCTCCCATGCCGGCGTGCTGGCCGACATGCTGGTGGTGCTCAACGACAACGACATGTCGATCAGCCCGCCGGTGGGGGCGCTGAACAAGCACCTGGCGCGGCTGATGAGCGGCAACTTCTACACCAGCGCCCGCGAGGGCGCGAAGAGCGTGCTGCGCAACACGCCGCTGTACGAGTTTGCCCGTCGCTTCGAGGAACACACCAAGGGCATGGTCGTGCCCGGCACCATCTTCGAGGAGTTCGGCTTCAACTATGTCGGCCCGATCGACGGCCACGACCTCGATTCGCTGATCCCCACGCTGGAAAACCTGCGCGGCAAGCGCGGGCCGCAGTTCCTGCACATCGTCACCCGCAAGGGCCAGGGCTACAAGCTGGCCGAGGCCGACCCGGTGAAGTACCACGCGGCCAGCGGCAAGTTCAATCCGGCCGAGGGCTTCCCCAAGAGCACGGCGCCGGCCAAGCCCACCTTCACCCAGGTGTTCGGCCAGTGGCTGTGCGACATGGCCGACGCCGACGAGCGGCTGGTCGGCATCACGCCGGCGATGCGCGAAGGCTCGGGCATGGTCGAGTTCCAGAAGCGCCACCCGAAGCGCTTCTACGACGTGGGCATCGCCGAGCAGCATGCGGTCACCTTCGCCGCCGGCCTGGCCTGCGAGGGCCTGAAGCCGGTGGTCGCCATCTACAGCACCTTCCTGCAGCGCGGCTACGACCAGATGGTGCACGACGTGGCCATCCAGAACCTGCCGGTGGTGTTCGCGCTCGATCGCGCCGGCATCGTCGGCGCCGACGGCGCCACGCACATCGGCGCCTACGACATCGCCTACATCCGCTGCGTGCCCAACATGAGCCTGATCGCGCCGGCCGACGAGGCCGAGTGCCGGCAGGCCCTGACCAGCGCCTTCCGTCAGAGCCATCCCGTGGCCGTGCGCTATCCGCGCGGCAGCGGCGTGGGCACGGCGCTGGGCACCGACCTGTCCGAGCTGCCCTGGGGCAAGGCCGAGCTGCGCCGCAGCACCGGCAAGGCCCATGCGGTGGGCGGCCCGCGCATCGCCATCCTGGCCTTCGGCCCGCTGCTGTACCCGGCGCTGAAGGCGGCCGAGGCGCTGGACGCCACGGTGGTCAACATGCGTTTCGTCAAGCCGCTGGACGAGGCCATGGTGCTGGAGATCGCGCGCAGCCACGAGGCCCTGGTCACGGTGGAAGAGGGCTGCGTGATGGGCGGCGCGGGCAGCGCGGTGGCCGAATGCCTGGCCGCCCACGGCCTGGCCGTGCCGCTGCTGCAGCTGGGCCTGCCCGACCAGGTCATCGAGCACGGCGATCCGAACAAGCTGCTGGCGATGTGCGGCCTGGACGCCGCTGGCATCGAACAGGCGGTGCTGAAGCGCTTCGGCGGCCGGCTGACGGTGCTGCGGCCGGCGGCCAACCATTGACGCCTGCGCGACAGCCGGGCAACCCCGCCTGAGCATAGAACCCAGATCGGTGTCATGCTGCCGCCCCCGGCCAGCGGCCAACGATCCTCTGCCCCATGAACCACCTGACCGAGGCCCTGCACATCCCCGACACGCAAAGCGAGCGTGACGGCCGCCATCTGGCGATCCAGCGCGTGGGCGTGAAGGACCTGCGCTACCCGCTGCAGTTGCGCGTGGCCGGCCAGGTGCAGCAGACCGCGGCCGCCTGGGACCTGGACGTGGCGCTGCCGGCCGAGCAGAAGGGCACGCACATGTCGCGCTTCATCGCCTGGCTGGAGGCGCTGGACGTGCCGCTGGATGCGGCCACGCTGCGCGAGCGGCATGCGCAGATGCTGGAGCGGCTGGGTGCCAGCGAAGGCCGCGTCGAGGCGCGCTTCAGCTTCTTCCTGCGCAAGCGCGCGCCGGTGTCGGGGCTGGCCAGCCTGCTCGACTACCAGGGCCGCTGGATCAGCGAGACGCTCGGCGGCGTGACCTCGGTACATGCCGAGGTCGGCGTGCCGGTGAAGAGCCTGTGCCCCTGCTCGAAGGAGATCTCCGACTACGGCGCGCACAACCAGCGCTCGCTGGTGACGCTGCGCGTCGAGCTGCTGCAGCCGGTCGAATGGCACGAGCTGGTGCGCTTCGCCGAGGACCAGGCCTCCAGCGAGCTGTGGCCGATGCTCAAGCGGGTGGACGAGAAGTGGGTCACCGAGCGCGCCTACGAGAACCCGAAGTTCGTCGAGGACCTGGTGCGCGACGTCGCGCTGGCGCTGAACCGCGACCCGCGCATCGGCCGCTACCGCGCCGAGGTGGAGAACTTCGAGTCCATCCACAACCACAGCGCCTACGCCTGCATCGAGCGCTGAGGCCACCGCAAGCCGGCGATGCTGCAGACGGCCGAGGCGATCCACGATGCCGAGCGCATGCGCCGCGCCGGTGCCGACCTGCTGTCGCTGGCGCTGATCGATGCGCGCAACCACCTGCTCCGCTGGCTGGCGGCCTTCGAGCCGCACCTGAACCAGCTGCAACCCAGCGGCGACGTCGAGCCGCCGCTGTGGCTGGTGGGCCATGCGGCCTGGTTCCAGGAGTACTGGGTGGCGCGCAACGTGCAGCGCCAGCGTGGCGAATCGCCCGACAGCTCGCGGCTGCGGCTGGCCTCGATCGAGCCGCGCGCCGATGCCTGGTTCGACCCCAGCTGCCATGACCGCGCGCACCGCTGGCGCATGCCCTTGCCCGACCCGGCGGCGCTGCGCCAGTACCTGGCCGAGACGCTGGAGGCCACGCTGGACCTGCTGGCCGCCAGCGAGGAGGACGACGCGCACCTGTATGTCTACCGGCTGGCGCTGCTGCATGAAGACCGGCTGTGCGAGGCGCTGGCCGTCTGCGCCGAGGCATTGCAGCTGCCGCAGCCGGCCGAAGGCTCGCCGTGGCCGGCGCGGCCCGCACGCGCGCAGCGCGAGCCGTTGTGGTTCGGTGCGCAGCG
>JAFLDH010000435.1 GCA_017302505.1 Burkholderiales bacterium
CCGCGGCCAGCGCCGCCGCCAGCGCGGCGGCACCGGCCGGCCCGGCGGTGCCGGGCATCGCCGAGGTCAAGGCCATCGCCGAGGAAGGCTTCATCTACGGCCTGCCGATCGTCATGAACTACGCGGTGATGTACGAGTTCGCCATCGACAGGAACTCGGGCCAGTTCAAGGCACCGTTCAACCAGATCTTCAACGAGGCCCGTGTCTTCACCTGGCAGGACACGACGGTCATCACGCCGAACAGCGACACGCCCTATTCGCTGATGTTCATGGACCTGCGCGCCGAACCGGTGGTGCTGTCGGTGCCGGCGGTGGACAAGAAGCGCTACTACTCGGTGCAGCTGACCGACGGCAACACCTTCAACTACGGCTACATCGGCAGCCGCGCCACCGGCACCGAGGCCGGCGACTACATGGTCGTGGGCCCCCACTGGAAGGGCGAGACACCGCCCGGCATCAAGAAGGTGTTCCAGTCGTCCACCGACTTCTCGCTCGTCATCTTCCGCACCCAGCTCTTCGACGCCAAGGACATGCCCAACGTCGTCAAGGTGCAGGCGGGATACAAGGCGCAGCCGCTGTCGGCCTTCCTGAAGCAGCCGGCGCCGGCGGCGGCGCCGGCCATCGACTTCCCGAAGATCGACAAGGAGCTGGTCAAGACCAACTTCTTCCAGTTCCTGGACTTCGCGCTGCAGTTCGCGCCGCCCGGCCCCGAGGAGGAGGCGATCCGCGCCAAGCTGGCCACCATCGGCATCGGCCCGGGCCGGAAGTTCGAGTTCAAGGACCTGTCGCTGGAGCACAAGGCGGCCATCCTGCTGGCGATGAAGGAAGGCGAGGACAAGGTCGACAAGTACCTCGAAGCCGGCATGAAAAACATCAACGGCTGGAAGGTCGGCTCGCTGTTCGGCGACCGCGCCTTCTACAACGGCGACTGGCTGAAGCGTGCCGCCGCCGCCAAGGGCGGCATCTACGGCAACGATGCGGTCGAGGCGATGTATCCGATGGCCCGGACGCTGGCCAGTGGCGAGGAGCTCGACGGATCGAAGCACAAGTACACGCTGACCTTCGCCAAGGACCAGCTGCCGCCGGTGAACGCCTTCTGGTCGGTGACCATGTACGACGGCAAGACGCAGCTGCTGATCAAGAACCCGATCAACCGTTACCTGATCAACTCGCCGATGCTGCCGGGCATGAAGAAGAACAAGGACGGCTCGCTGACGCTGTACGTGCAGAAGGATTCGCCCGGCAAGGACAAGGAATCGAACTGGCTGCCGGCGCCGGACGGCCCCATCTACATGGTGATGCGCCTGTACTGGCCGAAGGACACGCCGCCGTCGATCCTGCCGGCGGGCGAGGGTACCTGGCAGCCACCGGGGCTGCAGCTGGCCGATTGAAGCCGGGCATCATCCCAACCCCAGGACAGGAGTCGATCTGATGAAGCTCACCATGCGCTGCGCGGCAGCGGTTGCCGTCGCAGCACTCTCGCTGCTGGTCGCGCCCGCGCAGGCCACGCTGTCGGCCGAGGAACTGGCCAAGCTGGCGCAGAACCCGGTGGGCAACCTGGTCAGCGTGCCCTTCCAGAACAACACGAACTTCAATGTCGGGCCGCTGTCGGGCACGCAGAACATCCTGAACATCCAGCCGGTGATCCCGATCGAGGTGAACAAGGACTGGAACCTCATCACCCGCACGATCATGCCGGTGATCTGGCAGCCCGAACTGCTGCCGGGCCAGGGCAGCAGCTTCGGGCTCGGCGACATCCAGCTGTCGGCCTTCCTGTCGCCTTCGACGCCGGGCGCGGGCGGGCTGATCTGGGGCGCCGGCGCGATCCTGCAGATGCCCACCAACACCGACGACATGCTGGGCAACAAGAACTGGGGCCTGGGGCCGACCGCGGTGGTGCTGCGGCTCGAAAAGGGCAGCCCGTGGGTGTATGGCGTGCTGGTCAACAACGTCTGGTCGCTGAGCAGCGACAAGCAGGGCGGGCGCTACAACAACTTCCTGATGCAGCCCTTCCTGAACTACAACTTTCCCGGCGGGCTGTACCTGACGAGTTCACCGATCATCACCGCCAACTGGGAGGCCGCCAGCGACCAGCGCTGGACCGTGCCGCTGGGCGGCGGCATCGGCAAGATCTTCCACCTGGGCAAGCTGCCGATCAACACGCAGATCGGCGGCTACTACAACGTGGTGCATCCGGACGATGGTGCCAGTTGGCAACTGCGGGTACAGGTGCAGTTCATGTTCCCCAAGTAAGCCCGGCGGTCGCGCGGCCGAGCAGCTACCGCAGCGGGTCGAAGACCTGGTTCTTGGTGACCGAGAAGCACAGCGGCGGCGCGATCTGCGCGTGATAGACCAGCAGCGTGCCCGCCGCGGCGATCTGCGCATCGATGGCCGGCTTGAAGGCAGCGATGTCCTCCAGGTCGATGGCCGTCACCGGCGCGCCGCGCTGGGCGAAAGCGGCGGCGGCCAGCGTCATGTTCTTCACCGGCACCACCGTGTCGCGGCCGCCGTGGCACATCGTCATGGGTGCCTTCGGCGTCCAGTCGATCAGGTCGTTCTGCGCCAGGCGGCGGCGCACGCCGGAGGCGGCATCGTTCTTCAGCGTGGCCGCGAAGGCGTCGGTCAGCAGCCCGCCGGGACCGGTGAGCGCCTGCGCCGGCAGCTTGCCCTGGGTGAAGAGGGCCGTCAGCTCCAGCGTGCCGGGCAGCAAGCCCTCCACCCCCGCCGCCCACGGCGCCTGGAAGGCCGCGGCCGGCGTGCTGTAGACATCGCCGTACACCGCCTGCAGCCCGGTCAGGCCGAAGGCGAAGAGCACGGTGCCCAGGTCGGTGGGCGCGTCCAGCGCATCGACGAAGGTGGCGGTCAGCGCATAGAAGCCGGCCATCGGCGCGGTGGCGGTGATGGCGAATTCCTGCGCATGGTCGCGCTCCATCACGCGCTGCGTGGCCATCGCCGAATGGCCGCCCTGCGAATAGCCGGTCAGGAACAGCTTGCCGCTGCTGGCCACGCCCTGCGCCGCCAGGTGGCGCCGCGCCGCGCGCAGCGCGTCGATGGCCACGTCGGCCATGCTCTGCACGTCGAGGTAGGGGTGGTAGTCCAGCGACGAATCGCCATAGCCCAGGTAGTCGGGCATCACCACCACGTAGCCCTGCGACGCGAAGTAGGCATTGGCCAGGAAGGTCTCCAGGTTGGCCGGGTCCGACATGGCAAAACTCTTCAGCAGCTGCGTGCCGTGGTGGTAGACCACCGTCGGGTAGGGCCCGGCGCAGTCCTGCGGCACCAGCAGGCCCAGGCTGGCGCGGGCAGGCGCGCCGCTGGGCGCCACCGTCTGGTAGACCAGCTTCTGCAGCGTGACGGCGCAGCGCGCCGGGCCGCCCACCAGGTCCACCAGGCCGGGCAGCGCGGCCACCGAGGCATCGATGTCGGCTTTGCTCAGGCGTGCGGTGGTGGTGGGCTCGCCGAAGAGTTCGCCGCGCGGCGAGTCATCGCCGCCGCAGCCGGCCAGCGCCAGCGTGAACAGCAGCGCCGCGGCGCCCAGAAAGCGTTGGAAGGGGTGCATGGCCGGCCCGTGAAAGCTGAGGAACACGGCCCGGATGCTGGGCACCGGCGCCCACCGGCGCTACCGCGTCACGGCGGTGCTTTCGTCGGAAAAACGCGGGCACTGCGGCGGGCCGCACGCGGCAGCTCGCCATGGCGCTGGCGGTAGTGGCGCGCGAAGTCGCCCAGGTTCCAGAAGCCCCAGCGGGTGGCCGCCTCGGTGACGCTGCAGCGCCCGGCCAGCAGATCCAGCCGCGCGCGGTCCAGCCGCAGGTGGCGCAGGTAGCGCATCGGCGTCACGCCCAGCTCGCGACGGAAGGCCTCGCCGAG
>JAFLDH010000436.1 GCA_017302505.1 Burkholderiales bacterium
CCTTCTTCGAGGATGGCCTGCTCGACGGTAAGCAGGTCATCCTCACCTCGCACGCCGAGGAATTCCTGCATCGCATCCAGCAGGAGCTGGGCGCCCGGCGCGCTGGCGCCATCAAGCGCTACAAGTTCCTTCCTCACCAAGGGGAGCACGAGCTTCGCGTCGACGGTGATCCGCCCACGAAGAATTATGTCCTGCTGGCGCAGCAGGCGTTGGCGGCCGATGAGAAGCGCGAGGCGCTGCGGCAGGCCCGGCCTGCGTTGGAGAGCCTGACGGACCGTCTCTGGACATGGCTGGGACGTCGCGCCGATGGTCGAATCGAGATCAAGCTGGGTGGTCCTCGTTCACCCTGGGAGCTGAACAACAAGTGCGCCAAGTTGCGATCAGCGGTTGATCGGATCGCGGCGCAGCACCCCGGCGCGCCGCAGGCGGTTGCAGCCCTCGTTGCCTTGCTCAACGTCAGCGGCACAAGCATCGAGTGGGGTTACCTCAACAGCGGCGTGCACGATTCGCAGCGTGATCATGAATTCGACCGAACCACCGTTCGGGTCGTTGTTGAAGCGGTCGCAGCCCTGGATGCCGCGCTGGATGTCTTGCAGAGACGCTGAATGCCTAGAGGTACTTCTTGAAGCTGCCTGCGGTCAGGCTCACGGCCAGTCCCAGCAAGGCGGCGCTGGGCAGCAGGATCAGCAGTGGATGCACCGAGATCGGCAGGGCCAGATACGTGACCCACGGCAGCACGGCCAGCGGCATCAGGCTCGCCTTTGCGCGGTGGTAGATGAAGCCGGATTCCCGGCCTGCGCCGAACCTGCGCACGTCTCGCCGCACAAGACCGTCGATCAGGCCGACGAACGCCGCGGTGAAGATCAGCGGCAACGTGAGCACCAGCACCAGCAGGCGCACCAGGAACGTGAGCGTGGTGAAGGCAGCGGCGATCAGGTAGCTTTCAGTCCAGACATAGACTTGGCTGATGTAGTAGCGGAAGTTGCGCGTCTGTCCATGGCTGGGCGTGCGGGCGCGTTCGGCGGTCTGGCCCATGCGCTCCAGCAGCCCGGAACGCACGAACACCCATTCGTAGCCGGTGTCCACCAGCTCGTGCGCCGTGCGCCCCGGCTCCTGCACGACCACGCTGCGCGTGAAGTGGCTGGACAGGTGCCCCCGTTCGTACTGCAACATCTGCTGCGAGTGCCGCCAGCCCTGGTCCTTCCAGAACAGGTGCATGCCGACGCACTCCACGACGATCGAGAACAGCAGCGAGCCGATCAGCACCCCGAGCAGCCGGAACGGCAAGGTGATGGTGCCGACGATCAGACCCTGGCGCTGGTTCTGCTCCCGTTGCGCCGTCGAGGCGGCGTCCTTCATGGCGAGGCCTCGTTGCCGGAACCATCGCCGGTGGTGGTAGCCACTGCGGAGGGTTCGGCAGCAGCGGCGTCATCCAGCAGGTCGTCGGGCAGGCCCGTGTCTTGCAAGGCCGGGGAGCTGGTGAACTCCCACCACTGCGTCGCTTCGCTGTAGCTCTGGCGCATGTACCCGGCCAGTTGCTGCAAGTCCGCCGGCATCACCTCGTCCGGGTCCGGCGCCGGCAGCGGCATGCGCACTTTCCAAAGCTGGCCGCCCTGCAACAGCGCGAAGCACTGGCCTTTCGGCAGGCCGACGACGTGCGACGGCTCGATCATCGGCACGCTGGACATGCTGATGCGGTCCTGGGTGTTCGACGTGAAGTCGGTCGCGCCGCGGATGTCCGAGCTGTCGGTCGCACCGCTGACGATGGTGGTCGTATAGACCTCGACCTTCGGCAATTGCCGCGTCAGCAGTTCGGCGGTGGCCGTCTCGCGCACACGCAGCATGAACAGGTTGTTGAAGTTGCCGATGACCTGACCGGCCTTGGCGCGGTTGCCGATGCGGGCCTCGATGTCCGAGAGCGTCTGCGTGTAGGCGGTGACTTGCAGGCCGGCACCGCCGCCTTTGTTGATCAATGGAATGAACTCGTCGCCCATCAACTCGTTGAACTCGTCGGCGTGGACATTGATCGGCACGCGCGCACCGGCCGATGCGCCCGGCAGGCCATCGTCGATACCGTGCTTGTAGATGTGCCCGGCAACCGACACGAGATCGCTGAACATCGAGTTGCCGACCGCTGCGGCGACCTCGGCGTCGGAGAGCGCATCCAGGCCCACATAGACGATGGCCCTCTTACGGATGATCTGCATCCAGTCGAAGATCGGGCGCGGGTCAGCCAGGTCGGAGTAGTTCGGGGCCAGGAGCTGCGCGATCTTGCCGCTGGTGAGCTTCTCCAGCAGTGGCAAGAGGCTGGCGACGATCTTGTCGAAGTACGTCTTGTCGTAGCGAACCGCCGAGCGCAGGCCATCCAGCACCGGGTCATAGTTGCGCGCCTGCGAGAGGTACTGCTCCAGCGCCACCACGCGCTTCTCGCGCCCGATCATGTTGCGCGGGATGTTCTTCTCGTTGAGCTTGGCCTCGATCTGGACGATCACCTCCCAGGCCTTGGGCTCCGTCTTCGCGAAAAAATGCTGCGCGTATTCGATGAACAGCGCGTCGATGTTGATGACGTGCCGCTGGATCAGCATGTAGTCGGGCCGCTGCCCCAACTCCACCAGGGCGCGGGCGATGATGTTCACGAACCGCCACGCGAACTCCCTGAAAGCGGCCGAGTTGGCTTCGCCGGAAAGCTGCCCCGCAACGCGGGTCGCCACCTCGCTGATGCGGCCGAAGCGGCCCACGGCGTTGTAGCGCGCGGAAATGTCCGGCCAGCCCAGGTGGAACACATAGAACTCGCCTTCGCGGCCCGCGCGCTTGGCCTCGACGTACATCCGCTTCAGGAGATCGGCATCGCCCTTGGGGTCAATGAAGATCACCACTTCGTGCTCGCCCGCGGCGTTCACGCGCCGGATGTCCTGGGTCACGAACAGTTCGGCCAGCCGGGTTTTGCCGACGCGCGTGGTGCCCAGCACCAGCGAGTGGCCGACGCGCTCGCCGAGCGGCAGGCTGACGTCCACCTCCTCGGGTTCGATGCCGTGCAGGCGCGGCAGGCCGCCCACAGGCGGCAGCGGCCGCACCGGGTTGAAAGGCACGTCCCAGCCGGTGAGCGCAGGCAGCCGGGACAGCGGGAACGGCGCGAACTCCAACCGTTCTTCCAGCCGTCGCGCCAGCCGGTATGCGGGTGTCGGCTCGACGTAGCGGCGGAATTCAGGCCGGTACGTCTGCATCAGCCTATGGGTGTGCTTCTGCTCCCACAGGAACCCGCGCCCCACGAACAGCCGCTGCTGGCTGACCGGCACGTCCTTGCTGGTCATCACGTAGCGCGGCAGGCGGCGGATGTTGCGCCGGTAGCGCAGGATGACGCGGGCATCGCGGTAGCGGATGGCACCGTAGGCGCCGAACGCCAGCGCGCTGCCGACGCCCATGGACGGGCTCAGCGCGAGCGACCATGGGGCCACCAGGCACAGAAACGCGGCGCCCGCGCATGCTGCAACGGTGTATAGCTCCACCGCTGGGCGTAGCAGTACCTCGACCGGCTGTTTCCCCGACATGGCTTCATTGCTCGATGCCGGTGGCCGTGATCAGCGCCGGGTAGTGCCGCAGGCCCAGACGCTCGGCCAGGTCGTCGCCGGACACGGGCGCGAGGGGTACGCCAGGCACCAGGGCGCGCAGCCGCGCCAGGCCCTGCACGGTCTCGACGTTGACCACCAGGCCGACCGCGCCGCGCTCGCGCAGCGCTGCCGCCTGGCGGCGCAGCCAGGCCCGGGAAGTTTCGTCGTCGCCGACGACCACGAAAGGACGCAGGCCCGGCGCTTCGATGACCCGCCGCGCGACGGCGCCGGGCGT
>JAFLDH010000437.1 GCA_017302505.1 Burkholderiales bacterium
GGGCGGTGGCGGCGGTCTTGCGCGGGGCGGCCTTCTTGGCGGCCGGTTTCTTGGCGGGCGCGGTCTTCGTAGCCATGGTGCTCTCCAGCGTCAATGCGCGTGCGGTACAGGGCCGCGCATTATCCGGGCGGCGGCTACTTGGCCAGCAGCCAGCCCGGCAGCCAGGTGGCGAGGCCCGGCACCGCCATCACCGCCGCCAGCATCAGCAGGCCGAACAGCACGTAGGGCGTGACCGCGGCATAGATCTGCCGCGTGGTGATCGACGGCGGCGCCACGCTGCGCATGGTGAACAGCAGCATGCCGAAGGGCGGCGTCAGCAGGCCCAGCTGCATGCAGATCAGGTACATCACGCCGAACCACAGCGGGTCGAAGCCGTAGTGCTGCACCAGCGGCATGTAGAAGGGCAGCGTGATCAGCATGGTGCTCACCTGGTCGATGAAGCAGCCCAGCACCAGCAGGATGGCCATCATCACCAGCAGCACGCCCAACGGCGACAGCCCCGAGCCCTGCACCAGCGTCACCAGCCCGTTGGTGCCTCCGGAGAAGCTGAGGATCTGCGAGAAGGTGGTCGCGCCGATGACGATGAACAGGATCATCCCCGAGATGGCGGCGGTGCCGCGCAGTGCATCGAGCAGCGCCTTCCAGCTCAGCGACCGATAGGCCACGCAGACCGCGGCCGTGGCCAGCGCGCCGATGGCCGCCGATTCGGTGGGCGTGGCCCAGCCGGCCGACATGGCGACGATGACGACGACGAAGATCGCCACCAGCGGCGTCACGTACAGCAGCAGCGGCCGCCAGCGCGCCCAGCCGACCACGCGCTCCTGCTCGAACACGGGGGCCAGGCCGGGGTTCAGCCAGCAGCGGATGACGATGTAGCCGACGAACAGCAGCGACAGCAGGATGCCCGGCAACACGCCGGCCACCAGCAGCCCGGTGATCGAGATGCCGGCCAGGCTGCCCAGCAGCACGGTGATGGCCGACGGCGGGATCAGCATGTCCACGCCGCCGATGGCCATGATCGGACCCATGGCCATCTTCGTGTCGTAGCCGCGGCGCAGCATCTGCGGCAGCAGCAGCCCGCCCAGCAGCGCGGTGGTGGCGATGGTGGAACCGGAGATGGCCGAGAACACCGTGCCAGCGACGATGGCGATCACCGACAGCCGGCCCGGCACGCGCGCGATCAGGTTGTCGAAGGCGTCGATGGCCTTCATCGCCACGCCGGTGTGGAACAGGATCTCGCCCATCAGCACGAAGAAGGGAATGGGGGTGAGCGAGAAGTTGGTGACCGAGGCCACGCCGTTGCGCACCACCTGCATCAGCCCGGGCTCGCCGCCCAGGAACAGCAGCGCGCCGACCAGGTTGACGCCCAGGAAGGCGAAAGCCACCGGCAGGCCCAGGCCCAGCAGCACCGTTAGCGCGCCGAACAGCGCGCATAGCGTCACCCACCAGGTCATGCCGCCCTCGGCCCGCGCAGCAGCTGCCGCGCCGCTTCCACCGCCACCAGCGCAAAGCACAGCGGCACCGGCAGGTACACCCACCATTCGGGGAAGGTGAAGGCCTTCATCACCAGCGCGCCGGACTGGCGCAGGTCGAGGATCACGACCACCGCGACCCACGCCAGCACCGCGCTGATGGCCAGGCAGATCAATGCCGCCGCGCGGTACAGCCGCCGCCAGGCGGCGGGCGACAGGCTCATCTGCAGCAGGTCCAGCCGCACGTGCTGCTCGCTCCACAGCAGCCAGGGCGCGGCCAGCAGCGTGGCCAGCGCCAGGCCGTATTCGCTGAGCTCGGCAATGCCGGCCGGCGCCGGCAGGCGCAGGTTGCGCGCCAGCACGTCGTAGCCGACCAGCACGGTCATCAGGCCGATGACCAGCGCCGCGGCGATGCCGCAGGCCTGCATCAGCCGGCCCCAGGCGCCGACCTTCATCGGCTTACTTCGGCTCCATCAGTGCACGCAACTGCGGGCCCTTGGTCGGGCTTGCCTTGATGATCTGTTCCCAGCCGCCGTCGTAGGCGGCCTTGAGGAAGATCTTCGATTGCGCGTCGTCCAGCTTGATCACCTGGATGCCCGCATCAGCCTGCTTCTTGGCATCGGCCGGGCCGTCGACCTTGCCCATCTCGACGTTCTGCGCTTCCAGCCATTCGGCCTGCTTCGTCAGGAAGGCCTTCTGCTGCGCATTGAGCTTGTTCCAGCTGTTCAGGTTGAAGACCACGCCCAGCTCGATGGCATAGAAGCCCGGGTCGACGCGGAACTTGGTCTTGTCGGCCCAGCCCAGGTCGAAGATGCCCACCAGCGGCCACGCATAGCCGTCGACCACGCCGCGCTCCAGGGCGGTGTAGACCTCGCCCGGGGCCATCTGCACCACGGTGGCGTTCTGCTTCTGCAGGAAGTCGCGGTAGATCGGCGCGACGCGGATCTTCAGGCCGCTCAGGTCGGCCGAGTCGATCTTCTTGTTCAGGTACAGGTGGTAGGGGATGCCCTCGCCGGTGCGCGCGTAGTAGTACAGGCCCTTGTCGGCATAGCTGGCGTTGATCTGGTCGAAGATGCCGTTCTTGCGCATCTCGGCCTGGGTCAGCCGCGTGTAGTTCAGCGCCAGTCCGTCGGGCACCAGGCCTGCCGTGAACGACGAGGTGGTGTTGGCCATGTCGACCACGCCGTTGCGCAGCGCGTTCGGTTGCTCGAAGGTCGGAATCGCCTTCGGCCCGCCGATGTAGTTGATCTGGACGATGCCCTTGCCTTCGTCGTTGACCTTCTTGATGAACTTCTCGAAGCCGCGCGCGAAGTAGGTGCCTTCCTGGAAGGCGTTCACCGCCTTCAGCGTCACTTCCTGCGCGAAGGCGCCGCTGCCGGCCACCAGCAGGGCAAGGGCACTGGCCCGGGCGATCAGGGAACGTCGTTGCATCGGAGCTTCTCCTTCGTGGGGTGGGTCAGGTGACGGGGGGCTTGTACAGGCCGGCATGGCGCAGCATGCCCAGGGTGCGCTGCAGCACGTCCAGACGATAGGCATCGACGTCGATGCCCTGGTAGTCGTAGAAGCCCTGCCCGCTCTTCAGGCCGTTGCGGCCCTCGGCCATCATGCGGTCGACGACGGCCGGCGCGGTGTAGCGCTCGGCGCTCAGCGTGCGGCTCAGGTAGCGGCTGGCGTGGTACAGGATGTCGTTGCCGCCGAAGTCGATGAACTCCACCACGCCGATGGCCGCGAAGCGCAGGCCCAGGCCATGGCGCGTGGCCTTGTCGATGTCCTCGGCGGTGGCCACGCCTTCGTCGACCATGCGCGCGGCCTCGTTCATGATCAGCGCCTGCAGGCGCGGCACGATGTAGCCGGGCGCCGGGCCGCATTCCACGGTGATCTTGCCGATGCCTTCGAGCAGCGTGCGCAGGCGCTCGCGCACGGCCGTGGCGGTGCCCGGGTGCACGCTCAGCTCCACCAGCGGGATTACGTAGGCCGGGTTCAGCCAGTGGGCGTTGATCAGCCGCTCGGGGTGCGTGACCAGCGGCACCAGGTCGGTGACCAGGATGGTCGAGGTGGTGGACGCCAGGATCGCCGTGGCCGGCGCCGCGGCGCAGACGCGGGCGAAGGCCTCGCGCTTGGCGTCCAGCGTCTCGGGCACGCCTTCGAACACCACCTCGGCCGCGGCCAGCGCGGCATCGGCCTCGCGCTCGCGCACCAGGTGCACGCGCGCGGCGATGCGCTCCACCGCGTCGGCCGGCACCGCGCCCAAGCGCGAGAGCAGCTGCAGGCTGCCACGCAGCTCGGCCGTGGTCTCGCCGGCCAGCTGCTGCCAGGCGGCGTCGCTGCGCGGCTTCAGGTCGATCAGGTTCACGGGC
>JAFLDH010000438.1 GCA_017302505.1 Burkholderiales bacterium
AGCTCGGCGGCCAGCGCGTCGACCGCCTCGCTCACGTCCAGCAGCGCCAGCGCGGCGCCTTCGTCCGCCAGCCGCCGCGCGATCGCCCGGCCTATGCCACCGGCCGCGCCGGTGAGCAGCACACCCTTGCCCTGAAGCCTCATCCTCGTCTCCTGCGGCCGCCCTTATGCTGGCGCCATCGGCATGGAGGATAGCGATGAGCCGCTTGTTCGACGACGCCACGCTGCAGGCGCTGGCCCGCCCGCCAGAGGACGATGCCCTGGACGCGCTGGCGCGCGGGGATCTGGACGCGCTGCGCCAGCATCTCGATGCGATGGAGCGCGGCCCGGCCGGGCTGGACGCGCTGTCGGGCCACACGCTGGCGCGCAAGATCGGCAAGCTGCGCGCCGACATCGGTGAAGCGCGCACGCGCGACGCCCTGCGGCGCATCGGCGCGCAGCTGATGCACAGCTGGGTGGCGCAGTGGCGCGCCGGCGATGCCAAGGGCGCCATCGTCGACCTGGTGGCAGTGTTCCGCCATCAGGTGGGCGGCCAGCTGGCGCCGCTGCAGGAAGACGAGGACAGCGTGGTGCTGCAGCTGGCGCCCTGCGGCAGCGGCGGCCGGCTGGAGCGGCAGAAGCTGCCCGAGCGCCACCCGGCCGCCTATGGCGGCTGGAGCGACGGCATCAGCAGCTACTGCCAGGGTTGCAAGGCCAACCAGCAGGCACTGAACGATGCGCTGGGCGCGCCGGCATGGACCAGCGAGAAAGGCCCCGACGGGCAATGTCGGCTGCGCTTCGACAAGCTGGCGCAGCGCGGGCAGCGGTTGTTCGACGAGGGCGAGCGCATCACGATCGTGCGCACCCGCGTGCAGCAGGCGCGTGACCGGCTGGAGGCCGGCGATACCGACATCGCGCCGCTGCTGCAGGGCCAGCGCAAGGACTGGATGCCGTGGCACGACTTCGGCGTGGTCTGGCTGGCGCACTTCTACGCCATCGCGCTGGAAGTCGGCGGGCACTACTACCTGGACGAGATGCTGGCCCAGACCTACGAGCCGGCCTTCGTGGCCGGCTTCCCGCGCTATGCGGCGCTGGACGATGCCGGCCTGGTGCGCGAGATCGCGCTGACCTGGAACTACCACTGCGCCGACTTCCGCCTGCACGAGGAGGACGATCGCTTCGTCTTCACGCTGGACCCCTGCGGCAGCGGCGGCCGCCTGTTCCGCGGCCAGATGTGGCGCGACCTGTACCGCTACGGCCGGCCGCTGTCGCCCACGGTGGAGGGGCCGCATCCGATCGTCTTCTTGCGCCGCGACGCGCCGTCGTACTGCTCGCACTGCGCGGCGTCGAACCGCACGCAGCTGTCGCGCGCCGCCGACCGCACGGTGCCGCTGTTCTTCGTCATCGACGGCACGGCGCAGCAGCTCCCGGGCATGCCCTGCCGGACCTATGTCTACAAGAAGGACGCGGACCGCGGGCGCATCGAGCCGCGCCTGTTCGAGATGGTGGGACTGGCGCCGCCCGCCTGAGCCTCAGAACAACCCGACGCTCAGGCCGCCGTCGGCCACCAGGCTGGCCCCGGTGATGAACGCGGCTGCCGGTGAGCACAGGTACCCCACCGCATGGGCGATGTCCTCCGGCGTGCCCAGCCGGCGCAGCGGCGTGCGCTCGATGACGCGGGCCTGTTGCGCGGCGTCGTACTTGTCGGCCAGCTTGGTCTTGATCAGCCCCGGCAGCAGCGTGTTCACGCGCACGCCCTGCGGGCCGTATTCCAGCGCGAAGCTGCGGCTCATGCCGATCAACGCGGTCTTCAGCGTGGAGTACAGCGCCAGGCCCTGATCGGGGTGCAGCGCCGCCACCGAGGCCATGTTGACGATGCTGCCGCCGCGGCCCTGCATCAGCTTGGCCGCCTCGGCCGACAGGTACCAGTAGCCGCGCAGGTCCACCTCCACCGTCTTGGTGAACAGGCCCAGGTCGGTGTCGGCGATGCTGCGCAGCGGGCTCAGCACCGCGTTGTTCACCAGCGCATCGAGCCGGCCGTGCGTGGCACGCAGGTGCTCGGCCATCGCCGCGATGTCCTCCATGCGGCCGATGTGGCAGGCGCGGCCTTCGGCACTGAGCCCTTCGGCACGAAACGCTGCCGCCACGCGGTCACAGTCGGCCTGCTTGCGGCTGCTGACCAGCACATGCGCGCCGGCCTGCGCCAGCGCCCGCGCGGTGGCCTCGCCGATGCCCATCGTCGAGCCGGTGACCAGCGCCACCTGTCCCTGCAGGCTGAAGGCGTCGATGCCCATGGCCACCCCCTACCAGCGGAACAGCGCCGCATCCGAGCGCGGCCGCGGCGCGGCCTGCGCAGTCTGCGGTTGCGGCTCGGCACCGTGGCGTTTGACCAGCGCCTTGCCCAGCGCGGCCAGGTGCACCTGGTCGGGCCCGTCGCCCATACGCATGAAGCGCGCGTAGGTGTAGGCCTCGGCCAGGAAGGTGTCCTGCGACACGCCGGCCCCGCCGAAGACCTGGATGGCCGAGTCGATCACCCGCGCGGCCATCGCCGGCACCACCACCTTGGCCGCGGCGATCAGGTCGCGCGCCGCCTTGTTGCCCTCGCGGTCCATCTTGTCGGCGGCGCGCAGCGTCAGCAGCCGCGCCTGCTCGATCTCGCAATACGCGCGGGCGATGTCCTCGCGCACGCTGCCGTGTTCGGCCAGCCGCTGGCCGAAGGCCTGGCGCAGCGTGGCGCGGCGGCACATCAGCTCCAGTGCACGCTGCGCGCAGCCCACCAGCCGCATGCAGTGGTGGATGCGGCCCGGCCCCAGCCGGCCCTGCGCGATCTCGAAGCCGCGGCCTTCGCCGAGCAGCATGTTCGTTAACGGCACGCGCACGTTGTCGTAGACGATCTCCGGATGGCCCACCGGCGCGTCGTCGTAGCCGAAGACATGCATGTCGCGCACGATGCGCACGCCCGGCGTGCGCCGCGGCACCAGGATCATCGACTGCCGCTTGTGCACGTCGGGGTGGTCGGGCGCGGTCAGGCCCATCACGATCAGGACCTCGCAATCCTCGTTCAGCGCGCCCGAGGTGTACCACTTGCGGCCGTTGATGACGTAGAAGTCGCCGTCGCGCCGGATCTCGCTGCGGATGTTGGTGGCGTCGCTGGAAGCCACCTCCGGCTCGGTCATCGAGAAACCCGAGCGAATGCGCCCTTCCAGCAGCGGCTCCAGCCACTGCTGCTGCTGGGCGGGCGTGCCGTACTGCGCCAGCACTTCCATGTTGCCGGTGTCGGGTGCCGAGCAGTTGAAGATCTCGCTGGCCCACAGCACACGGCCCATGCTTTCGGCCAGCGGCGCGTACTCCAGGTTCGTCAGCCCGGCGCCATGCGAGCCCGGCAGGAACAGGTTCCACAGGCCTTCGGCCTTGGCCCGGGCCTTCAGTTCCTGCAGCACCGGCGGCGTGCGGTAGCGCGCAGCCGGCTCGCCGCCATGCACCTGCTCGCGGTACAGGTGCTCCACCGGGAACACGTGCGCATCCATGAAGGCATCGATGCGCTGGCGCAGCGCGGCGCTGCGCGGGCTGGGGCTGAAATCCATGGGCTCGTCTCCTGTCGGGAGGCAGAGAATCGCACAAGCGCCGCCCGCCCGGCATCGCCTGGGCGACACGGCGCACCGCCTCAGCCGCGGCCCTGCATCAGCGCCAGGTTCTGCACCGCCGCGCCGGCGGCGCCCTTGCCCAGGTTGTCCAGCACCGCCGCCAGCAGCAGTTGCTCGCCGCGCGCATCGCCGAACACCCACAGCTGCAGGTCATCGGTGTCGTTCAGCGCGCGCGGGTCCAGCGTCAGCGCGGCCGCTTCGGCCGGC
>JAFLDH010000439.1 GCA_017302505.1 Burkholderiales bacterium
CGGCAGCAGCCATCGGGGCCGGCGGCGGCGGCGGCTTGGCAGCGCCATCGCAACCCGGGTAGGCAGTGGCCGGCGTCCAGCCGGCATTGCGCCAGCACTCGGTGCCCGGACCATCGCGCCACGGCTGACCCGACGCATTGCGCCACTGGTTCGAGCCGTCGGCGGCCTTGAATTCCGCCTCAGTCGGCGTCGACTGCGCAAATGCAGCCATCGGGGCGGCGAGCGCGAGCGTTGCAAAAAGCACCGCCACCTTGTTCAGTTTCTTCATGGTTGTCCTCTCAAGGAAAGCCGCAGTTGCCTGCGATATGTCCACACTCAAATCGTGATGAATGGTTTCAAACCCCACTCGGGCGGGCACCCCGCCACCGACAAACTCATTGTGCCATACGGTGCCGGTTGGACCTCATTTTGGCGCGCCCGCCTGCACTTGCAGCCTACGTTGTTGCGCATGTGCTACAGACTCGGGCACTTAGAATCCGCCCTCCAGCGCGCCTGCGCGCGGTCGTCTCCACCGAGCCGGCCGTCCCCCTGACCGGCCTCGCATGACCCAGTTCGCCAAAGAAACCCTGCCCATCAGCCTCGAAGAGGAGATGCGGCGGTCGTACCTCGATTACGCGATGAGCGTGATCGTCGGCCGTGCCCTGCCCGACGCCCGCGACGGCCTGAAGCCGGTGCACCGGCGCGTGCTGTACGCGATGCACGAACTGGGCAACGACTGGAATCGCGCCTATAAGAAGAGCGCGCGCATCGTCGGCGACGTGATCGGCAAGTACCACCCGCACGGCGACACCGCGGTCTACGACACCATCGTGCGCATGGCGCAGGACTTCAGCCTGCGCCACATGCTGGTCGACGGCCAGGGCAACTTCGGCAGCGTCGACGGCGACAACGCCGCGGCCATGCGCTACACCGAAATCCGCCTGGCGAAAATCGCCCACGAGATGCTGGCCGACATCGACAAGGAAACGGTCGATTTCGGCCCCAACTACGACGGCTCGGAGAAGGAGCCGTTGGTGCTGCCCACGCGGCTGCCCAACCTGCTGGTCAACGGCAGCGCCGGCATCGCGGTGGGCATGGCCACCAACATCCCGCCGCACAACCTGAACGAAGTCGTCGACGCCTGCCTGCACCTGCTGAAGAACGACCAGGCCACGCTGGAAGAGTTGATGGAGATCATCCCCGCGCCGGACTTCCCGACGGCGGGGATCATCTACGGCCTGAACGGCGTGCGCGAGGGCTACCGCACCGGCCGCGGCAAGGTGGTGATGCGCGCCAAGTGCCATTTCGAGGACATCGACAAGGGTGCGCGGCAGGCCATCATCGTCGACGAGATCCCCTACCAGGTGAACAAGAAGACGCTGCTCGAGCGCATTGCCGAGCTCGTCCACGAGAAGAAGCTCGAGGGCATCAGCCACATCCAGGACGAGAGCGACAAGTCCGGCATGCGCGTGGTGATCGAGCTCAAGCGCGGCGAAGTGCCCGAGGTGGTGCTGAACAACCTGTACAAGCAGACCCAGCTGCAGGACACCTTCGGCATCAACATGGTGGCGCTGATCGACGGCCAGCCCCGCCTGTGCAACCTGAAGCAGCTGCTGGAGATATTCCTCGAGCACCGCCGCGAGGTCGTCACCCGCCGCACGGTGTTCGAGCTGCGCAAGGCGCGCGAGCGCGGCCATGTGCTCGAAGGCCTGGCGGTGGCGCTGGCCAACATCGACGAGTTCATCGAGACCATCAAGACCAGCCCGACGCCGCCGGTGGCCAAGGCCGCGCTGATGGCCAAAAGCTGGGATTCGTCGATGGTGCGCGAGATGCTGGCCCGCGCCGAAAGCGACACGCCAGGCGGCCGCGCCGCCTACCGGCCCGAGGGCCTGCCCGACCACTACGGCCTGCAGCCTGATGGCCTGTACCGCCTGTCCGACGACCAGGCCAGCGAGATCCTGCAGATGCGCCTGCAGCGCCTGACCGGCCTGGAGCAGGACAAGATCATCGGCGAGTACAAGGAAGTGATGGCGCAGATCGCCGATCTGCTGGACATCCTGGCCAAGCCGGCGCGGGTGACGGCGATCATCACCGAGGAGCTGACCGCGCTGCGCCAGGAGTTCGGCCAGACCAAGCTGGGCGCGCGGCGCAGCGTCATCGAGCACAACGTGCAGGAGCTCGGCACCGAGGACCTGATCACGCCCACCGACATGGTGGTCACGCTCAGCCACACCGGCTACATCAAGAGCCAGCCGCTCACCGAGTACCGCGCCCAGCGCCGCGGCGGCCGCGGCAAGCAGGCCACCACCACCAAGGAAGACGACTGGATCGACCAGCTGTTCATCGCCAACACGCACGACTGGATCCTGTGCTTCAGCGACCGCGGCCGCGTCTACTGGCTGAAGGTGTGGGAGGTGCCGCAGGGCGGCCGCGCCAGCCGCGGCAAGCCGATCGTCAACATGTTCCCGCTGCAGCCCGGCGAAAAGATCACCGTCGTGCTGCCGCTGACCGGCGAGTTCCGCAGCTTCCCGGCCGACCACTACGTGTTCATGGCCACCGCGCTGGGCACGGTGAAGAAGACCGCGCTCGACGAGTTCAGCAACCCGCGCAAGGCCGGCATCATTGCCGTCGACCTGGACCCGGGTGACTACCTGATCGGCGCGGCGCTGACCGACGGCCGCCACGACGTGATGCTGTTCAGCGACGGCGGCAAGGCGGTGCGCTTCGACGAGGACGACGTGCGGCCGATGGGCCGCCAGGCCCGCGGCGTGCGCGGCATGATGCTCGAGGAAGGCCAGAGCGTCATCGCCATGCTGGTGGCCGAGGACGAGACGCAGAGCGTGCTCACCGCCACCGAGAACGGCTATGGCAAGCGCACGCCGATTGCCGAATACACCCGCCACGGCCGTGGCACCAAGGGCATGATCGCCATCCAGCAGAGCGAGCGCAACGGCAAGGTCGTCGCCGCCACGCTGGTGCGGCCGCACGACGAGATCATGCTGATCACCGACAAGGGCGTGCTGGTGCGCACCCGTGTTGCCGAAATCCGCGAACTGGGCCGCGCCACCCAGGGCGTCACGCTGATCGGGCTGGACGACGGCGCCAGCCTGTCCGGCCTGCAGCGCATCGTCGAGAACGATGCGAACGACGCCTCCGATGCCAATGGCGACCCCGAAACCCCGGCCGGCCCAGCCGGCGAGGAGAATCCTTCTTGAAACTGATCCCCCTGCTGTGCGGCGCGCTGCTGCTGAGTGGCGCCGCGCTGGCGCAGACACCGTCCGCCGCGTCGCCCGCCAAGAAGGAGCTGGTGCAGAAGCTGCTGACCCTGCAGCAGCCCGGCATCGAAGCCGCGGCGCGCAACATGGTCGAGCGGCCGGCGGCGATGATGCTGCAGGAGGCCGGCCGCGTGCTGCAGACGCAGTTTCCGGCCGACAAGCGCGAAGGCATCGGCAAGACCATTGAGGCCGATGCGAAGCGATATGTCGACGAGGCTTTTCCGCCGGTGCGTGACCGGGCCCTGAAGCTGGCGCCGACGACCATCGGCGCCGCGCTGGAAGAGAAATTCAGCGAGGACGAGCTGAAGCAGCTCGTGGCCTGGTTCGAATCGCCGGTGAACAAGAAATTCCAGCAGGTCAGCGGCGAGATGTTCGGCAGCTTCATGCAGAAGCTGGGCACCGAATCACGGCCCCTGATCGAGCCGAAGCTGCAGACGCTGGAGCAGAAGGTGCGCACGGCGCTCGGTGCGCCGGCAGCCCCGGGTGGCGCCCCTGCC
>JAFLDH010000044.1 GCA_017302505.1 Burkholderiales bacterium
CTATTGCCGCACAAATCGTGAGCGTCATTGAATCGGCTCCGGTCAGGGTATCGAACAAGTAATTCGGTAAATGTGACGTCTGCTTTGCGGCGTTGATTTTGAGCACAGCAGCTTCCGCTTTGGGTCGATACTTCCCGTTCGCCCGCCGCGGAAGCAGTCGTCGGCCAGCAGACAACCGCGGTTGTCTAAATTGAGACGCGCTCGATCTCATCCAGCGTGACCTGCCCCTGACGGCGGTCGTACAGACCCGTCGTGCGCGCTGACTCGTGATTCGCCATCTGCTGCGCCACTTCCAGCTTGCCGCCGTTGCGCAAGTATTCAGTGATGCCAGTCGCCCTGAAGCTGTGACAGCCCACCCTTGTCCGGATCCCCGCGGCGTCCGCGCGCCGGCCGATCATCCTGAAAACGTCGGCTTGCGACATTGGGCGGTCGGTCAGCATTCCGGATCGTCCTGCAATCGTCCTGAAGAGATACCCCCTGCATAGTCCAGCCAGTGCGCCGTTCAAGTAGGCCAGCAGCCAAGGCTCAAGTTTGTGGTGGCAGGGCATCTCGTGTTCTTTTCCGCCCTTCTCATGCAGACGCACCCAAGTGTGCCCGCCTTGCGCGTAGACATCGTCCACACGCATCTGAATTGCAGCGCCCACCCGAGCAAACGTATAAACCATCAGGCCGAGGAGCGCGCGGTCACGAAGGCCGGTCGGTGTCGTCACGTCGATGGCATCGATAAGTGCACGCGCCTCCGACGCGGTCAGCACTGGCGTCTTGCCCTTCTTCACCGAATGTCGCGGTCCCTTTACCGAACATGCTGGATTCACCGGCAATACCTGACCGATCACGAGCCAGTCAAACAGCATCCGCAGCGCGGCCAAACGCTGCTTGACGGATGGCGAGGCCATGACCAGTCCCTCGATGTAGGTCGCAACATGCATGGGCTGCACCTGACGGACGTCCACCACTCCCCTGCCCTCACACCAGTTCGAGAAGTCAGCCGCGGCCCGCGCGTAGGCCTTGCGCGTGTTGCCGTTGCGGATGCTGACGACAAAGAACTCCAATGTCCGGCGCGCCGAGTGCAAATCGGTATCGAAGATTGCCGGCACCGGCGGCTTGCCCTCACCGGCCAGCCCGCCGGGCCGATAGACCGCGGGGGCTTTAGACATCGACCGACCACACCTGGATACCGCTGCGCTCCAGTTGGGGCAGGCGCCGCGTACCGGCAAATCGAGGCGAAGCGAAGAAGACGTATCGATGCCGCTCACTACGCTTCGTCAGCTTGGCCAGGTCCTTGGCGAGCTTGCGATTGTTGGCGGGGTCCACCGCAGCGAAGGCCTCGGCACCGACCAGTCCCTCGGCCTGGCTCATCACGTCCAGGGGCTGTGCGGCGTGCGCACCAGGCGCGATGCTGAAGCCGCCGGCATCCGGGTGGCACTCCAGCAGAACACGGACCGCCGACAGCGCCGTCAGGTAGGTCCAGATCTGGTTGACCTGCTCAATGGCGTTCAAGGCGTGGCCGTCCAGTGGATGGAACCCGACCTGATCGAACTTCAGCGCCCTCAACAGCCCGATGCCGTCACCGCCATACGAAGCAATCCACGCTTGCAACTTGGCCGCTGACGCCCTCACCTGCCCGGCCAGCTCTACGGGGTGGGCAGCATCACGAACCAGAAGCACGCTAGATGACATATATGAATGATAACGTCCTTTATCAACCATCTAATCAACCACCGCCGCCCGATATGAAACTTTCCCGAAGACGCCCGAAGACCTTAGAAGCGAGCTTCGTGGATGGTGCGACTGCCAAGTACCCGCGCTGGTGCTCTGCACACGATGGCGGCTAAGACCCCGCTCTACCTCCGGCTGGGGCGGGTTCTGGCCGTACTGGCGATTCAGGCTGAAGTCCTGGTCTAGCTGCGGTCCGCGCCCTTGGGCGGCATCGCGCTGTCTACGCCTAGCCAATCCCGGGCCTCTTGCATGGTGGCGAACACCTTTGTCGCTGGCGCCAGCCTCGTACTTGACGAACCGGTGACTCGCTAGTGGCGGCGTCAGACTGATGGCCGCCGGTCGACAGTTTGCTGACCGACGACAGCTTGAGCGGGAACTGGTCGTTCACCATTGGTGGCTCTGGGAGGCCGAAGACCGACCCGCATCTACGCTGCCAGCTTGAGCATTCACTGCAGCCTTCAACCGAAGCTGTTCGATGGTCTTCTCTGCCAGGGCGGGATCGCTCCCGGTACGTCCTTCGGTTACCGCCAGTGCTTGGGCGGCCATGGGCCGATCACGCTGCGCCTGAGCAGATTGCGGCGCTTTTCGCAACAGCATACCCATGCCCTGCGAGTCGTTCAAACTCAGCTCCACAAAGGCGCTTCAGGCTCGTTGGGAATGTGCGAGCGAACTGAGCCTCGGCGCACTTCGGCCCCGCGACAGGTGTGCCGATGAGAAGTTGCGCGCCAGAGCCCGCATTCGACTGGAGGTAGTTGGTGAACGCCCGGATACGAAGCGATCTCGATTGCTCGGACATGATGTCCATCATTCGCTTGATGCGAAACGGATTCAGCGGGCCGGAGCGCAGCCCAATTGGAAGTACCGCACCAGCATCGCTGACGATGATGTAGTCACCAGCGCTCTTGGGTTGCTGCTTTCCAGGATGGAAGAACGGTTCGGCGCCAAGGTTGTCGTACAGCCCACCGTCGTAGAGGTGCAGCCGCTTGCCCACGTCCACGACCTGCTCACTGCCTTTCGGCGCATCCCAGGCCCTCTTCTTCCACGTGTACGCATCGGCGCGAAGCGCCAGGGGCCCGAACCCGATCGGAAAGGCCGCCGACACCGCCAAGGCACTGCCCAGCGGAAAGCTCGGTGCCTGCGCGTAGCCGAGTTCCCAGTCGCCGATCTCGGACCCCTTGAACCGAAACCGCTTGCCGGTCTCGGCCGTCGTCCCGTTGATCGACCACTCCGGGGTAGTACCGATCGCGGACAACGGAACGTCCAGCCCCCAGCTTCTTCTCAGCTCCAGCGCAAGGAGGTTGGACCGTGACAAGCAGAAGCGCCAGTTCCAGGGCCGCAGCAGCTGCAAGAACGCGCCTGCCTGCAGGCTGCGCGAGCACAGTTGCTCACCTACCAGTGGGTAGGTCTTCGCCAGATACTGCTGCGATGTCGGCCATCGGAATTCGCAGGACTTGTAGATCAAGCCCATCAGCAGGCTGCCGCCTGAGACGGTCGAGATGCGGGCCACCCGCTCGAGTAGACCGCGCTCGGCCATGTGCTTGAGTACGCCTAGATGGAAGGCCATGGCTCGGATGCCACCGCCGGAGAGGGCCAGGGCGATGGGTGGTGCGGTAGTCGTCATGCCACCACCTCGCCGGCATAGAGCTCGAGATTGTGCTCACCGACGATGAGTTGGATGACGGGGAGTCCGTCGTCGGCCATGCCCAGTGCCAGCTTGAAGAGTTGCAGCAGATCGTCAGGACTCTGCCGAGCGCTGTGCCCTGGTGGATGGCTATGCCACTCTCCGAGGTAGCCCACGACGTTGCCGGTTCGCCTCTGCACTTCGCTGTATGACTCGAGCAGTCCCTCTACGCCCCGCTCGAAGTGGCCAGTACTGTGGCGACTGTCCGGCGGCGGTGGCAGGACATCGACGATGACTGCCTCGCCCAGATTGAGGTCGTGGTAACCCAGGAGCACGCCACCACTCTCCGCCGGGAGCCGCACGGCGCGCAACTGCCGCAGCTTGTCTTCCAGGCCCTGGTCCAGGTGCACGGTGAGTGGGCCACGCAGCCGCACGACCGGAACATGAACTGGCACATCGAAGACCTGAATGCTGCCGGTCTCCGGGTCGCGATGCCAGGCCTGGATGGCAGCCTGCGGCTGCACATGTCGGCGGATCAACTGCTCGGCCAGTGTCGCCGCATGCGCAACGACGCTGGAATGCGGCAGCTTGTACGAGATGTCGCGGCAGCTCGCGCCGCTCCAGAACGAGCCCAGGTGACCGTCCAGGTGGGACTGGCCCCAGCTCTGGCTCAGGAGGGCCCGGTAGTACTGCGCCTCAAGGGTACGCAGCCGGCATTGGCGGGCCTGATCTTCGAGCAACAGGACTGAGCCTTTGCCATTGGGTGTCAGGAAGACGGACGCATGGCGCGCCGTGTGAGCGCTGCCGCTCGTCAGTCTCGGAAAGTCCACCGTTGTCGAGCAGTCGACGACAAGGTCGGCTGCAGCGAGCGCCGCATCGACATCCTTGCTGTTGCGGTCACACGCGTCCGCGACGATCGCGCGAGCCGCTCCCGCGCTGCCGTGGACGAGTTCGACCAGGGTCTGGCAGGCGCTGGCTTTGGGCTGTCCGACTTGGTTGGAGAATGCCGCGTGCCTGGCTAGGTTGTGCGGCTTGACATGGTCGGAGTCGACGATGGTCCAGACGCCCCAGCCAGCGCGCGTCCACAGGTTCAGCAGCTCGCTGCCCAGGGCCCCGGCCCCGACAATGACCGCCAAGTCCGGGCCGGGGTTAGGGGTTGCAGACAGCGCTCTGAACGCCTGGCGATTCGGCGCATCGAGCACCGCTGCAGGGAGCGTCAGCAAGCTGCGCCACTCTCCTTCCACGGGCACGCGACCGCCGATGGGCGTGTCCTTGAAGATCTGATCGTCGACGCGCGTGTAGGCGCCCAGGCGTAAGCCAAGGTCGAGGCGCCCCACGGCAGTCAACAACGCCAGCCGCTGAGTCCGCTCCGGGGGGGCGCCAGGCTCGCGACACACAGGCATGTTGAGCATCACGACGAAACGATCGCTCGCGCCCTTGAGCGTCTCGCCTTTGGGGTGAATCTGCTGCCACAGGTTGTCACGCAGCATCGCAGCGAGATCCAGTCCGCGTCTGGCCAGTTCATCGGCTGCAGCGCCGAGCGTCGAGGGGATGTCCGTCCGACTGCCCTGGACAATGGGAGGGCAGTCGATGATCGCAACTCCCAGGCCCTCGACCTTGGCATTGCCGACGGCCACGGTTCGCAACATCAACGTCGACGTGCCGCGCAGGTGGGCCGGCTCAATGAAAGACGCGAAGAAGCGCAGGTCTGATCGCTGCCGAAGTTGGTCAAAATCGGCGGGGATCACGAGCTCCCAGCCAGTGTCGAAGAACGGCAACTCCAAGGGCTGATCGGCCGCGTGCAGGGTGCCCTGCGAGGTCTCCAGCAGCCACCACTGAATTCGGCGCAGGAACTTCGGCGCCGTCCACGAGCGCATCACTGAGCGATGAGGTTCGAAATACAAGCACAGGCTTCGGGGCTCGCCAGCCGGTGTGGCGTTCAAGTGCATGACCGCCGGAAAGTCCTGGCGCATCGCCAGCACCGTGGGCGGGCGGTCGCCGCCGGCACTCACCACGATCGCCAACCTCTCGGGACTGCGCAAGCCGACCGGGTTGCGGTTGGGGATCTCGTCGCATTCCACGTCGACCACCAGGGCTTCACGGTCCGCTCCCTCAGTCGACTTCAGGACCTGCAGCAGCGCGACGTCCCGATTGCGCGCGATGGCCTGGCAAAGCTCGATCGAGTGCGGCAGGTACAACTCTCCGTCGTGCGGCGCAAATCCAGCGAGTTCGAGGTACTGCAACGGCATCAGCCGGCCCGAGGTGCGGTACTGGTGATGATGGCCGCGCTACCAACCACGACGCTCTTCTTCAGTGCGAGGCCCGACGACGTGAACTCGAACTCGATAGGCTTGGGCTGGCTGGCGTTCGGCTCCGACATGGTCACGAGGAACTTGCGTCCATCCACCTTGGCCAGGTGGCTTTCGTAGGCGTTGCGCGCCTGGATGTGGGGCGGCTGCACCTGTTCGTAGGCACTCTTGTCATCGTTGACCGGCTTGCTGCAGCTGACGATGTAGGCCCCTGCACGACCCTCAAGCAGCAACTCCTTGACCAGGGGCTTGGGGACAGTCTCCTTGTCGCCCTTGTCGTCGCTCAGTGCCTTGTAGCTGCAGTGATGCGGGATGTTGAACAAGTCCCACTTCAGCCGATCGTCATTCTTGTGCTTGCGCGTGGCAGTGACGATGTCTTCGAGATCCGCCCACTCGGCATCACCCACCTCGAGGTAGTCGAACAGCTCCTTGCCCGACTTGAGGCGAACGTTGAACACCAGCGCCGCGCTGTTGCGGACGATGTCGCCTTCGTCGCAGTGCTTGATGAACGGCGAGTGGCAGAAGAACTCGACCTTGTCAGTGTTCAGACTGAATCCAGGCACCAGCATGCCGGCGTCGACGAAGAGATGATCGCGTGCATCCGGCTTCTCGCCACGCGCCTTAAGGGCGGGCTCCAGCCAGTCCGCAAGATCCTGGGGTTTCGAGAACACGAGGATGCCCTTGCCCGCCAGCAGTCGGTGCCGCGCCTCCTGGCGCAGGATGACGAACTCGGCGCTCTGATCGTCATTGCTGGCCGACTCGACGACCATGGCCGCCGGCACCCACAGTTCCGTGATCTTGATGCGGTCCTTGTCCTGGTACTTCGCGGCATGCTCCAGCCAGAAGAAGTCTGTGCTGCCTTGGATGTGATCCTTGTCGGCGTGGGTGAAGGCGACGACGTCGAAATTGTCCCGCTTGGCATCCTTGAGTTCGATGCGCAAGCGCTTCTTGAGGTCGATCTCGGGGGTGTCGTCGTCTTCGGCCTTGTCGCGGTGGCAGAAGTCGAAGAGGACGCGGCGGCCGTTGTCCAACACGATCTGGCTCGTGTCTCCATTGCCCACCGGATAGAAGATCACCTTGTGCGTTTCAGACATGTTGTGCCTTTCCCTTACTTCAGCTTGTAGCTCTTGATGCCAGTCGAGTCCACGATGGTATGGATGGACTGCCCCTCGCTGGTGTTCGTGGCGTACCAGTGCTGCGAGTGATCGCTGAACAGCCGTTTTGCGGCAGCATGTGGGTGACCGTACTGGCTCTGCACGCCAGCACTGACCAAGATCGTGTGCGGCTTGATACAAGCCAGGGCAGCCTCCGAAATCCCGTTCTCCGACCCATGGTGCGGCGCCGCCAGAACATTCGACTGGAGCGAGCGTCCGAAGTAGCGCACGATCGAGTCCCAGCGGTCGACCTCGGTGTCGCCGGTGACGAGGTAGGTGCCACCGGTCGCATGCTCGGTGACCTTGCAGACGATCGAGCAGTTGTTCGACGAGTTCATGTCGTCGCGATGCGGCGAGAAGATCTCGAACGAGAACTCGGCGCACAACTTCTGATAGAAGCGCACGTTGTTATCGCCCAGGGCCACCGACACGTGGTCGAGGTTCTTCTGCTGGTCCAGCACCTTGATCGCGTCGAAGCAGAGGTCGGCGGTGCGCGTGCGCTTGCGGTAGTTGGGGTACATCAGCCAGTTCGGCCGGTACTTGTTCAGCACCAGCTTCAGACCGGCCTCGCAGAAGTGGTCGGCGTCAAAGCCGGTCACGATCAGGCCGACAAGTTCGCGGCCTGCCAAGATCGAGCTCAGCGCCGCCTTGACGAACACCGTGTCCTGCCCGGAACTCAAGGGCACGAAGGTGTCGACGATGAATGCTTCGTTCTTGCCGGCCACGACGACGAACTGGCCTTGCCCGACGTTGAGAGTGAAGATTTCCATGGAGACGCGGTTCCTTCCTTGCAGGATCGGGCGTAGGGCCCCGAGGTCGGCGCAAACGCAGCGGCACCTGGCCTCTTTGCTGGCTACAACGCCATGGGCGGCTGCACAATTGCCCCCATATCCAGGTATGCGGGTGACCTCCCCAAACCGGACACGGCTGGTGACATGTCCGGTTTTGAGGTCTCACCCGCATACAACAAGATCAGGGGGAACCCGTGGAATCAGGCAAGCCGCCGAACGATGACCCGGCTACTGATGACGACATTCGCGACGCCATCGAGGCATTGACCGAAGATGATGCACTTCGTTTGCGCAAGGCGGCTCAGGGATTCCTGGCTGGAACGGAATACCAGGATCCGAAGGAACTCATCAACGAGGCCGTGCTGCGCGCGATGGATGGAACTCTTGGCAGCCACGGGCGTCATTGGCCGAAGCAGCGGGTGCCCTTCGTCGCCTTCATGATCATGACGATGATGAGCATCGCCGACGGATCGCGCGAGTCGCACCTCATGTCGAGGACCGATCGGCTCGAGGGGCTGTCCCTCAAGGGTGAGGGCGCCGATCATGTGCTTGACTACCTCGGCTTCTGGACCAGGAGCGTCGAGGACGAGGCGCTGGACGCCGAAGAAGAGGCTGCGGCCACGGCGCGTGCCAAGGTGGATGCTGACCGCATCGACGCACTCTTTGCCGGCGACCAAGAGGTTTCCTGGCTCGTGATGTGCATCAAGGAGGGCAAGTCGCCAGCCAAGGCACGCGAGCTGGCCGGCTTCACGACCACGGAGTACGAAACCATCAGGAAGCGCCTCCGCCGCGGCGTGGCCAAGTTGTTTCCTGGTAGGAGGTCCGCATGACCGAGCTGAACCATCGAGCGGAGCTGGCAGCGCTGCGGGTCGTCGCCCTGGAGGACATCCTGAGCACCTCCGACGCCGAACTTCGCAAGGAAGCCGTAGACGATGGTGAGGACGTCGCGGCGGTCGCGGCGGATCTGAAGGCGGCAATGCGTGAGGCCGCCGCGGCGGCGCTCAGGCAGCGATTGAGCCAAGCCAAAGCGCGCATGACTGCGCGGCCGGCGGCAGACCTGGGCCGGCCCGTTCGCCCGCCTATGGAGCAGCTGAAGCAGCTGATCCAGGAAGTGTTCGCCAGCGATCGGAGCCTTGGACTCGCGTTTCGTGAGGGCAAGCGGCAGTCGGACGCCGACTGGGAGAGTCTGTACGACGACCTGGTGGCCTTGGGCAAGATCCAGCCGGCGTCGCATGAGGATTGACACGGCGCTGTTGTCGCCGGCCGAACGGTTGCTGTGGTCCCACGGTGTCGTTGCACCTGGCCATATCGATCTGGAGGGCATCGCGAACGCATGCGGCGCGCGCGTAGTGCACCGTCACCTCGATGGTTGTGAAGCGCGACTGGTTGCCAGCGCCGATCAGGCGGTCATCAGTGTTAGCACCGCCGGCGGATACGAGGGCAGGCGCCGGTTTTCACTGGCCCACGAGCTGGCCCATTGGATATGTGATCGCAAGACGGGCTCGTTTCAGTGTGCGAAGGAAGTCATCGGGCCGCAGAACGCCGAGGCGAAGTCGGTGGAGGCACATGCCAACGCGTATGCCAGTCAGCTGATCCTGCCCGATTACCTGGTCGTACCCTGGGCCCACGGCAAACGCACGAACCTTGATGTGGCCAAGGCCTTGGCCAACGAGTTCAATGCGAGCTTGACCGCTGCGGCGATCAAACTGGCCAAGCGAGCGACGATGCCGGCATGCATCGTATGCCACAACCAGACCCGGCTGCTGTGGCACCAGCGTAATGGCGCCTTCCCCAGCGAGTTCTTCGTGCTCGGCGAGTTGCACCAGGAGACTGACGCGTTCGGAATCGCATTCGGCGCGGCAACCGGGTTGTCTCGCCCGCGCAAGGAACCCGCCGATCGCTGGCTCTCGGGTGGTAGTGCTTACCGGCTCACGATCGAGTCGCAGTCGATTAAATTGCCGGACAGCACAGTCTTGACGATGTTGTCGCTTGGTAAGTAGAAGTCCTTCCCTTGTGCCACGTTGGATTGCTGTGTTGAAGCTAAGACACCCGCGAATCACTGCCTCCGCTCAGGGGGGCGGCACCTGACTGCAGGCGGGCCCAAAGGAGTCGGACGCGATCGATGCGGCTATGACCGCATTCGCTGCATTGCCGCCGTCGCAGCGCAAAGTTGACTGGCAGCCGAGGCTCGCCTGCCGGCCAATCTACGTAGTCTCTCGCCGAGCCACTGGCAGTGGTTTGAGATCGTCAACTCGTCGGTGCCTATGCCCGAGCCTCCGGCCCCTGCCGCGTCAGCTCGTACACCATGTCCCCCACGAACCGCCTGAAAGACTCGTTCTCGACGAACTGCTTGTAGACCTGGGTGTCGTCCTTCAACAAGATCTGCATCACCTTGCCCAGCGCCTGGTCGTGGGCCATGCGGGCCGTATGTGGCGTGTTCTCCCTGGCGTTTTGGAAGGCCTTGTCGGCCGCCACCTTGGGCGCGATGTCGTCGCGGATGCGCTTGGCCACGCGGTCGGAATCGGCGAACAGGGTACCGAAGTGCTCGTTGAAGGTCTTGAGGATGTTGCTCAGGCGGTCCAGTTCGGGCTCGGGCTTGCGGCCGCCACCGTCAGTGGGCGGAGGCGCGATTTCGGCGTCGGTGTCGGCCAGCGCGATCTTCAGCTTGGCCTTTTTCTCGACACGGTAGCTGTCCATGTCGATGGCCTCGAGGATGCCCTTGGCCAGGTCTTCTTCTTTCGGCGCCGGCAGCTTGGGCGCTAGCAGGTTCAGCAAGATCGACAGCCGCTCCCAGTCCGGCGCGGTGCCCGGCATCACCGTGGCCAGGAAGTCGTAGGTGCGGCAGAAAGCCTTGGCCTTGCCCTTGAAGTCGACCTGCTGGTCTTCGTCGAGTGTGCCGGTGTAGCGCGCCACGCATGCGTCCAGGATCGGGTCGAGCTGGTCGCGTTCGGCGCCGGCCAGAAACAGCCCCACGAACTGCTGCACGTCTTCAGGTGAATAGACCTGCGCGGCGTCCAGCGCGCCCTTCAGGTCATGCAGCTTGTTCGGGTCGGTCTCCTCCGCCAGCAGCGTGGTGCGGTAGTAGTCCTGGAAGGCGAAGGTGATGGTCTCGGCGTTGTTCTGGAAGTCGAGCACCAAGCAGTCGTGCTTCTGCGGGTGGGCGCGGTTCAGGCGCGACAGCGTCTGCACGGCCTTGATGCCCGACAGCGCCTTGTCCACGTACATGGTGTGCAGCAGCGGCTCGTCGTAGCCGGTCTGGAACTTGTCGGCGCAGATCAGGAAGCGGAACGGGTCTTCCTGGAACTTGTCGGCGATGTCCTTGCTCGGAAAGCCGTTGAGCGAGGCTTCGCTCACTTTGGCGCCGGCATATTCATGTTCGCCCGAGAACGCGACGATGGCCTGGTACGGGCTCTTGCGCTCCACCAGGTACGCTTTCATCGCATGGAAGTACTGGATGGCGCGCTCGATGCCGCTGGTGACCACCATCGCCCTCGCCTGCCCGCCGATCTTGCCGGCGGCCAGCACCTGCTCGTGGAAGTGGTCCACCATGATCTCGGCCTTGAGCCGGATGGCATGGTCATGGCTCTCCACGTACAGGCGCAACTTCTTCTTCGCCTTCTTGGTGTCGAACTCCGGGTCGGCCTCGATCTTCTTGACGAGCTTGTAGTAGCTGTCCACCGGCACGTAGTTCTCCAGCACGTCCAGGATGAAGCGCTCCTGCACGGCCTGCTTCATGCTGTAGTGGTGGAAGGGCTTGTGCTTGATCTTGCCCTCGGCATTGGGCGGCAGCGGCTCGCCGAACATCTCCAGCGTCTTGTTCTTGGGCGTGGCCGTGAACGCGAAGTAGCTGGCATTGGTGAGCATCTTGCGCGCGGCCATGCGCGCTTCAAGCGCCGCGTTCACCACGTCTTCGGCGTCTCGCTCCTCAGCGTCGTCGCCCTCGGCCGCCTGTGCGCTATCGCCCAGCGCCTTGCCGACCGCCGCCGACGTCTTGCCGCCCTGCCCTGAATGCGCCTCGTCGATCACGATGGCAAAGCGCTTGTCGCCGACGGCGCCGATCTCGTCGAGCACCCACGGGAACTTCTGCACCGTGGTGACGATGATCTTCTTGCCCTGTTCGATGAAGCGCCGGAGGTCGCCCGAGTGCTCGGCGTGGCCAACCGTCGCGCCCACCTGCATGAACTGCCGAATAGTTTTCTGGATCTGGTCGTCCAGGATGCGCCGGTCGGTGATGACGATCACCGAATCGAACACCGGTTGCCCGCCCTGCCCTTCGGCCTTGCCTTCGCCCTGCTTCACGCCGATGAGCTGATGCGCCAGCCAGGCGATGGAGTTGGACTTGCCGCTGCCGGCCGAGTGCTGGATCAGGTAGCGCCGGCCCACGCCGTGGACACGCACATCGGCCAGTGCCCGGCGCACCACGTCCAGCTGGTGGTAGCGCGGGAAGACCTGCGTCCGCTTCTTCTTGCCTGTCTTCGGGTGCTTGATCTCGACGATCTGCGCGTAGTTCTCCAGGATGTCTGTCAGGCCCGCCGGCGTGAGCGATTCCTTCCAGAGGTAGTCGGTCTTCAGGCCGTACGGGTTGGGCGGGTTGCCGGCGCCATCGTTGAAGCCCTTATTGAACGGCAGGAACCACGAGGCCTTGCCCTTCAGTTCGGTGCACATGCGCACCTCGGCATCGTCCACGGCGAAGTGCACCACGCAGCGGCCGAACTCGAACAGTCGCTCGCGCGGATTGCGGTCGCGCCGGTACTGCTCCACCGCGTCCTCCACGGTCTGCTTGGTCAGGCTGTTCTTCAGCTCGAAGGTCGCGATGGGCAGGCCGTTGATGAACAGGCCCAGGTCCAGCGCGCGGCGCGCCTCGTCCATGCTGTAGGCCAGCTGGCGCGTGATGGAGAAGCGGTTCTGCGCATGCAGCGCCGCGGCCTTGGCGTTGCCGGCGGACGGCGTGCCGTAGAACATGTCGAAGTGGCCGGCCGGGTGGTGGTCGATGCCCTTGCGCAGCACGTCGATGGCCCCGCGCTTGCCCAGTTCGGCCGACAGCCGGGTCAGGAACTTCAGGCGGTTGATGTCCTTGGCCTCGTTCGCATCGAGCATGCCCAGCTTCTTGAAGGCCTCGGGCTGCGTGGCGCGCAGGAAGGCGAACAGCTGGGCCACGTCCAGCGCGTGGGCGCGGTCGAAGTCCTTGGGGCTGCCGGCGAAGTAGCCGGTGCCACCGTAGCGCGCCGGCGGCTCGGTCAGCGCGCCGGGGTTGACGGCCAGGCCGTCGGTGCCGGTCATGTGCCGGACGATCAGCGATTCGAGGCCCTTCTCGCTGATGTCCGTGCTCATGCTTCCGCGGCCTCTTCGTTGAAGGGTTCGACCTCGTACGATTCGTTGTCTAAATCGACCACCGTCTCGACCGGTACTTCGGCTGGTAGGCGCGCCGCGGCATCACGAACGTCGAACTTGCCAGTCACGATATCGGAAATGAGCCGGGTACGGTATTCACGGAGGAGGTCGATCTCTCGCTCTAGGCGGGTGATGGTAGTTGTCAGCCCAGCAGTCTGTTCGACTATCGATTTGACTATCTCTCTCTGCTCCTCAATGGGCGGCAGAAGCAGGGGCAATAGACCGATATCTGACATGTTGAAGTGACTGACGGTCGACCCCTGACTGGCAAGAGTAATGGCAACTCTAGGCGGCCCAGCGTAGATTGTGTGGACGAGATATTGCGCGTCGAGTCGCTGCCGGTTGGGCTTCATGAGGACTGTCCGCTGTCCCAGACAGATCCTCATCGCTTCGGGAACTAGGCATGCCTCGCCAGCAGGGGCCTCCCGAGTGAATATCACATCTCCGACCTCGGGAACGCCCCGTCTTGTCCACGAACGGTAAGCGGTAGGCGTGGTGCAGTACGTCCCGCTGATGCGCAATTCACCATTGCGAACGGCGGTAGTCCGGACAACTCGGAATGCGCTCTCGTCGACCTTGGGTGCAGTCTTGTGCTCGCAGTCTATGAGCCGGCGCAGCACCCGCTTCAGCGACAGTACTTCCCAATGCGCCGGAAAATTTCCTAGCCAATCAACTCCGGAATGCTTGAGGGGGACTGAGTCGTCGAGACCACGAGTAACGGCGCTGCGGATGACGGCTCGCTTCTGTTCGGCTAGGAGAGAGATAACCCTGCGCTTGGCGCGGATCGTGCTCTCCAACCGGTCACAGGCCCAATTCAAGAATCTGCCGATGGCCGCCTGCTCAGCGGTTGGAATTGACGGCAGATCAACCCGCACAAAATTCGCGAAACTGAGATCCTGTCCATCCCGAATGAAGTCGCCTGTGGCCTGAAGCGCTCGAATGTAGCCCGCTGACTTCAGGGCGTACTGGAAGTAGCTGGCATTTACCTCTGGCCCCGGCTTCAGAACGACATACGAAGAACGAATGGCACCCGATGACCACGCCCGCTCGATACCCCCTTGAAAGCTTCGCATGCTGATCACGAAGTCGTCCTTCTCGACATGCTTGCGCTTATCCAAGTGCATGGAGATCTTGACGACACGGTGGCCCGACCTGCGCTCGAATTCCGCCTGCTCGATGACGCCGTAGGCCTGTGTGGCGGACAACTGCGGATCGTCTGGCTTCGCCAGATCCTTGCGAGCTGAAAACAGACGCTTGCTTCTCACGATTTGCCAATGGGCCGGCACCTGCCCCAACCACGGCAACCCCGAGTCCTTGTAGTCCGCGTAGGGCTTGAGGTCGCCGATCACGCCTGCGCCTCCGCATCCGGCAGGCGCCGGGCCGCCTGTTCCCGCGCATGCTCCATCGCCTGATGCAGCCTTTCGCGCAGCATCGGCAGCGGCGGCAAGGCCGTGAGGTACTCGCTGACGCGAATGGACTTCGCGTCCAGCTGCAGCAGTTCCACCTGTTCGGCGTCGGCCGCCGCACACAGGATCAGGCCGATCGGCGCCTCTTCGCCCGGCGCGCGCTCGTGCTTGTCCAGCCAGCGCAGGTACAGCTCCATCTGGCCGACATGGGCCGGCTGGAAGGATTCGAGTTTCAGCTCGACGGCGATCAGCCGGCGCAAGTGGCGGTGGAAGAACAGCAGGTCGAGGTGGAAGTCGTCCTTGCCCACGCTCATGCGCTTCTGGCGGGCGACGAAGGTGAAGCCGTTGCCCAGTTCCAGCAGCACGCCTTCGATCTCGCGCAGGATGGCGCCTTCCAGATCGCGCTCGCTGTAGGCGCCCTTCAGCCCCAACAGGTCCAGCAGGTAGGGGTCGCGGAACACGGTGTCGGGGCTCATCTGCCCGTCGCGCAGCTTGCCGATCTCGGCCGAGATCACGGCCTTCGGCCGCTTCGACAGCGCCGTGCGCTGGTAGAGCATGCCGCCGATCTTCTGCCGCAGGGTGCGAACGTCCCAGCGCTCGATGCGGCACATCTCGGCGTAGAAGTCGCGGGCCAGCGGGTCCTTGATGGGGAGCAGTTCGACGAAGTGGCTCCAGCTCAATGTTTGCGACAGCGTCGCAAGAATCCGCTCGTCGGTCATCCACTCGGCAAAGCGCGCCATCCGGGTCAGCGCGGTGTAGTTGAAGCCGGCGCCGAACTCGGTGGTCAATTCTTGCGACACCGTCGCAAGAATCTGCTTGCCATAAGCCGCACGCCCGGCCTGCAGGTTGTCGCGCAGCAGGCGGCAGCCGATCTGCCAGCACAGCAGCGTGTAGGTGGCGTTCGCCGCGGTGGCCAGCCGCTGGCGCGCCGACTGCACCAGGCTGCGCAAGTCCGAGAGCAGCGCCGAGGGGTCGGTTTCGGTCTTGGCCCTGGCAGCGGCCTTGGTGACCAGGGCCCTGCCCGCCGCAGCCTTTGCCACCTTCGACGCCGGCGTCGCGGCCTTGGCCACGCGGCGGCTGGCGGGCACCGTCGCCTTCTTCATGCCTCGGCCTTCGCCACCAACAAGCCGTCCAGCAGGCCTTCGGCCTCCTTCTCGATGGCCAGGATGTCGGCGCTGATCTCGGCCAGCGTGCGCAGCGGTTGCGCCTTGTAGAAGTGGCGCGTGAAACTGATCTCGTAGCCGATCTTGGTGGCGTCGTTGTTGACCCAGGCGTCGGGTGTGTAGGGCAGCACCTCTCGGCGGATGAAGGCTTCGATGCCGCCCTCTTCCATCAAAGGCACCTGTTCGGTGTCACGCAGGTCGGTGTCAGGTTCGTATTCGACGACGCAGGGCTTGCCGGCGATCACCGCGTCATACAGGCCCAGCAGCGGGTCGGCCGTGAGCTTGCCGGGCTTGTGCACCTTGGCTATGACGGGCGGCGCGGTCTCGACGCGCCAGCTCACGGCCTTGAGGATCAGCTTCAGTTCGGCGGCGGGCAGCTTGGTGCCGGCCCTTTTCAGGGCGGCATCGACCTGGTCGCGGAAAACGTTGTGGTCTTCGAAGAGGCCGTCGCCCAGCGCAGCGCGCAAGGCGGTGGCCACCTCGACCAGGCGGCCGTCGCGCTTCCAGGTCGTGGGGTCGAGCAGCTTCTTGCGCTTCTTCTCGGGCAGGCCTTTCTTCGGCGCGCCGCCTTCGTCATCGTCGGCGTCCTCGCCGTCGCTGCCCCAGTCGTCCAGGTGCTGTTCGAGGGCATCGGCGACGGAACCAAAGTCAGCGAATAGCGCGCCGCCGAATTCTTCATACAGCGCGGCGCGCAGGTCTTCATCGCCCGAGGCAAAGCGCAGCGCCTCGATGGCCCTGAGCGTGAGCTGGCTGTGCAGGCGCAGCGGGCGCTCGACGGTGACCTTCCAGTAGCCGAAGGCGGCGTTGGGGAAGATCTTGGACTCGGGCGTTTCCTTGAAGTCGAGGAAGGTGCGGCCGATGCGCTCGATGTCGTCGGGCCCGAGCTCGCAGTTCTTCTTGCCCAGGTTCTTGCGCAGCGGCTTGAACCACTGGCTGGCGTCGATGAGCTGCACCTTGCCCTTGCGGTGCTCGGGCTTGCGGTTGCTCAGCACCCACACGTAGGTGGCGATGCCGGTGTTGTAGAACAGGTTTAGCGGCAGCGCGACCAGGGCCTCGACCCAGTCGTTCTCGATCAGCCAGCGGCGAATGTTGCTCTCGCCCTGGCCGGCGTCGCCGGTGAACAGTGACGAGCCGTTGTGCACCTCGGCGATGCGGCTTCCCAGCGCCGAGCTGTGGTTCATCTTCGAGGCCATGTTGGCGAGGAAGAGCATCTGGCCATCGCTGGAGCGGGTGACGAGCGAGAGCTCCTCGCCTTCGTGCATGACCTTGAAGCGCGGGTCGCGCATGCCGTCCTTGCCGCCCATCGCCTCCAGGTCCTTCTTCCAACTCTTGCCGTAGGGCGGGTTGGCGACCATGAAGTCGAATTCCTCGCCCGGGAAAGCGTCGTGCGACAGCGTGGACCACTCGGCGCCGCCGACGATGTGGTCGGCGTTCTCGCCCTCCCCCTTGATCAGCATGTCGGCCTTGCAGATCGCGTAGGTCTCGGGGTTGATCTCCTGGCCGTAGAGCGCGCACTTGATGTCCAGGCCGCGCTTCTTGCCGATGGCGGTGAGCGTCTCCTCGGCCACGGTGAGCATGCCGCCGGTGCCGCAGGCATCGTCATAGAGGAGGTAGGTACCGGACTTGAGCTGCTGTTCGACGGGCAGGAACACCAGATTGGCCATCAGGCGCACCGCGTCGCGCGGCGTCCAGTGCTCGCCGGCCTCCTCGTTGTTGTCCTCGTTGAACTTGCGAACCAGCTCTTCGAACACCGTGCCCATCGCGTGGTTGTCGATGCCTGCCGGCGAGAGGTCGATGTCGGGATCGAGGAACTTGTTGATCAGCGTGCCCAGCGCATCGGCCTTGGCCAGCGTGGTCAGCTGGTTTCGGAACTTGAAGTTCTCCAGGATGTCCTGGACGTTGGGCGAGAAGCCGTCGAGGTAGTCGACGAAGTCGGCCAGCAGCTGCTGCGGGTTGCCACGCGAACGCAAGTCGCGCAGCGTGAAGCGCGAGGTGTTGTAGAAGGCCTGGCCGGCGGCGTCGGCCAGAGCCGCGCGCTGCTCGGTGATGCGCGCGTCGTCGAGCATCTTCTTGGTGTCGAGCACGGCCTGCTTGGTGGGCTCGAGCACCGCGTCCATGCGCCGCAGCACGCACATCGGCAGGATGACATCGGGGTACTTGCCGCGCCGGAAGAGGTCGCGCAGAACATCGTCGGCGATGCCCCAGATGAAGGAGACGATGCGGTTGTGCGTTGCCTGGTCCACGCTGATTGGGCCTTCTGGATTCTTCTTGTAGGGGTGGTGACGAGGGAGCCTGGGCACGGCCGTCTCAGGCTTCGCGTGACATCGCGAACTCGAGGAGTTCTTTGTCGGTGACTTCGCCCGGCCACATGTTGCCGGCCAGCCAGCGGAAGAACGTACTGGCCGCAACCCGGCTCTTGATGCCATCACGGCGCCAAGCCTTCGCGATCGGAGTGGCCAGATCAGGGAGACGCTCAGCCTCGAACGCTTCAATCTTGGCGGCCTGGTCAGCGTCGGGCATTTCCTCGAACAGCGCCTTGGCCTCGGCGGACTTGTGGAAGCGCCACTCCTCCCGCAACTGCTGGAGGCGTTCGGCAATGCCGGGCCTCGGCAGTGCCGGTGGTGTGGGCGTGTCACCGCCCTCCTCTGCTGTGCCCGCGTATTGCTTCTTCAAAGCGTCCCGGAGGTACGCAGCAGGAGACTTGAGCGGGTCGAGCGCCGCGTTCTTCATCCGCTGCTCAACGTGGTCGATGGCTGCCCGCAGCGCGCCTTCATCGGTGACTGCGTACAGGTCCTGCGCGTCGGCGCGCTTGAGCCCGATGGCGATGACGCGCTCGATCAAGGAGAGATCGAAGACGTTCTTGGCCGAGTCCTTCAGGCCGGCCAGCGTGGCCTGCGGCTTACGGATGACGCGGAACTGGATCTCTTCGACCTTGCGCCCACGCTTGTGCTCGATGAGTTCCATCCGGAAGTCTTCGCACAGCGTGTCGATTTCAATGAGGGCCTTCTTGATCGTGAAGCGGTTGAAGTCGCGGTACTCCACTTTGTCGATATCGCTGCGACCGGTCAGCACGGACGCCCACCACAGCAAGTCTTCACGCATCGTCAGCCCGCCCGGCGACGTGAGGTAGCGCGCGCCGAGTTCGTACAGCACGGCCGCGGCATAGCTGCGCATCTGGGAACTGATCTCGAGCAGCACGCGCGTGTACTGCGCGGGCTTCACCAAGCGTTCCCGGATCGGCTCCGGGTAGGTCCACGTGATCGTGCAGGCCTGGCCACGGCCAGGCTCGTGGATGTTCACGACGCCGAGGAGTTGCGTGGAAGTCCACTTCTGCGCGCCGCCGGAGCTGGTATGCCACTCGATCGTGGTGGCCTGCATGTCGCGGATGTGCGATTTCAGCAGCTCCGTGTTGTGGGAGTTGAATCGGGCATCGTCGATCAACTCGGACAACGGAACGGTGTAGGACGGGTTGTCAACTCCCAGGCGCTGCGCGTGGTAGAGGAACGCGTTGTAAATGCGGCGCGACAGCAGAGTGAGCTTGCCGCGCTTGGGCCTGATGGTGATGGCCTCGTTTGCCTTCGTGACAGCTTGTTCGGCGCGCGCCGCAGCCTGCTCTTCGGCCCTGGCCAGAAGTTGCAGCGCTCTAGAAGATATGCGGGCCGTCTCGATGTCGGCCTGCGGTGGTTCCGTCTCGTCCGCCACAAGATCTACTTTCAGTGCCAGGGCGGTTCGCATCTTCGCCTTGTATTGTGAGCATGTCAATTCACAGTAAAGCTCGCGCGGCCGCCAGGCTGCGCCTTAAGCTTATTGAAGGGAGACACTTGAAGAATTGAATAGTTGGCATCGCAAGAAGCCCTTATGTGACAACAACTTAGGGATACTTTTCGGTGTGGATGTGGGCTTCTCGGTGGAAAGATTTGGGGAACTGGTCGTGTGGAGTTGGGGAACGAACGCCACTTCTGTGGATGTTCTTGGGGAACTTCCCGTGTGAATTTGGGGAACTGGGCCGTGATCGGCCTGCTCGGCGCACCGCGATCAAGGTTCGGCGCGCCAACATGAAGCATTCGGCGCGCCGTGGAAGATGCCCGGCGCGCCGAACGGCTGTCTCAGCGCGCTGAGGCGGCGCGCCGCGCGCCGAGGTCCCCAAAATCTTCCACAGTTGCGGCGCGCCGAGGTAGCGCGCGGCGCGTGGTTCCCCAAAGACTCCCACACTTAGATCAAAGCCAAGAGGTCAGCTGCGTTTCGGGGATTCGACGAAAATCGGTACACTTGCCGAATTCCATCGAATGATCGAAATCATGGCCGCTGAGGACCTTACCATCGACGCCGGCAGTCCCTCTGGAAACCAGGTTTCCAGTGTAGGTGTTCCAGGACGGGGCGCTGCTCGGACCCCGATCGACATGACGCGTATAGGAGCGTTGGCCGAGCGTGCGAGCAGCATGGTGGAGCAGATCCGCGCCAAGCTCCTGGCGCCTGAGGTCCGCAAGATTGCTCCCCACTACTCCACCGCACAGCTGGCGACGCTGTGCGCCGTCGACAAGTCGCACCTCAACTATCGCATCGGCAAGGGGGACCTGCCCACGGGGAAGCTGTCGCCCAATGGCGGCAAGCGCGAGTTCTCGTTGAGCGATGCTCGGCGATGGACTCGGGCGTATCGGCAGGCCAAGATGCGCCCGGCCGGGCAGAAGGCGATCACGGTGGCGGTTGGCAACTTCAAAGGAGGCGTGTCCAAGACGACGTCGGCCATGATCCTCGCCCAAGGCCTGAGTCTCCGGGGTCACCGCGTGCTGGCCGTCGATACCGACCCCCAGGGTTCTCTGACGACACTGCATGGCATCCTGCCGGAAACGGAGGTCGATGCCGACATGACGATCGGCCCGCTGTGCGATGGCAGCGAAACCGACATCCGATATGCCATCCGGTCGACCTACTGGGAAGGCATCGACCTGGTCGCAGCTGCCCCCTTCTTGTTTTCCGCTGAGTTCGCCCTGCCCGCCCGGCAAATGCGGGACCCGACGTCCAGGTTTTGGGACGTGTTGAACGCCGGGCTTGAATCGGTGCGAGGGCTGTATGACGTTATCGTGATCGATACGCCTCCGTCGCTGTCCTATGTGACCATCAACGCGCTATGGGCCGCAGATGGCCTGGTGGTGCCCGTGCCCCCAAGCGGGCTGGACTTTGCCAGCTCGGCGCAGTTTTGGTCACTGCTGGGCGACCTTGGCGCCAACTTGGACAAGCAGGAGGCCCAGGGGCTGCGCAAGACGTTCGATTTCCTCCATGTACTTCTGAGCCGCGTCGACCAAGCAGACGCAGCTGCGCCGGCCGTGCGGCAGTGGATTGCCGCGACTTATGGCGAGTACATGCTGCCAGTGGAGATTCCGAAGACTACGGTGACCAGCAACAAGGCAGCCGAGTTCGCTACCGTCTACGACGTGCAGAAGTACGACGGCGCGGCCAAGACCTACAAACGGGCCGCCGATGCATATGACCGATTCGTCGAGCTGGTCGAGGAATCCGTGGTCGAGACCTGGCGCAGTCGCGCCGCGCTGAAGTGAGGCAGCGGCCTGCTGAGCCGCCCCAGTTTGCTAGGAGACTTCGATGAGCACTCGTGACCGGTTGTCGCGCCTGACGGCGGACCTCCTAGCGCCGCAGCAGAAGGTCGCCAGCGTGACGGGCCCAGCGCCGTCAGCGCCAGATGCCGCAGTCGAGGCGGCCGCAGATGGAGTCGAACCGGTCTCGGTGGAAACCAGGTTTCCAGGCGTCACTCCCCGGCAAGCGGGCCGAAAGACCGGGCCTGGCGAGATGCTCGCCTTCCGGGGTCAGATGCTTGCGGCGGAGGGTGAGGTGGCACGGCTGCGGGATGCACTGCAGCAATTCGACGGGTCTCTGCCGACCAAGAAGCTGGATCCACAGCAGGTGGTTCCAAGCCGCTGGTCCAATCGGCATGAGGCCAGCTTCTCGACCGCCGACTTCATCCGGTTCAAGGCCGACGTTGAGCACGCAGGCGGAAACGTGCAGCCCATCTTGGTCCGCCCGATTGAAGGTGTCACGTCCAAGTTTGAAATCGTCTTCGGACACCGGAGGCACCGTGCCTGCCTGGAACTGGGGTTGCCTGTGCTGGCCGCGATCGCGACGGCGCCGATGTCGGACCTCGAGCTCTTCGCGGCAATGGATCGGGAGAATCGCGAACGTGCCGATCTGTCGGCATGGGAACAAGGTGCCATGTACCGCAAGGCGATCGACGAGCAGATGTTCCCCTCCCAACGACGGCTTGCCGAGGCTCTGGGCCTCTCTCACACTTGGGTTCGGAAGGCGATTGCGGTGGCGGATCTGCCCGAGCCTGTGGTTCAGTGCTTCCGTAGCCCGCTCGAACTTCAGTTCAAGCACGCCGAGCTCATTGCGGCCGCGATGGAGTCGGACCGAAAGGGCGTTTTGCGGCGCGCCGAGAAGCTGAGGCAGTCGGCACGGATGTCGGCGTCCGCGGTCGTCGCTGCCCTGATCGGCAAGCAACGGGGGGCGGGCGTGGCGCCACAGGAGATTCGTGTCGCTGGCGCCTTGGCCGGAAGAGTTAGCTGGGACGCACGTGGGCAGGCAACCATTCGGCTCATGCCCGGAGTTGTGCATGCCGAGAACGTTGCTGCCCTGATTGAAGCGATCAGCGGCGTTGTCGGTGCGAGTGTCACCAAGACCTAGTCTGAAAACCAGGCGTGGAAACCTGGTTTCCACGCTCGGGGCGAAGCATCCCCCGTCTCGTATTGGCTTTGTGCGCGCTTAGACCGCGATTTAGTGTGCGGCGGAGGCCCCGTCAAGCATCGATGCCAACCGGAAAGAAAAACCTCAGTGGGCTGGCCCCTACGCATTTGGCCTGTCAGGTGCCCATGCCCGCCAGATTTCGGTGCGCAGTCGGATGCCTCCACCTTCTGGAGAACGGCGGTTTCGTGGCGTGAGCCAATTCCCGGCAAGCCCACAGGCGCCGTGCTGCAATTGCCTCACGCCTTGGCAAAGGCGCCCTGCACTGCCCGGTGCTTGCGCGCCTTCTCGGCCCGAACATAGATCGATGTCGTGGCCAGGCTCTCGTGTCCCAGGTTGGCTTGCAGCACATCCTGCGGTACCCCGCGCGCCGCCGAGTGCGAGCCGTAGGTATGCCTCAACCAATGCGTCGACGCGTCTCGAATCCGCTCGGCCGCCCGCGGGTCCCGTCCCCACATATGCGTGGCGCATCGCTCGAACCCCGCCACCAGGATCTCGTAGATCCGCGCCGCCGACAGGGGTTCCTCCAGGCTCAGCTTGGCGATCAGCGGTGATTCTGGATCGTTGGCCAGCGGATCCGGGTCCAAGTTACGCATAACCAGGGACGCGCGCAGCGCCTCCATGGCCGCTTCGGGCAGCGGAACTTCGCGCCACTTGTTCCGCTTGCCAAGCACCATGATTGACCAGGCCCACTCGCCGTCATCCAACTGCTCGTACCGCAGCCAACCGAGCTTTGCGGCGGCCAGTTCCGCCAGCCGCATGCCAGTCATGTAGGCGAAGTCGAGGATGAACTTCAGCCGGTGCAGGGCCGGGGAGGGCGCCGAGGCCAGTTCGCCTTCGATCCACTCCTGAACCAGCGCCCACTGCTTCTGCGACAACGCCCGCAGCTGCGGCATCGACGGCGCATCCGGGCGCGCCGGCACGTCATCCCAGGGGTTGGAGTCCAGGTAATGTCGGCGCACCAGCCACTCGCACAGCGAGCGCACGACAGTCATGGCCGTGGCCTGCGAGCGTACCGACAAAGGCCCCTCGAAGGGCCGCCAAGCCTCCGACCAGCGCTGGGCGTGGCGCGGACCGACCCACTCTGGCCCCGGCGCGGCGAGGAAGTCCCGGTAGGCCACGCAGTCGTCGCCGTCCAGCGAGGACAGCGCCTTGCGCCGCGCCATCACCGCCCAGAGCAGGAAGCGCTCGGCCTCCTTGCGGTAGGCGCGCCAGGTGTGGGTACCGTGCACGCGCAGCCTCAGCCAGGCCTGGATCGCCTCATAGTCGTTGGCCGCGGCAAGCTTGCAGCGGCCGGCCGGCGCCCGGTTCGTCCCCTGGGAGCCGTCGCGCTCGGCCGGCGGGGTGAAGCGTTCCAGCGGCACGATGCCGATACGCGGCGGCGGGGTGAGGGCGACGGTGTCGACCTGGCCGAGCGGCACCAGGGCAGGGGAGGGCAGCACGCCGAGCGTGGTCTCGTGCTCGCGAACCCAGCGCACCAGGCGCGCCGCGCCTTCCGGGCCGAGCTTGGGGATGCGCCGATGCCAGTGGAAGCCTTTGGCGCGGATCCAGAAGACCAGATCGCCCAGGTTGCGCAGGCCCGCCGCCTGCAGCCGGCGCGCCACACGCTCGTCCAGCCAGGCGTCCAGCGGATCGGCCGGCTGCGGCGCGCGCGCGCCGACCTGGG
>JAFLDH010000440.1 GCA_017302505.1 Burkholderiales bacterium
GGCGCGGGTGGTGTCGCTGGGCTACGCGCTGCCCGGGGCCGTCATCGCGGTGGGCATCCTGCTGCCGCTGGCCTGGGCGCAGCAGCGCTGGCCCGACCTGGGCCTGGGCGTGTGGGTCACCGGCACGGTGTTCGGCTTGCTCTATGCGTACCTGGTGCGTTTCTCGGCGGTGGCCCTGCAGTCGGTGGAAGCGGGCCTGGCGCGGGTGCCGCGCAGCATCGACGACACCGCCCGGTTGTTGGGCGCGCGGCCGGGCCGCGTGTTCCTGCAATTGCACCTGCCGCTGCTACGCCGCTCGGCACTGGCCGCGGCGCTGCTGGTCTTCGTCGACGTGATGAAGGAGTTGCCCGCCACGCTGGTGCTGCGGCCCTTCGGCAGCGACACGCTGGCCGTGGTGGCCTACAACCTGGCCCGCGATGAACGCCTGGGCGAGGCGGCGCTGCCCTCGCTGGCCATCGTGGCGGTGGGGCTGCTGCCGGTGGTGCTGCTGTCGCGGGCGCTGCGGCAGCAGTAATCCTGCGCACTTCGGGCAAGTGCTGCGGCCTGTCCAGGCCGGGTCCGCGCTACGCTGCAAGGCTTGATCCAACCCGCCTGAAGAGGACGCTGCCATGGCCACCGACCCCAGCCCGATCGACGACCCGCATCCGTTGATCGATCGCGCCATCGAGGGCATGGAGATGCGCGGCGTCAGCATGCCGGGCCCCGATGGCCCTGTGATGGGCTACCAGTGGCGCCTGAAGGTAAGGGTCTTCGCCACGCCGACCACGCCCGAGACGGTGGAGGCCATGCCCTGGGTGTTCGGTTCGGAGGAAGCGGTGGACCAGATGCTGCGCGCCTGGCAGGACTACCTGGGCACGCAAGGCCATTGGGCACGGCGCCCGGCGCCGCCGCCGATGAAGCTGAGCTGAGCTGGCCCCCCCGACAGGAATCGAACCTGTATCTGCCGCTTAGGAGGCGGCCGTTCTATCCGTTGAACTACGGCGGGCTGCGCGCGGATTTTGTCATGCGCGCTGCGCCGTCCTTCAGTTCCAGCGCCAGGTCCAGATCAGCTCCAGCGAGTTGGTTTCACCAGACTGCGCCCGCACGGTGAAGCGCTGCGCCACGCGGTAGATCAGCTGCCAGTTGCCGGTGGTGGCATTCAGCCCGCGCTCGTAGCCGATGTACCAGTTGCGCGACAGCTGCTTGCCCACCGAGACGATGGCCCCGCCCGCGGCGCTGTCGCTCTGCCGAACCGACAGATCATCCAGCCCGATCAGGCCGAACAGGTTGTCCAGCACGCCGGGCTCCTCGCCGGACAGCAGTGCCATCGCCGCGGCCTGCAGCAGCGCGGTGTCGCCGCTGCCCGGGCCTTCGCTGGCGCGGCCGCGCAGCAGCCAGCTCAGCTTGTCGGCGTCGGACATCTCGGGGTCGGAGAACAGTCGCACCCGCGGCACCAGCACCGTGCCGGTGACGGCGACGCCGACGCGCACGTCCAGGTTCGGCCGGGTGGCCTCGATGTCCAGCTGCGGGTTCTCGATCGGGCCGTTGAAGGTGAGCACGCCGCGGTCGATGTTCAGCCGCTGTCGATAGGCCCGGTAGGTGCCGTCCACGGTGCGCACGCTGCCGTCCACCCGCAGCCGGCCCTGCGGCGCGCTCAGGCGCAGCTCGCCGCGCAGGCCGGCATCCAGGCCGTTGCCGCGGATGCGCAGCTTCTCGCCCAGCTGCACCCGCAGGTCCAGCTGCGCATTGCGGCGCCGCGCCTGCACGGCCTCGGACTCCGTGGCGGCCACCGTGCTGAAGGCCGGCGCCTCGGCGCCACCGCGCAGCACATGCACGTCGTCCGACAGTCGAGGCGCCTCGCTGCGGCTGAAGTCGATCAACCCCTCGTCGATGCCGAAGGCGCCGGTCAGCGCCAGGCTGTCGCGGGCCAGCTTCAGCATCGCATCGCCGCTGGCCACGATGCGCCGGTCGACCCGGCCCAGCAGCTGGAACTGCTCCAGCTTCAGGTTCAGCTCGGCGCGCGGCGTGGCGCCCAGGTTGGCATCGCCCAGCAGCGACAACCGGCCCTTGCCCGCACTGGCGGCGAATTTCTCGATGCGCGCGGTGTCGCCCAGCATCACGATCTTCAGCTCACCGTCGCGCACGTCCACGCCCTGCAGCACGTTGCGCACGCCGATGCCCTGGCCATTCAGCTCACCGGTGAACTCCGGTGCCCCGAAGCGCCCGCCCAGCGTGGCGCTGGCGTTCAGGCCCCCGTTCAGCCGCCAGCCGGCGGGCAGCCACGGGCCCCACACGCCCAGGTCGGCGATGCGCAGCTCCAGCACGCCGTCCATCGGTGCGTCGCGCTCCGGCCAGGTGGCCTTGGGCGTGCTGCGCACGGCCACCGCCGCTGCCGCGCTGCCCAGGGTGCGGCCGGCCAGGCCGGCGCCGATGTTCCACAGGCCGTCGCTGGCGTTCAGGCCGATGCGCAGGTCGCTCAGGCCCAGGCTGCGGGTGCCGGCATCGTCGGTGACGCTCAGGTCGCCGCTGCTGCGCTCCAGCCCGATCTGGGCTCGGAAGGTGGGTGAGCTCTGCACCACGAAGCGTCCGGCCAGGCGCAGGTCACCGCCCCAGCCGAAGCCGGGTTGGGCCCTGGCGAGCAGCGGTGCCACGTCCAGTGGCTCCATTTGTGCGTCGGCATCCAGCCGCGCCGGCAACGCACCGTCGGCGGCGCTCCAGGCCAGCTGGCTCCAGCTGAAGGCGGCGCCCAGCAGGCGTGCCCGGCCGGCATCGGCCTTCAGGCGCAGCGGGCCGTCCGTCCAGCGCAACTCAAGGTTGAAGGGCTCGATCTTCAACCAGGCTGGCGCCGCGGCTGCATCGCCGCGCAGCTCCAGCGACTTCAGCGCGCCGCGCCAGCCGCCCCAGCCGGCCCCCGCGGTGGGCAGCGCGGCGCCCTGCCACTGCATCTGCAGCAGCGTGCGCTTTGCCTTCAGGCCGCTGGGCCCGTCCTGCAGCGTTTCCACCCAGGCCGGCGGCAGTGCCTTCGATTCGCCTTCCAGCACCAGCGTGTGTGCGGCCGCCGTGCCCTTCAGCTGCAGCACGACGCGCTCGGCCGAGGGCGCGCCCTGGCGCAGCTGCTTCAGTTCCAGCCGCGCGTCCAGCGGCGCATCGCTGCCGGTGCCCAACTGCCAGCGGCCTTCGCTGCGTTCGATCTGCAGCGCACCCAGGCGCAGCGCGTCGGCCTGCAGCTGCCCGCTGCTGCTGAGCGCCGGCCAGAGTCCGTCGACGCGGGCCTGGGCCTGCAGCTTGCCCTCCAGACGCGCATCGGCGGCCGGGCCCTGCCACAGCGCCCACAGCGGTTGCAGCCGCTTCAGCGCGGGCAGGTCGGCCTTTAGCAGCCAGCGGTCGCCGGAACCATCGGCGGGCCGGTCCAGCTGGGCTTCGGCCTGCAGCTGGTTGCCGTCGGCCTTCAGCAGCAGCTGGGCGGCTGTACGGCCATCGGCGCCGGTGTGCAGGCCGAGCCGGCCTTCCAGCGGCACCCCGGCCAGCCTGCTGGGCTGCAGCGTCAGATCGGCCCGGCCGCGCAGCCGGGCCAGGGTCTGCAGCACGCTGCCACTGGCGTTGGCCGGCAGGGCCAGGTCGACATCGGCGGCGGCATTCAGCCGGTGAGGGCCACGGCGCCACGGCGAATCGGCCGGCCCTGGCCACCAGGGCAGAGGATCGAAGTCACGCAGGCTGCCTTCGGCGCGGGCCGACCAGCCGGCCTGGCGCGCCGCGCGCGTCAACCGTCCGGTCAGGCGCGCCTGCGCCTGGCCCGATTCGGCCAACAGCTCGCGCAACTCGATGCGCAGCAGGTTCAGC
>JAFLDH010000441.1 GCA_017302505.1 Burkholderiales bacterium
TGGCTCACCCTGCGCACGGATCTCCTCGGCAAGCTGCTGTGGCTGCAACTGGAGGACGAGGACGACGCCCGCTTTGCAAGCGTGTCGAACGAGCGCGGCGAGTTCCTGGGCGTTGTCCGTGCCGCGCCGCCGTGGAACCGGTCGCCGCACACCCTCTACATGCGCCAGGCCATCCGCGCGCTCGAGAAGCGCCGCATGTTCCACCTCACGGCACAGTGCGACGCCGTCGAAGAGCTCATCCGCTATGCCGAAGGCTCGAAGGACAAGAAGTTGCCGCCACACCCGGCGTACCTGGAGGCCAGACGGGTGCTGCAGCAGCATGCCCAGGCGCTGGCGGGCCAACCTGTGCCTGCGCCGCCGGCGCCCCACGGCGAAGGATCGGACTATCCGCCCGGCGTGACGACGGAGCCTCGACGTCCGCTGCCGCCCATGCAGATGGCCAAGACCTGGTGACCCAGTGATGGAGGCCAATTCGCCCAGCCCGCTGGTCGCGGAGCACCTGCCCAGGAACCACCCGGTGGTCACGCGCGACTATTCGCTCTTCACCCCGGCCATCTCCGACATGGTGGACACGGTGGGGCGCTGGATCGACGACCAGGTCGACGGCGCGACCATCTTCGGTCCCTCGCGCTTCGGCAAGTCCAGCGCCGTGGACCACTGGCTGCAGTCGCTGTTGTCGCAACGCTGCGGCGGCCACGTCCCCATGGTCGTCTGGAGCCACACCGATTCTGGCGGTGCCGCCTCGGTCGGGCGCTTCCACGCCCACCTGCTGCACGCCAGCCGGCACCCCCTGGCCAAGGCAGCGCGCAGCCCTCTCGACCGCCAGCACATGTTGATCGAACGCTGGGCAGAGCTGGCGTCGCAGGGCGGCGGTCGATTCCTGGTCCTCGTCATCGACGAGGCGCAGGGCATGACGCAGCGGGAGTGGCTGTGGCTGGTCGAGCTGCACAGCCTGCTCGAGAAGGAGCGCATCCGCTTGTGCGTCTTTTCGGTCGCCTCGCTCCAGGTGTTCGACGAACCGGTGGGCATGGCCATGTCCGGCGGTGCGCACGTCGCTGCCCGCTTCATGCTGGCCTCGGCGCCGTTCCACGGCATCCGGGATATCGACGAGCTGCGCTTTGTGCTGTCGGGCTACGACGAGGGCACCGAGTGGCCAAGGAACTCCGGCATCTCGTTCACGGCGGGCCTGGCGCCCGAAGCCTGGGCCGGTGGGTTCAGGATGGCCCACCATGCCGAAGGTCTGATGCAGGCGATGGTGCTCGAGCTGCCGGCCAGGTACGAGGGCCCCATCGAGTTCCCGATGAAGACGGTGGCACAGGCCGCCCGGCACGCGCTGCTGCGCGTCGCCGGCGGTGCCGATCCACGGGACGTCATGACCATCGAATCATGGCGGCACATCGTCGCCGGCTGCGGTCATCAGGCACTGATGGCCATCGTGACGGCGTTGTCGCCACGCTTGAAGCGCAGTGGGTCGCGCGGATGACGACCGCCCCAGCCTGCCGGCTGACCTGGCACCGGGGCAGCGTCCTGCCCTACGCTTCCCTCTGGCACACCGTTCAGCGTGCCATGTGGCTGAACGCGCTGCGGCCCGGCGAACTGTCGTTCCGCGCCCGCGCGCATGATCAAGGTGGCTTCCCGCGGCAGGTCAACCTGCTCTTCAACGAAACCAGCGGCGGCTCGCGCGGCGCCATCGAGGCGCTGTCGATGCAGTCCTTGGCCCAGGCGTTGGGCGAGCCCGAGACCGCGTTCACCTGGGCCCACCTGGGCCGCGTGCCGAGGTCGGTTCGGTCGCTGATCACCCCGAGTGTTCGTGTTTGCAGGGCGTGCCTGGCTGACGGGTACCACAGCGCGCTGCACTCGTTGAGGCTGCTGCAAACCTGCCCGATTCATGGCTGCGAACTCGCCGACCGCTGCAACTGCGGTGAGCTCTTCGCCGGCGACCAGGTGGTCCTGAACCGCATGAACGCTGGCTACTGCCGGTGTGGCCGCATGGCGTTCTTCACCAGCCAGACGTGCCGTTGTCCGACCATGCGGCACGATGAGACTGCGCCGATGTCAATGGTCGCGGCGTGGCTGGAGCGGCTGGCCGGCGTCATTCGGCCATCGCCGGGCGACCGCCTGGCCCAGTGGGCACATGACCGGATCCTTCTGGACTCCGCCGGCGCCTGGTGCGATGAGTTGAATCTCGGCAACCCTGGCTCGGCGATCGCGCCCGACCTGCAGCTTCTGCGTGCGAACATCAGCGTGGCGCGGCTGTCCACCGTCGAGCGCACAAACGCCGTCCGTCCAGAAACGCACAGCCGCGATTGGGCAGCGTCGACTCGCAGCAAGCGCAGCCTCTACTGGTCCGCTGACGACGCGACGACGATCTACCGATCGATGGCGCGGCACATCAGACGACACGTGGCCAGGGGCGCCGAGGGCCACGCGATCGACTTCATGCTGAACCCGGATCCATTGCAGATGGGTGCCGTGATCCGCACGCAGCGCCCGGCGATGGTGGCATTCGCCGATCTGTTGTTCACGGAGTGCATGGAGACCTATGCAGGCCTGCGGCGGTGGCCCTATCGCGACCCGCATGCAGGTGCGACCAGCAGGGTTCGGGACGGGCTTGCCCATCTGAGCGTCGACGGCGGACACGACTGGCCGCCGACGCTGCGCGAAGCGCGATTGGCCTGGGTGCGCAGGCAGGCGGCCGCAGCTGCGATCACGCACGCCTGGCGACGGGCGCAAATGCTCGCCGTTCACGCAGCCGCCACCGGCTTCGCTGACTGGGGTGCAGCCACCGAGAGGTACATGCCGGTTGGGGCCTTCTCCTCGACGCACATCGATCGGCCCAAGCCGAGCGGGACGGCGTTCTGGTTCGACGCCCCACCGCCGTACCAGGTGACCTGGGCGGCGGTGGTCAGCGGCGAGCACCTGCGCTTTGTCAGTGCACCGGCGATGCCCAGGATCGACTGGACGCTGCCGCGTTCGAGCAAGGCCCAGCGGCAGGCAACCTGGTCCGAGGCTGAACGGCGGAGGGTTTCGGAGTTGCACGGGGCCTGCGACGGCCCATGCCTCACCTGGTCGGCGCGCGCCGGCTGGGAAGTGCTCCCGTCGGCCAGCCCCTCGGCTGGTCCGTCCAAGCGCCACCGTCTGCTCGGCGTCCCCGGCGCGCCGCGGGTCTGGGTGTTCGCATGGGGAGGCGGCTTTGCGGCGAGGGTGTGCGAGATCAGGGTCCAAGCCTTCGGCGCCACGGCCCGCGAGGCCATCGACGCGCTGAGGTCGGCCGTTCGGCAGCACAGCAGGCAATGTCCGCCGGTCGACACGGCGCCGCCCCTGCCGGCGTCCGAACCTGAGACCCTGCCGCCGGAGGTCCACGCTGAGTACGAGCTGCGGGTGAGTCGTGAACTGCACGAGCACGGCTTCTGGCGAAGGCCTTGGATGTTCGGCAACATCGCCAGGGAGCATCTGGCTTCGGTCAAAGGCCGATCTGGTGGCCAATCCAGGTGATCGACCGCGCTGAGGTCTACAGACCCGAGAGCACCGACCGATCGCCGGCCGGCGACATTGCTGTGGCGAGCGAATCGGCGTAGCGTGACGAGTTGTCCGCTGCGGCCCCGACCAAGCATCAAATTTAGTTGCCGGGCAGCATCACTTTTAGTTGTGTGAGCGCTGTTCAAAAGCCGCTCCGAATTTACGCTACGAAATGACGTCCTGATAAGAACACTTCTCAGGACATCGCGAAAATTCTTCTATAGTGGGGGTACCGCTCTTGGGGGACCCCTTTTTCATGCCTACGGAGGTGGTGGCTTCAGAGGTAGCGCCGGCCCC
>JAFLDH010000442.1 GCA_017302505.1 Burkholderiales bacterium
CCACGGCGACACGGCCGTTCAGCGACGCGCGCAGCGCCTCCGCGTTGCCGGCGCGGCCCTGCAGATCGGCATCGATGCGGCCGCGGCCACGCAGCCCATCGAAGCCCAGCGTGTCGGACAACATCGCGCGCAGGTCCACCGACTCGGCCTGCAGACGTAGCGCCAGGCGCTGGCTGGCCGCGTCGGCGCTCCCGCTGGCATTGAAACGGCCGCCCCAGGCCTGGCCGTACAGCTGGCTCAGCTGCAGACGGCCGTTGTCCACCGCGGCGTTGAACGCCAGCCCGTCGATGCGGTACGGCGGATACAGCAGCTGTGTCGCGGTGATCTGCAGCCGGGCATCGGCGTCATGCAGCGGCGCCAGGTCGACGTGGCGCGGTGCCGCCGCGGCGCCGCCTGGCGCGGGCGCGACGAAACGCGTCAGGTCCAGCCGGCCGAAGCGGGCCTGCAGGTCGAGAAACGGCCGCGGCACCTGATCACGCAGCACGAAGCGGGCGTCCATCTGCTGGTCGTTCACCGTGCCGGCCAGCTGGCCCTGCGCCAGGCCGTCCGACAGTTGCAGCTGCCCGTCCAGCGCCAGCTGCAACGGCGGCAGGCCGGGGTCCTGCACCTGCAGCTGCAGCGACAGCGCATCCAGCCCGGCCGACAAGGGCTGCGGCGCGAAGACCAGCGTCGCGCCGGCCCGCCCCTGCCATTGGCTGCTGCCGACGCGGCCGTCGATCTGCGCCTGCAGCTGCGGCCAGGTGATGCGCTCGAAGGCGCCGCTGGGCGGCTGCGAGCTCAGCTGAAGTTTCAGCTGACGGTCGCCGCCCAGCTGCAGCGTGCCGTCGAGCGCACTGCCCTGCAGCGTCTCGCCCTGCACATCCAGCTTCGGCCAGTTCAACCGGGCCTGCAGGGTGGTCTGCGCACGCTGGCCCTGCAGCGTCAGCGCCAGGCCGTCCAGCGCCAGCTGGCGCTGCTTCAGACCCAGGCGCAGCTGCTGCACTTCCAGCTGGCAATCCTTCATCTGCCAGCCCAGTCGACGCCCGTGCCATTGCAGCTTGGCGGCCTGCAGTTGCAGCTGCAGGTCTGCGCGTTCGCCGGCACCGCCGCTGGCCAGCTGCAGGCTGCCGGCTTCCAGCCGAGCGTCCAGCTCCTGCAGGTCGAAGCCTTCGCCCTGCAGGCGCAGCATTGGCGCGCTCAGCTGCAGGCGCATCGGCTCGCCGGGTTGCGCGGGCGCTGGCAGCGTCAGCCCGGCCTGCAGGGTCAGCGCCGCGCTCAGGTCGGGTTGCTGCAGCTTGGCGTGGGCCTGCAGCGACAGCGGCGTCTGCAGCCCAGGGGCCAGCGCACCCAGAGTCAGCTTGTCGATGGCCAGCCGGCCCCGGATGGCAGCCTGTGCATCGTCGATCTCCAGCGCCGCGTCGCTGAGCTCCAGACGTTCGATGGCCAGCGGCCGGGCCGGGCCGGCCGCAGCCGCCGGGTTGCCGGTGGCGCGCACGAGCAGGTCGTCGATGTTGCGCAGCCCGTCGGCATCGCGCCGATAGCGCAAGGTGACGCCGCGCGCCGACACGCTGTCGACCTGGATCTCGCGGCGCGCCAAAAACGGCTCCAACCGCACCGACAGGGCGGCCTGCTCGATGCTGGCGAACGGCTCGTCCGGCTGGCCTGGCTCGGACAGGCTGACGCGCTGCACTGCCAGCGCAGGCTGCGGCCACAGCTGCAGCGACACCGGGCCTTCGAAGCGCAGCGTGCGCTGATGCTGCTGCAGTATCCAGTCGGCCGCCATCTGCTGCAGCCGCGCCCCGTCGAAGCTGCGCAGCAGCCAGAAGGCGGTACCGGCGATCAGCAGCAGCAGCGCAGCCAGGGCCAGCAGCCCGTATCGCATCCAGGGACGCATCGTGCCGGGATTGTGCGCCCCGGCCGGGCGCGGCTCAGGAGCAGGTGGCGCGCAGGCGGCGCAGGGCAGCGTCGGAGGCCGGCAGCGTGGCCGGGTCTTCGCCGGCGAACAGGCGCTGGCTTGCCGGCGGCTGCGGCGCACCGGCCGCGGGCCAGCCGCGCACGGGCACGATCTCGGGCACCAGTGTGGCCGGGTTCAGCCGCCGGTTGTCCAGATCGCGCTGGCAGACCAGCAACACCCCGTTGCCTGCGAGCACACGCTGGCGAAGCCGGGCCTGGGCAGGCGAGGCCTGTATCCGCAGCGCGGCCGCCTGGTCGGGCAGCGTCAGCAGGAAGAAGCGTTGGCCGCCGCGGTTCTGCGCCAGCGCGCGCTCGGCCGCGGCCTGGAAGCTGAAGCCTTCGCCGGCGATGTACAGCCCGCCTTCGTCGCGGGCCGACGCGCCAGCAGCCCATCCGCCCAGGCAGGCGGCCAGCAGGACCGTGCGGCAGCAGCGGGGCCATGTGACGAAAGCCATGTCCCGATGCTAGGCCATGCGCTAGCACCTACGGTGGCCATGGCTGCGGCATACGCCGCGTTCTGCGTGCGGCCGATCAGAGTACGACCACCCGTGCCGGGTCGAACTGCGGGTTCTCCGGCCGCGGCGCGCCCCGCGGCTGGTAGCCGCGCGGGTTGCAGACGATGCGGCAGCCGCCGACGCGGTAGTCGCTGCTGGCATGCGTGTGCCCGTGCAGCCACAGCCGCGGCACCTGGAAGAAGCTGTCTGGCAATTCGTTCAGGTAGGCGGCCGATACCCAGTCGGCCGCAAAACGCGGCACGAGAGAGCCGCGGTGCGGGCCATGGTGGGTCAGTACCACGGTCGGACCGTCGAAAGGCTGCGCCAGCGCCTCGGCCAGCCACTGGCGCTGGGCCTGGTGCAGCCGCAGCGTGTCCTGGGGCGTCAGCGGCCGGCGCGGCCCATCGTCGCGCCAGCTGATCACCCAGTAGTCGGCCATGCGCTGTGCCGCCACCGCCAGGCCGCGGGCCGCGTCGCTGCGCGGACCCTGCGGCGTATCGATGCGCAGCGCAAAGTCGGTCCACAGCGTGCAGCCCAGGAAACGCACGCCGTCGATGACCACGGCGTCGCCGTCCAGCCAGTGCAGCGGCGGGTGCCGGGCGGCGGCGGCGGCGCGTCGCAGGGCAGCGGCCTCCTGCTGCAGCACGGTGTCGAAGTACTCGTGGTTGCCGGCCACCGCCACCACCGCGCGCGCGCGGCGCAATACCGGTGAACGCGCCACCCAGTCGGCCAGCCGGTGCCCGGGATTGACGATATCGCCGGCCAGCAGCGCCACGTCGACCTCCAGCGCCGGGTCCAGCACCAGGTCGGACAGCTCCAGATGCAGGTCCGACAGCAACAGCAGCTTCACGGCAGCGAATCGAGGAATCCGAAGCGCCCGTCGCGCTGCACCTCGTCGGCGGCGCGGCGCAGGCCGTCCATGGCCGCGCGGTACAGCGAGGTGGCCAGGCTGATGCGGCGCACGCCGGCGTCGCGCAGTTCGGCCACGCTGAAGCACCGGCCCTTGCGCGCGACCATGAAGTTCACCGGCTTGTGCAGCGTGCGGCACACCGTGCGCACCGCCTCCAGGTCGGGCAGCAGCGGCGCAAACAGCACGTCGGCGCCGGCCTGCTCGTAGGCCTGCAGCCGGCGCAGCGTGTCGTCCAGATCGGGCCGGCCGCGCAGGAAGTTCTCGCAGCGCGCGGTCAGCGTGAAGGGGAAGGGCAGCGCGCGCGCCGCCTCGGCCGCAGCGGCGAGGCGCTCCACCGCGTGGCCGAAGTCGTAGAGGCGCCGGTCGTGCACGCCACTGCAATCCTCGATCGAGCCGCCCACCAGGCCGGCCTCGGCCGCCAGGCGGATGGTCAGCGCCGCGTCGGCCGGCGCATCGCCGAAGCCGTTCTCCAGGTC
>JAFLDH010000443.1 GCA_017302505.1 Burkholderiales bacterium
TTCTGGTGGCCAATTTGGCGGCCACACTAGCCGGCCAGGGCAGAGAGGTTCTGGTGGTGGACGAGAGTGTCATCTCGTCGGCCGCCACGCCGCCCAGGCGCAGCGCCACCTGCAGGTTTTCCAGCGGCGACAGGTCGTCCTTCAGCGCCGCCGCATGGCCCAGGTAGATCAGCTGGCGGTGGAAGGCCTCGCGCGCGGCCGGCAAGGGCTGGCCCTGCCACAGCACCTGGCCCTGGGCTGGCGCCAGCAGCCCGATGAGCATGCGCAGCAGGCTGGTCTTGCCGGCGCCGTTGGCGCCGGTGACGCGCAGCAGCTGCCCCGGCGGCAACGTCACGTTCACATCGCGGAACAGCCGGCGCCGCCCGCGCACGCAGGCCAGGTCGCGCAGTTCCAGGCCCGCGCTCATTGCGGAGCCCGGCAAAGGGCCGGCGGATTGGGAAAAGGGTGGCGCTTCATCGGCAGGTGACAGCGCGTGATTGTCGACGCATCCGCAGGGTCGGCCGACGGCGCCAGAATCGGGCCTGGCCTCCAGCGGGCGCAATGCCATGAACCTTCGCCTTCTCGCTCCCCTGCTGCTGGTGCTGGCCGGCTGCGCCAGCTACCAGCCCGACAAGCTGCGCGCCGGCATGAGCCAGGCCGAGGTGACGCAGACGCTGGGTTTGAAGCCCACCGGCCGCTACCCCGGCCCGGACGGGCAGACCCGGCTGGAGTTCGCCACCGGGCCCTACGGCCGGATCACCTGGATGGTGGATCTGGACGCGCAGGGCCGGGCCGTCGGCTGGGCCCAGGTGATGAGCGAGAGCAGCTTCCGCAACGTGCAGGCCCAGGCGGCCGGAAAGGACCAGCAATGGCTGCAGTACACGCTGGGCCGTCCGGCCGACATCATCACGCTGGGCTGGCTGGGCGGCAGTGTCTGGTCCTACCGCTATCCCACCAACGACTGCCTGTGGTTCCAGGTGACGCTGAACAAGGACGGCACGCTGCGCGACGGCGGCGGCTACGGCATCGACCCGCGCTGCGACCCGCCGTCGAACTGGCGATGAAGGCACCGACATGAGCGAACTCACCGTCTACGGCATCCCGAACTGCGACACCGTCAAGCGCGCCCGCGCCTGGCTGACGGCGCAAGGCGCGGCGCACCAGTTCCACGATTTCAAGAAGGCCGGCGTGCCGGTGGCCGAGCTGGACCGCTGGCTGCCGGCGCTGGGCTGGGAGCGGCTGCTCAACCGCGCCGGCACCACCTGGCGCAAGCTGGACGAGGCGCAGCGCGCCGCGGCCACCGATGCCGCCGGCGCGCGGGCGCTGATGCTGGCCCAGCCCAGTGTCATCAAGCGGCCGGTGGTGCAGTGGCCCGACGGCGGCTTCACCGTCGGCTTCGACGACGACGTCTGGGCGCGCCTGCTCAAAGACTGAGCTGGAAGAAGGCGCGGGCCAGCACCTGGCCGTTGATGCGCAGGTCCACCTCGTGCCGGCCGGCGTGATAGCGCCGCGTGGTCACCGGGCGCATCGAATGCTGCTTGACCAGCGTGCGTACCTCGCCCGGCGCAAGCTGCAGTGTCCAGCCCTTGAACACCTTGGCCGAGGTGGCGCCGCTGGCCTTGACATGGTGCACCGCGTAGTCGATGACCAGCGTCTGCGTGCGCCGGGCGTTGGACTGCAGTTGCACGCTCAGCACCAGGCTGTCCCCGACGGCAATGCGCTTCGGCGCCAGCTGCAGCGTGGCGCTGCCGCGCAGTGCGGCGCCCAGGCCCCAGGCCTTCAGCACGGCCGGATGGCCCTGCTTGATCAGCGTGCGGCAGGCATGGCGCAGCAGCGCGCGGCGCTCGGCCGGGGCTTGCGGCAGGTGCTCGTGCAGCCACTGCAGCACGATGTCCGAATGGTCCTTGGCGATGTCGTTCAGGTGGTTGGCCACGCTGCGCCGCACGTAGGGGCTGGGGTCGTCCTGCAGCCGGCGCAGCAGCGGCAGCGTGGGCGACGGGTCGGCCACCAGCGCCTTCAGCTGCAGGCCCCAGGGCAGGCGCGGACGGCTGCCTTCGCTGACCAGCCGGCGCACATGCGGGCTGGGGTCCTGGCACCAGCGCGCCAGTGTGGCGAAGCAGAGGTCCGGATGCAGGGCGATGAGCGGCCGGATCGCGAACTCGGCGGTGTGGCGCTGCGTCAGCGCATGCAGCGTGCGCAGCGCCCGCTCCGGCGTGGCCAGGCCGCGTCGTGCGACGTATTCGCCCAGCGGCCACACCACCCAGCCGGCCAGTCCGGGCGGCCCGCTGCGCAGCGCCGAAAGTTCCTCGTCGCCCTGCACCGGCAGCAGCGCCGCTTCGATCACCGCCGCAGCGGCGTCGAAGTCCATTGGCAGCGTGGCTTCCAGCGCATCGCACAGTTGCATCGCACGGGCCTTGAACTCCAGCGCGTGCAGCCCGTGCAGCGCCTGCGCGGCGAAGCGCTCCGCGTCGAAGGCCGGCCACGCGCGCTGCAGCTGCGTGGCGGCGGCCTGCACCGTGCCGGCGTCGATCAGGTTCTTGAAGGCCTCGGCCATGCCTACAGCGCCACCGGCAGCGTGCGCCAGCCGCGGAAGCGGATGCGCAGGTCGCGCTGTGCGCCGTCGCGCAGGCGCAGCCCGGGGAAGCGGGCGCTCAGCCGGCCGAAGGCGATTTGCGCCTCCAGCCGCGCCACGTTCATGCCGGCGCAGGCATGCGCGCCATGGCCGAAGGCCAGGTGCGGGTTGGGCTTGCGGCCGATGTCCAGCCGGTCCGGGTCGCTGAAGTGCGCCGGGTCGCGGTTGGCCGCGCCGATGGCCAGCGTGACGAAGCTGCCGGCCGGCAGTTCCACGCCGCCGACGCGCAGCGGCGCCGTGGCCATCCGATTGTTCAGCTGCAGCGGGCTTTCGAAGCGCAGCAACTCTTCCACCGCGGTACCCAGCAGCGCCGGCTCGGCTACCAGCCGCTGCCATTGATCGTGCTGCGTCAGCAGCGCATGGGCACCGTTGCCGATCAGGTTGGTGGTGGTCTCGTGGCCGGCGTTCAGCAGGAAGATGCAGTTGTGAAGCAGGTCGATTTCCGACAACCGCTCGCCGTCCTGCTCGCCCTGGATCAGCCGCGTCAGCACGTCGAAGCGCGGGTCGCCGGGCTGGCGGCGGCGCTCGGCCACCAGGTGGCGCAGATAGGCCTTGAAGTCCTCCACCGCCGCATTGCCTCGGGCCAGCACCTCGGGGCCGGGCACCGGCTCCAGCGCCGACAGGATGGCCAGCGACCAGTCGCGCAGCGGGCCGCGCTCGTCGTGCGGCACGCCCAGCAGGTTGCCGATCACCTCCACCGGGATGCAGGCGGCGAAGTGGCCGATCAGGTCCGGCGCGGCCTGGCGTTCCAGGTCGTCGAGCAGGCCGTCCACCAGCGTCCGCACGCCGGGCTCCATGCGCGCGATGGCCTGCTGGTTCAGCGCGCCCATCAGCAACCGGCGCACGCGGGTGTGCAGCGGTGGGTCGTTGAACACCAGGCTGCGGGTGTGGTGCTCGAACAGCGGGCTGTCGCCGAACTTGGGACCGAACTCGCGCCGCTTGTCCGAGCTGGCCGCCGGGTCGCGGTAGAAGGCCAGCACGTCGTCGTAGCGCGTCAGCAGCCAGCTGCCCGGGCCGATGGCATGTACCGGGTCGTGCTGGCGCAGCGCCGCATAGGTGGGGTAGGGGTCGTGCACGAAGGCGGCATCGGCGCCGGCCAGGGTGAAGGCCAGCGCGCGCTGGCGCATTGCGTCGGCGTCGGTCGGCGCGGCCATGTCAGGCGCTGCCGAAGTCGCCGTGCCGGCCGGCGCCGCCGG
>JAFLDH010000444.1 GCA_017302505.1 Burkholderiales bacterium
GCAGGCCGTGCAGCGCCTCGGCACGGCGGGCAGGGCGGCGATGCGCGAGGCCAGGTTGCCGACCTCCTCGCGCCGCAGTTCGTCGCTGACCGGGTGGCCGCGCAGCATCACCGCGGTGCCCTCGAAACGAAGATCCAGCACCGCGGCCAATCGGGCCAGCGCCGCTTCGTCGGCGGGGTCGACGCCGTCCTGCAGCGCCGCCAGCGCGGTGGTGCGGTACAGCGAGCCGGAATCCAGCGTGTGGTAGCCCAGCCGTGCCGCCAGCGCTGCGGCCAGCGTGCCCTTGCCGGAGGCGGTGGGCCCGTCGACGGTGATCACCGGCACGTCCTCGGGCAGGGTGCCGACCACGCCGAACAGCGCCTCGAAATAGTCGGGGAAGGTCTTGCCCACGCAGCGTGGGTCCAGGATGCGCAGTGGCAGGCCCGGCCCGGCGTCGTCGGTGCGGCCGGCCAGCGGGTTGAAGGCGGCCAGCGACAGGCACATCGCCATGCGATGGTCGTCGTAGGTGTGGATCGCGGCCGGCTGCCAGCGCGCCGGCGGGCGCACTTCGATGAAATCGGCGCCTTCGATGACCTCGGCGCCCACCTTGCGCAACTCGGTGGCCATGGCGGCGATGCGGTCGGTCTCCTTGACGCGCCAGCTGGCGATGTTGCTCAGTCGGGTGGGGCCGTCGGCGTACAGCGCCATCACCGCCAGCGTCATGGCGGCGTCGGGGATGTGGTTGCAGTCCAACTGCAGCGCGCGCAGCGGCCACGCGCCGCGCGACACCTGCAGCCAGTTCGGCCCGGACTGCACGCGGGCGCCCATCGCCTGCGCGGCCTCGACGAAGCGGATGTCGCCCTGGATCGAATCGCTGCCCACGCCATCGATGCGCAGCGGCGCACCGCCGTGCGCCGCGATGGCACCCAGCGCGATGAAGTACGAGGCCGAGGACGCATCGCCCTCGACATGAATGTCGCCCGGCGAGCGGTAACGGCTGGCCTGCGGCACGACGAAGCGTTGCCAGCCTTCGTTGCGCACGGCGATGCCGAAGCGCGCCAGCAGCCGGACAGTGATCTCCACATAGGGCTTGGAGATCAGCTCGCCCTGCACCTCGATGACGATGTCGCCGTCGTTGCTGACCAGCGGCAGCGCCAGCAGCAGCGCGCTGAGGAACTGGCTGGAGACATCGCCGCGCACGGGGATCGCCCGCTGCGTGTGCAGCCTGCCGCCGGCGTTGCCATGCACGCGCAGCGGCGGGTAGCCGGGCTGGCCCAGAGGGTCAACCGCGCAGCCCAGCGCGCGCAGCGCATCGACCAGGTCGCCGATCGGCCGCTCGTGCATGCGCGGCACGCCGGACAGCTCGAAGTGCCCGCCCTGTGTGGCCGCCAGCACCGCCAGCACGGCGGCCAGCGGCCGCATCGCGGTTCCCGCATTGCCGAGAAAGAGCGTCGCCTCGCGCACCTGCAGCTGCCCGCCGAGGCCGGTGATGGCCAGCGTGCCTGTGCCCTCGCTGTCGATCGTGCAGCCCAGCGCGCGCAGCGCATCGAGCATGACCCGGGTGTCGTCGGAATCCAGCGGATCGTGCACCCGGGTGCGCCCCTCGGCCAGCGCGGCCAGCAGCAGCACGCGGTTGGAGATGCTCTTCGAGCCGGGCAGGCGCACCGTGCCCGAGGCACCGCGCAGCGGCGGCAGGTCCAGGAAGGGGATGTCGTACACGGCCTAGCGCACCGGCGGCACGCGCGGCGCACCCATCTGCCAGCCGCGGCGGCCTTCGCTGGCCACCCGCAGCAGTTCCTGCAGCGCCGGTCCGTTGCCAGCCAGCATCACCTGTTCCAGCGCATCCAGCGCCTGGCGGAAGCGCTGCGATTGCTTCAGCACCTCTTCACGGTTGGCCAGCAGGATGTCGCGCCACATCGTCGGGTCGCTGGCGGCGATGCGTGTGAAGTCACGGAAGCCCGGGCCGGCCAGCGAGAGCAGATCGCGCCCGGCCGGCTGACCGACCACGCCACTGAAATAGGCGAAGGCCAGCAGGTGCGGCAGGTGGCTGACGGCCGCGAAGGCATGGTCGTGGTTCTCGGCCGTCATCTTCAGCACCTGGGCGCCGATCGACGACCACAGGTCGGTGGCCTTCTGCACCAGCTCCACCGGTGTCTGCGGCAGCGGCGTCAGGATCACCTGCCGGCCGGCATACAGGCCGGCGTCGGCGTGCTGGATGCCCGAGGCCTCCTTGCCGGCGATCGGGTGCGCCGGCACGAAGCTGGCCACGCGCTCGCGCAGCGCGCGCCGCGCGGCATCGACCACGTCGCGCTTGGTGCTGCCGACGTCCATCACCAGCAGGCCGGGCTCCACCAGATGGCGGATGGCCTTCAGCGTGGTCTCGGTGGCGGCCACCGGCACCGCCAGCAGCACCACGTCGGACCCGGCCACGGCCTGCAGCGCCGAATCGGCGCTGACGTCGATGACGCCCAGCCGCAATGCGCGTTCGGTGGTGGACGGCGATTTGCTGTAGCCCACCACGCGCTTGACCAGCCCGGCGCGCTTCAGTGCCAGCGCGAACGAGCCGCCCATCAAGCCGCAGCCGATGATGCCCAGCTGCTGGATCATCGCGGGGCCTGTCCCGGGCAAGCCGCGGCGCCGCGCACGTCAGTGCACATCGACGGGGTAGGTGCCCAGCACCTTGAAGAACTCGCAGGCACCGCGCAGCTCGCCCAGCGCGGCGGCCACATGGGCTTCGTCCGGATGACCTTCCAGGTCGATGTAGAAGTAGTACTCCCACTGGCCCGAACGTGCCGGGCGCGACTCGAAGCGGGTCATCGACACGCCATGCACCTTCAGCGGCACCAGCATGTCGTGCACCGCGCCCGGCCGGTTGGCCACCGATACCACCAGGCTGGTGCAGTCGTGCCCGCTGGGCTTGGGCGTGGGCTGGGCCTGCGCAGGCGCAACGATGGCGAAGCGCGTGCGGTTGTGCGCATCGTCCTGGATGGCCGGCGCCACGATGTGCAGGCCGTATTCGTTGGCCGCGCGCGTGCTGGCGATGGCCGCGAGCTGCGTGTCCTGGGCGGCCAGGCGGGCACCTTCGGCATTGCTCAGCGCCGGTCGGCGCTCGGCCTGCGGCAGGTGGGCCGACAGCCAGGCATTGCACTGCGCCAGCGCCTGCGGATGGCCGAGCACCACCTGCACGCCGGCGAGCGTGGGTTCGCGGCGCAGCAGGTTGTGACGCACGAACAGGCTGGTCTCGCCGATGATGACCAGCGGTGTGTGCAGGAACAGGTCCAGCGAGCGCGCCACCACGCCTTCGGTGGAGTTTTCCACCGGCACCACGCCGAAATCGGCGGCACCGGCGCTGGCGCTGCGGAACACCTCGTCGATGCTGGTGCACGGCACACGGTCGATGGTGGAGCCGAAATAGCCCAGCGCCGCCTCCTCGCTGAAGGTGCCGGCCGGCCCCAGGAAGGCCACACGCGGCCGCTGCTCCAGCGCGCGGCAGGCGGACATGATTTCGCGCCAGATCGGCGCCACGCTGGCGGATTGCAGCGGCCCGCCGTTGCGCGCCTTCAGGCCGTCGATGACCTGGGCTTCACGCTCGGGGCGGAACACCACGCCGCCGGTCTGCTTCTTCAGCTCGCCCACCTGTAGCGCTAGGCCGGCGCGGCGGTTCAGCAGCGCCAGCAGTTCGCCGTCGACGGCGTCGATCTGCCGGCGCAGGGCCAGCAGGGCCGCGTCGCCTCCTTCGGCCGGTGCGTGGGCCATCGTCACTTGCTCGCGGCCTTTGCCGGCGGCTTGGCAGCGGCGGGCGCCGGGGCTGCGGCAGGG
>JAFLDH010000445.1 GCA_017302505.1 Burkholderiales bacterium
CGGTCACGCCCAGCAGCAGCAACGCGGCCACGCCCAGCGCCAGCGGCAGCGCGTGGGTGTGCAGCGGCGCGCGCTGCCGTGCCTGCGCGTCGCCCAGGGGCGAGGCAGGGCTGCGCTCGGCAGGAACCGGCACGCGGATCAACACGGCGTCTGGATAGGAGAGTCGAGCGGCTGCAAGGAAGGCATCCCGGCCGCCGCGGCCCCTTCTTCAGAAGAGGCCGCGTCGGCATGGTGCAGACTCTAGGAAGCGCAGGCCCCGCCGTCTGCGAGGAATCCTGCATCGGCCCCGCGAGGAATGCGTGGCCGCGCCGCGCGCGTCAGCGCTCGTCGGCGTCGATCAGGCCGGTGCGGATCGAGAAGCGCACGAGCGCCGGCACGTCGGCCACGCCCAGCTTGGCCATCAACCGGCTGCGATAGGAATCCACCGTCTTCGGCGACAGATGCAGCAGGGTGCCGATCTGCGCACTGGACTTGCCGCGCACCACCAGCTCGGCCATCTGCCGCTCGCGCGCGGACAGCTTGCCCAGCGCCGTGGCGTCGTCGCCGGCCGTCAGGCCCTGTACCGCCAGGTCGGCCACCACGCCACCCAGGTAGCGCCGGCCGGAAGCCACCGCCTCGATGGCCTGCAGCAGTTCGGCCGAAGGCGCGCCCTTCAGCATGTAGCCCATGGCACCCAGGCGCATGGCCTCGGCCACATGCCGTGGCAGCTCGGACATCGTCAGCACGATGGTCTGCACCTCGACCTTGCGGCGCTGCAGTTCGGTCAGCAACTCGAAGCCCGAGCGCTGGCCCAGGTGCAGGTCGAGCAACAGCACCTGCGGAGCCAGGCGCTGGATCTCGGCCAGCGCCACAGTCGGATCGCCACTTTCGCCCACCACATGGTGGCCCGCCGCCCGCAGCACCACGGCCAGGCCGTCACGCAGCATGGCGTGGTCGTCGACCACGTAGACATCGGTCATTGCTTGCCTTTCAGCCAAAGCAGGGTCGCGGTACGACCACAAACGGGATCGTACTGCACCTCGAAACGGGCACCAATCGCCACGGCCCGTTCACGCATGCCCACCAGGCCCAGATGCCCCAGCGGCGCTGCAGGCAGCACCTGCGCGGCGGGCTGGCCGTCATCGATCACCTCCAGCTGCAAGCTGTGCGCATCGCCGGAAAGCACCACGCGCACCAGCGTGCAGCCGCTGCGCTGCTGGGCATCGACGATGGCTTCACGGGCGATCATGAAGGCAGCGTACTCCACATCGGCAGGCCAGCGCAGCCCCAGATCGTCTTCGTCCAGTTCCAGCAACACATCGGCCCGGGCCGGATCGATGGAACGCGTGCGCACCTCGTTGTCCAGTGCCGCCACCAGCCCCTGCTCTTCCAGCAGCGCCGGCCGCAGCGCGTGCAGCACCGATCGCACCTCGCCCATCGCCTGGTCCAGGCTGCGGGCCAGCTGCCGGCATTCCAGGTGCAACGCGTCGGTCATGGCGTCGGCATGCATCGTGGCGGTGGCATCCAGGCGCAGCCGTGCCACCGTCAGCTGCTGCCCCACCTGCTCGTGCAGCGTCTGGGCGATGTAGCGCGTGGTCTCGCGCTCCTGCGCCAGCAGCCGCTCGGTCAACTCGGTCAGTTCGCTCTTGTGCTCGCGCACGGCCTGCTCGGCCCGGCGCCGCTCGGTCACGTCGCGCAGCACCAGCACGCTGAAACCTTCGCGCACCGGGCGCTGGCTGATCTCGACCGGCACGAGATGTCCGTCCTTGTGGCGCATCTCGGCCTCGGCCGGGTACTGCCCGGCGGCACCCTCGGTGGATCGCAACAGCTCAGGCACGGTCATGCGCATCAACTCGGCCTGAGCATACCCAGACAGGCCTGTCATCGCGGTGTTGCTCTCGACGATGCGTTGACCGGCATCAAACAGCAACACCCCCTCGGCCATGGCCTCGAACAGGCCGCGCTGGCAGGCCTCGGCCTCGCGTAGCGCCTGCTCGGTGCGGCGCAGCTCGGTCACCTCGACCATCACGCCCTGCACCTCGATCCGCCCATCGGGCTGGGCCACCGCACGGGCATGGTCGATGTAGTGACGCCACTGGCCCTTGTGGTCGCGTAGCCGGTAGTTCATGTGCAACTCGCCGCCCGTCGCGTGCAGCGTGCGAAGTTCGTCGGCCACGCGCATCCGGTCGTCGGGGTGCAGCGACTGCGCCCAGTTGGGCCCGGCCCCCGACGCCCACTGCATCGGCGTGTAGCCCAGCTGGCGAATGGCCGGGCTGATGTAGGTGCAGGGCGCGGTGGCGTCGGCCGGGGCGCGGTAGATGATCGCTGGCAGACGCTCGGCCAGCAGGCGGAACTGCCGCTCGCTCTGGCGCAGGGCCTCGCGCGCCCTGCGTTGCGCACTGACGTCCGAGAGGTGGATCGTGACCCCGCGGTCCGACGGGAAGACACGCAGCTCGCACCACGGTCCGTCAGCCGCCAGCCGCTGCTCGCAATGGCTGGGGCGCTGATGGCGCAGGGCCGTGGCCACGCGGTCGGCCAGCATGCTCACGCCCGGTGTGGGGCGCAGCGTGTCGAGCGAGCGGCCGACCAGCACGGTGCCGCCCGGCAGGCCCAGCAACTGCGCCGCGCGCTGGTTGGCATGGGTGAAGCGCCCTTGCGCATCGAGCGCCATGAAGCCGTCGCTGATGCGGTCCATCACCTGCTGCAGATCGGCATGGGCCTGCGCCTCGGCGGCCATGGCCGCGGCCAGTTCGCGTTTCAGCTGCTGTTCGGCACTGACATCGCGCAGCAGCACCATGCGTGCCGCCCGGCCCTGGAACACCAGGTCGCAGCCCTGCACGTCGACCTCCAGCCGACGGCCATCCTTGCAGACATGCTCCCAGATGCAGGCTGCACTCGGCGCCGCGGTGGGTGGCGGATGCAACGGCTCCGGGTCCGGGCGCACATGCAGGATCGACATCTGCAGGAACTCGTCGCGGCTGTAGCCGTACTGGGCGATGGCCGCGTCGTTCACCTGCAGGAAGCGCAGCGTGGCCAGGTCGTAGATCCACATCGCCTGCGGATGGGCCTGGCACATCGCCGCGTAGAAGGTCTCGGCATCGTTGCCGCCCTGCGGTGTGCCGCGGCCCGGCAGGCGCCGGCGCCATGCAGCGGCCAGCCGTGCATACCAGGGGCGGCGATCATCCGTCGGCAGGCCCGACGGCAGGACAAGGTGCGAGGACTTCAAGCGCAGGGCCAGATTGAGGTGCTGCGACGATCATAGGCAGCGACACCGCGCTTTTCGTGTGCATTGCCGCGTTGTCCAGATCTCCCGGCAGGCGATGCCGTGCTTTCCCAGTGCATGCCGCCGACACGTCCTGGCAACCCGCGCTTTTCCGGGCATGGCCCGGGCATGCTGGGCTTAGACTGCACGGCTCGCGCAAGCTGCGCGCAAAAACAGTATCACAATGCAAGCCGGCCGCCCGAGCCCGCAAACCTTGCCCACCGATGCGGCGCCGGCCGGCGCCCCGGGGCCATTGGCCGTGCTGACGGCCTCCCATCGTGTGCTGGCCATGGGTCTGGACGCACAGGCGTTGCCGCAGCAGATGGCACGGGCGCTGTCCGATGCCGCCGGCATCGAGCTGGCCTGGGTGGCGGCCGTGTCGGCCGAGCAGCCACCGCCGCAGGGGCCGCACCTGCCGGTCGCCTGGGCCGGGCAGACGCTGGGCTGGCTCTTGCTGCCCGCCGTCTTCGGCGACAGCAACGATGGCGCGCTGCGCGCCGCCCTGCACGAGGCGACCGTT
>JAFLDH010000446.1 GCA_017302505.1 Burkholderiales bacterium
GGGGAGGGGCACATGGCAGAAGCAAGCACGCCGCGGCAAGCGAAGCCGCCGTCCTATCTCGATGCGGCGATTCCGCTGATCGTGCTGGTCCTGCTGGTCGGCGCCTCGGTGGCGCTGTTCGGCCTGTCCGCGATCGATGGGCCGATGCAGGTGGCGATGATCCTGGCTACGCTGGTGGCGGTGGCCGTGATCATGAAGAACGGCCATCCCTGGGAGGAGATCGCCCAGTCCGGGCAGAAGGGCCTGGCCACGGTGGTCGGTGCGATCTTCATCCTGCTGGCGGTGGGCGCGCTGATCGGCACCTGGAACATGTCCGGCACCATTCCCACCCTGGTGTACTACGGGATCAAGCTGATCAGCCCGACGGTATTCCTGCCGGTGGCGTTCGTGGTCTGCGCCGCCATCTCGCTGAGCATCGGCAGTTCGTGGACCACGGCCGGCACGGTCGGCGTGGGCCTGGTGGGGCTGGCGCAGATGCTCGGGATCTCGCCGGCGATGACCGCCGGTGCGGTGATTTCCGGCGCCTACGTGGGCGACAAGATCTCGCCGCTGTCGGAAACCACGGTGCTGGCGGCGCAGCTCAACGGGGTGGAACTGTTCCGCCACATCCGTACCCAGGCCTGGACCACGATCCCGGCCGGGCTGCTCGCATTGCTGGCCTTCGCGGTGCTGGGCGCGAGCCGCCAGGGGGCGCTGCCCGACGTGGTCACCCACGCCGAACTGCAGCACATCGAGGGACTGTTCCGGATCACGCCGTGGAACCTGCTGCCGTTGCTGTTGTTGCTGGCCATGTCGGTGCGCAAGGTGCCGGCGGTGCTGGCGATCATGAGCGCGGCGCTGCTGGCCGGGGCGATGGCCACGTTCATGCAGCCGCAGGCGGTGGCGCAGTTCGTGGCCGAGCCGGGCGCCTCGGCGCCGGTGGTCGCGCTCAAGGGCGTGTGGCTGGCGATGGCCAATGGCTTCCAGGCCGACACCGGCATGGCCCAGGTCGATGCGTTGCTCTCGCGCGGTGGCATGGACTCGATGCTGCTGACCATCTGGCTGATCATCGGTGCGGTGACCTTCGGCATCCTGGTCGACGACTTCGGCCTGCTCGGCAAGCTGGTGGCCCCGCTGTTGCACCGGGCAAGGTCGACCGGGCGTTTGTTCGCCTCGGTGGTCGGCACCGCGTTCGGGCTCAACCTGGCCGCCGGCGACCAGTACATCGCCCTGCTGCTGCCGACCCGCCTGTACCGAGACGAGTTCGCCCGGCGCGGGCTGGCGCCGGAGAACCTGTCGCGTGCGGTCGGCGATGCGGGCATCGTCACTTCGGCGCTGGTGCCGTGGAATTCCTGCGGCGCCTACATGTCGGTGGTGCTGGGGGTGCCGACGATCGCCTACCTGCCGTACGCGGTGTTCAACTACATCGCGCCGCTGCTGACCCTGCTGCTGGGCATCACCGGCTGGCGCATCGTGCGCCTGCATGCGGGCGCGGCGGCGGCGACGCCTGCAGTGCAGTCAGGGGAGGCAACGATGGGCAGCCATGAGCAGCCATGAGCAACGACGCCGGCGCTGCGGGTGCCGGGGACGATCGTGCCCGTAAGGGTGCCGGGTGCGCGGCAAGCCGGCACCGCCGGCCGGACTCAGGGCGGTAACGGTTTGCCATTGGCATCGACCACGAAACGGGCCCGCCGCTGGCCGTGGTAGAACGATGCGCGCCAGGTGTTGGCGTCTTCGCCGGTGCCGCGTTCGCACAGCACCGCGATCTTGCCGTCGGCCATCAGCTGGCGGAACCGGGCTACGTCCAGGTCGAGTTCGCGGGCGACCATCGCGCCGTCGATTTCAAGCGATACCGGGGTTTTCATCGCATGTCCGCTGGCCATCGGTGCAGGGTTGCGCGCCGCGGTCGTCAGCGCCTTGACCTGGGTCAGGCCGGGCGCAGGCAGTGCCGCGATGGCGGATAATGCAGCGCCTTTCCATCCGTCCCCCCGCTTGTCCGCCGACGACGCCCCGCTGAAAGCCTTGTTGCTGCCGTTCGATGACGGCGCACTGGCGTGGCCGCCAGAGGGGCAGGTCGTATTCCTGCGCGCGCGCGATGGCTGGCCGTTGCGCCAGTATCCGCTAGCGGGGCTGCGCTGCGAGCAGGGATTCAAGCCGCTGGCCGACGGCCTGCGCGCGGCCGGGCTGGAAGTGCAGCCCGGACTCGACCAGGCAGGCGCTGCGTCACTGGTGCTGGTGCTGCCGCCGCGCCAGCGCGACGAGGCGCAGGCGCTGCTGGCGCGCGCAGTGGCGATGGCCGCGCCCGGCGCGCGCGTGGTGGCGGCGGTGGCCAACGACGAAGGCGCCAGATCGCGCGAGCGCGACCTGCAGCAACTGGCCGGGCTGGCCGGCACGCTCGCCAAGTTCCATTGCCGGGTGTTCTGGACTCCGCCGCTGCACGACGCGCATGACCCGGCACTGCTGCAGCGCTGGCGCCGGGCCGACGCGCCGCGGCCGATCCTCGATGGCCGCTATCGCAGCCGCCCCGGGGTGTTCGCCTGGGACCGGATCGACTCGGCGTCGGCGCTGCTGGCCGCCCACCTGCCTGCCGACCTGTGCGGACGCGGTGCCGACCTCGGCGCCGGCTGGGGCTACCTGGCCGACGCGGTGCTGGAACGCGCACCGGGCGTGGCCGCGATGGACCTGTACGAGGCCGAGGCGCGTGCGCTGGAGCTGGCCCGCGCCAACCTGGCCCGGCATGCAGGACGCGTGGCGCTGGGATTCCACTGGCACGACGTGGCCGGTGGCCTGCCCGGCGACGGCTACGATTTCATCGTCAGCAATCCGCCGTTCCACGCCCACGATCGCGGCGATCGCCCGGAGCTGGGCCAACGCTTCATCGAAGTGGCTGCCCGGTCGCTGCGCCGCGGCGGGCGCCTGCTGCTGGTGGCCAACCGCCACCTGCCCTACGAGGCGACCCTGGCACGGATGTTCAGTCGCCGCCGGGTGCTGGCCGAGGGCGGGGGGTTCAAAGTGTTCGAAGCAACAGGGGATTGAGATGGCCAAGTCGATGAAACTGGTCAAGCACCTGGCCAACCTCGGCTACGGCAGCCGCAGGGAGGTGGCCTGGATGTTCCGTGAGGGCCGCGTCACCGACGCCGCCGGCGAGGTGCTGTATGCCGACGATCCGCTCGACCACGACGGCGTGCGGGTGGACGGCGAGCCGCTGGATCCGCCGCAGGGCCTGGTGCTGATGCTCAACAAGCCGGCCGGCTGCACCTGTTCGAGCAAGGACAAGGGCCGGATCGTCCACGACCTGCTGCCGCCGCGCTTCCGCCTGCGCGATCCGGCACTGTCCACTGTCGGCCGCCTGGACCGCGACACCACCGGCCTGCTGCTGCTGACCGACGATGGCGCGCTGCTGCACCGGATCGTCTCGCCGAAATCGAAACTGCCCAAGGTCTACGAAGCCACGCTGGCCGAAGACCTGCGCGGCGACGAGGCGGCACTGTTCGCCAGCGGCACCCTGCTGCTGGAATCGGAGACCACCGCCCTGCTGCCGGCGGAAATGGAGGTGCTGGGCCCGCGCCAGGCACGCCTGACCCTGCACGAAGGCCGCTACCACCAGGTGCGGCGCATGTTCGCTGCCACCGGCAACCACGTTCAGGCGCTGCACCGGCCGCAGGTCGGTGGGTTGGACCTGGGCGACCTGGCCGAGGGCCGATGGCGGGCCCTGGAGGCGGCCGACGTGGAGCGCCTGTTCGGCGTCGGCGGCGCCTGATCGCGGCCGGTGCCGCGC
>JAFLDH010000447.1 GCA_017302505.1 Burkholderiales bacterium
GTTCGATGCGATCCTGGCCGCGCCCTCGGGGCTGGTGTTCGCGCAGGACGACTGGGCCGAATCGATGGGCCGCGTGGCCACGCCCAACGGCCGCATCCAGCTGGCGCTGCCCGAGTTCTTCGACGAGCTGCGCGGGCTGGCCGACGAGCCGGCGCCGCAGCCCGGCGCGGCCTTCCCCTTCGTGCTGTCGGCCGGCGAACGGCGCTCGTACACCGCCAACACCATCGTGCGCAACCCCGACTGGCGGCGCAAGGACCGCGAGGGCGCGCTGAGCATGAACCCGGCCGACGCCGAGCGGCTGGGCCTGGCCGACGGCGCGATGGCGCGGCTGAGCACCGCGCGCGGCTCGTGGCCGGTGGTGGTGGGCCTGAGCGACCGCATGCAGCCCGGCCATGTGTCGCTGCCCAACGGCCAGGGCGTGGACTTCCCTGCGGGCGAAGCGGCGGCGCTGCACGGCGCGCCGCCGAACGAGCTGACCAGCCTGGAAGACCGCGACGCCTTCGCCGGCACGCCCTGGCACAAGTACGTGCCGGCGCGCATCGAGCCGCTGGCCACGCCCTGAAGGCGCTGCCGCACAATGACCGGCGCCCGATGGCGGGCGTTGTCTGGAGCGGCAGCCGATGAACCCATCCCTGTACCAAGGCCCTTCGGTCGGTGACCTGGTGGTCACCGCGGTGGCCCGCGGCGGTGAGCGCACCGCCTTCATCAGCGACCATGCGCGCTGGAGCTACCGCGAGCTGGGCGCCTTGATCAGCCAGGCCGTGCAGGTGCTGAAGGCCCGCGGCCTGCAGCGCGGCGACGCGGTGGCCACGCTGTCGGCCAACCGGCCCGAGGCCTTCCTGATCACCGCGGCGGCCTACCTGATGGGCCTGCGGCTGACCTGGATGAACCCCACCTCCAGTGAGGACGACCATGCCTACATCCTGGAGGACTCGGGCGTGCGCACGCTGTTCGTCGACCCCGAGGCCTTCGCCGAACGCGCCGCGCGGCTGGTACAGCGCGTGCCCCGCGTGGGCCGGGTGATGGGCTTCGGCCCGCTGGGTGCGCTGGGCGAGGACCTGCTGGCCGCGATGGCCGGCCATGCCCCGCAGCCGCTGCGCAACGAGGCCGAGGCCGACGACGTGTGCGTGCTGGTCTACACCGGCGGCACCACCGGCCGGCCCAAGGGCGTGGCCCACACCCACCGCGTGCACGTGCAGATGATCCTGACCGAGATGGCCGACTGGGACTGGCCGCGCGAGCTGCGCTTCCTGGCGCTGACGCCGATCACCCATGCCTCGGGCGCGATGATCATGCCGGTGCTGCTGAAGAGCGGCACCTATGCGATGACGCAGGGCTTCACGCCCGACAAGTTCTGCCGGCTGGTGCAGCAGCACCGCATCACCGCCACCTTCCTGGTGCCGACGATGGTCTACGTGCTGCTCGACCACCCGGGCCGCGCGCAGGCCGACCTGTCCAGCCTGCAGCTGATCATCTACGGCGCCAGCCCGATGTCGCCGGCGCGGCTGATCGAGGGCATGCGCGTCTTCGGCCCGGTGTTCATGCAGCTGTACGCGCAGAGCGAGGCGCCGAACACCGTGACCGTGCTGCACCAGCACGAGCATGACCCGGAACATCACCCCGAGCGGCTGGCCAGCTGCGGCACGCCCTGCGTGGGCGCGCAGCTGGCGCTGCTGGACGACGAAGGCCGGCCGGTGGCCGACGGCGAGGTGGGCGAGATCTGCGTGCGCGGCCCGATCGTCATGCAGGGCTACTGGAACAAGCCCGAGGAGACGGCCAAGGCCTTCCGCCACGGCTGGCTGTACACCGGCGACATGGCGCGGCGCGATGCCGACGGCTACCTGTACATCGTCGACCGCAGCAAGGACATGATCATCTCCGGCGGCTTCAACGTCTATCCGCGCGAGGTGGAGGACGTACTGGCCACGCACCCGGCGGTGGCCTCGTCGGCGGTGGTCGGCGTGCCCGACGAGAAGTGGGGCGAGGCGGTGCGCGCACTGGTGGTGCTGCGCGCCGGCGCCAGCGTGGCGGCTGAGGAGCTGATGGCGCTGGTGCGCGAGCGCAAGGGCCCGGTGCACACGCCCAAGGCCATCGACTTCGTCGATGCGCTGCCGGTCACCGGCCTGGGCAAGCTGGACAAGAAGGCCATCCGCGCGCGCTACTGGCAGGGCCAGCAGCGCGCGGTGCATTGAGCGTTGCTTGATCTGACAGTGGGCGGCGTCATGCCAAGATGACATACTTGGCAGGCCGTCCCGCACCCCGTGCCGCCGGCCTCCTCGACGCACCCATGCCCATCTTCCCGCCGAACCATGCCGAGCGCTATGCGATGGCCGAAGAGGTGCATGCGCGCCCGCCCGAGACCGTGCAGCCGCCGGCCCGGGCCAGCTACATCGCGGTGCTGGTGGATGCCGACGACCGGCCGCGCGAGTTCGCCCACCTGGAGGCGCTGTGCCGCCGCCATGCGGTGCCGGGCCCGGCGGCGGGGGCCACGCACTTCCGCGTCAACCTGGGCGGCGTGCGCCTCAAGTGGGAACGCCATGGCGAGTTCTCGGGCTACCTGATCATCGCCGCCAAGGCGCCGGGCAGCCGCCCTTTCGCCGAGCCGGCGGCCTTGCTGCTGCCGGCCGAATGGCTGTCCAGCGTGCCCGGGCGCACGATTGCCGCCGTGCACGTGGACCTGATCCCGGACGACGGCCTGGGCACCGATGCGGCCTCGCTGGCCGAGCATTTCGGGGCGCAGGGCGGTGTCGCGGGCTCGCGCATCGCCGAAGGCGCCGGTGCCGTGTTCACCGATTTCCGGCTGCACGAAGACGGCTTCTCGCGCTGGCTGGTGCTGGACCACGGCCTGACGCCGGGGCAGGCCGGCCGCACGCTGCAGCGGCTGGTGGAGATCGAAGCCTACCGGCTGCTGACGCTGCTGGCCCTGCCCATTGCGCGCCGGCAGACACCGCGCATGCTGGCCATCGAGCGCGAACTCGCCACGCTGACCGACGGCCTGGCCCAGGGGCAGGGCGATGACGAACAGCTGCTGCACGAACTGACGCGCCTGGCGGCCGAGGTGGAAAGCGGCCTGGCCGCCAGCCAGTTCCGCTTCGGCGCCTGCCGCGCCTACTTCGAGCTGGTGACGCGGCGCGTGGCCGAGCTGCGCGAGTCCCGGCTGCCCGGGCTGCAGACCATCGAAGAATTCATGGCCCGCCGCTTCACGCCGGCGGTGGCCACCTGCCAGACCGCCGAATCGCGGCTGCACGGCCTGTCGGAGCGCATCGCGCGCGCCAGCAACCTGCTGTCCACGCGGGTGGACATCGCGCGCGAGCGCCAGAACCAGGCGCTGCTGGCGTCGATGGACCGGCGCGCCAGGCTGCAGCTGCGCTTGCAGCAGACGGTGGAGGGCCTGTCGGTGGCGGCCATCGTCTACTACATGGCCGGGCTGGTGGGCTACCTGGCCAAGGGCGTCAAGGCCGGCGGCTGGCGCTTCGAGCCCGACCTGATCGTCGGCATTGCCGTGCCGGCGCTGGCGGTGCTGGCCTTCTTCGCGGTGCGCCGCGCGCGCCGCCATGCGGCCGACAGAGAGAGAGTGAGCTGAGATGGCGCTGGCCTTTCCCTTTTCCGCCATCGTCGGCCAAGACGAGATGAAGCTCGCGATCCTGGCCGCCGCGGTGGACCCGCGCATCGGCGGCGTGCTGGTCTTCGGGGACCGCGGCACCGGCAAGAGCACCGCGGTGCGCGCGCTGGCCGCGCTGCTGCCGCCGATGCG
>JAFLDH010000448.1 GCA_017302505.1 Burkholderiales bacterium
TGCGCTGGCGCTGCAGGGCCGCCTGGACGACGCGCGTGCCGCCTGCGCCATGGCCGGGCCGAAGCCGATGGCCGAATGGTGCGGTGCCATCGACAGGCTGCTGCCCGGTACCGGCACCCGCTGGCGTCGGGCCCGCGCCCGGCTCGAGCAGGCCCTGGCCCTGGCGCAGCAGACCTGACGGTGCTCAGATATCCAGCTGCCGCGCCGCCAGGTCTTTCATGATCTCCTCGGAGCCGCCGCCGATGATCATGACCTTGACCTCGCGGTAGATGCGTTCGCTCTTCGTGCCGCGCATGAAGCCCATGCCGCCGAGGATCTGCACCGCCTGGTCGGCGCAGTACTGCATGGCCTGCGTGGCCACGATCTTGGCCATGCAGGTGCGCGCCACCAGCGCCGACGCCGGCCCCAGGCCCTGCTGCAGCCGCCAGGCCAGGTCGTAGACGAAGCTGCGCGCCGTCTCCACCCGCAGCGCCATGTCCACCAGCTTGTGGCGGATCACCTGCCGCTCGGACAGCGATGCGCCGAAGGTCTTGCGCTCGCGCGCCCAGGCCAGCGCCTCGTCGGTGCAGGCCTCGGCATAGGCGCAGGCCAGCGTGGCCATCATCAGCCGCTCGCTGTTGAAGTTGTGCATGATGGCCTTGAAGCCCGCGCCTTCAGCGCCGATCAGGTTGCCCACCGGCACCCGGCAGTTGTCGAAGCGCAGGTGCGCGGTGTCGCTGGACCACCAGCCCATCTTCTTCAGCTCGGTGCGCGACAGGCCCGGCGTGTCGCCCTCGATCAGCAGCAGCGACACGCCGCCCGGGCCCTTGTTGGCCGGGTCGGTGCGCACCGCCACGCTCAGGTAGTCGGCGCGCATGCCCGAGGTGATGAAGGTCTTCTCGCCGTTGACGACGTAGTGGTCACCATCGCGCACCGCAGTGGTCTTCAGCGCCGCCACGTCCGAGCCGCCGCCGGGCTCGGTGATGGCCAGCGCGGCGATCTTCTCGCCGCGGATCACCGGCGGCAGCACGCGCTGCTTCAGCGCCTCGCTGCCGTGGGCCACCACCGGCGGCATGCCGATGCCGTGCGAGCCCAGGCTGGCCTGCAGCCCGCCGCAGCCGGCGCGGGCAATCTCTTCGGCCGAGACGATGCTGTAGAACACATCGGCCGGCGTGCCGCCGTATTCCTCGGGGTAGCCCAGGCCGATGATGCCGACCTCGGCCGCCTTGCGGTACAGCTCGCGCGGGAAGCTGCCGGCCTCGTCCCATTCGTTGACGAAAGGCGCGATCTCGCGGGCGACGAACTGGCGCACCGTGCGCCGGAATTCCTGGTGGCCTTCGCTGAAGTACTCGGGCCGCGGGGCGATGTCGAAGAGCGTGTCCATCAGGCGAGAATAGCGCGAGTCCCGTCCCGTTCCCTGCCAGGAGAGATCCCGATGCCCCGTGCCTACAACTTCAGCGCCGGCCCGGCCGCGCTGCCCGAAACCGTGCTGCGCCAGGCGGCCGAGGAGATGCTCGACTGGCACGGCAGCGGCATGTCGGTGATGGAGATGAGCCACCGCGGCAAGGAGTTCATCTCGATCCACGCCGAGGCGGAGAGCCTGCTGCGCGAGCTGCTGGCCGTGCCGGCGAACTACAAGGTGCTGTTCATGCAGGGCGGCGCCATCGGCGAGAACGCCATCGTGCCGATGAACATGCTGCGCGGCAAGGCGTCGGCCGACTACATCGACACTGGTGAATGGTCGAAGAAGTCGATCAAGGAGGCCGGCAAGTACTGCAAGGTCAACGTCGCGGCCAGCGCCAAGGACGCCGGCTACAGCTGCGTGCCGCCGCGCGACAGCTGGAAGCTGGATCCCGACGCCGCCTACGTGCACATCTGCAGCAACGAGACCATCGGCGGCGTCGAATACCACTTCACCCCCGATGTGGGCAACGTGCCGCTGGTGGCCGACATGTCCAGCAACATCCTCAGCCGGCCGGTGGACGTGGCCAAGTACGGCCTGATCTACGGCGGTGCGCAGAAGAACATCGGCCCGGCCGGGCTGACGATCGTGATCGTGCGCGACGACCTGATCGGCCAGGCGCTGCCGATCACGCCGTCGGCCTTCGACTACAAGCAGCAGGCCGACAACGACTCGATGCTGAACACGCCGCCCACCTATGCGATCTACATCGCCGGGCTGGTGTTCAACTGGATCAAGGCGCAAGGCGGGCTGAAGGCGATGGAGGCGCACAACCGTGCCAAGGCCGCGCTGCTGTACGACTACCTGGACAGCACCGCGTTCTACAGCAGCCCGGTGGCCAAGGCCGACCGCTCGCTGATGAACGTGCCCTTCAAGCTGAAGGACGAATCGCTGGACGCCGCCTTCCTGAAGGGCGCGGAGGAGCGCCACATGCTGCAGCTGAAGGGCCACCGCTCGGTGGGCGGCATGCGCGCGTCGATCTACAACGCCATGCCGATCGAAGGCGTCAAGGCGCTGGTGGCCTACATGAAGGAATTCGAGGCGAAGCATGGCTGAGGCCGGCAAGCTGCAGGTGCTGGTGCTGAACCAGATCTCGCCGCTGGGCCTGCAGCGGCTGCCCACCGACCGCTACCGCGTCGGCAAGGACATCGCCGCACCGGACGCCGTGCTGCTGCGCTCGGCCGACATGCATGCGATGGACATTCCGGGCAGCGTGCTGGCCATCGGCCGCGCCGGCGCCGGCACCAACAACATCCCGGTGCCGAAGCTCAGCGCGCGTGGCGTGCCGGTGTTCAACGCGCCGGGCGCCAATGCCAATGCGGTGAAGGAACTGGTCATCGCCGGCATGCTGCTGGCGGCGCGCCACCTGCCGGCGGCGCTGCGCTTCGTCGAGGCGCTGGACGTGAACGCGACCGACCTGGACAAGAAGGTCGAGGACGGCAAGAAGGCCTTCGCCGGCTTCGAGCTGGCCGGCCACACGCTGGGCGTCATCGGCCTGGGCAAGATCGGCTGCCTGGTGGCCGATGCGGCCATCAAGCTGGGCATGGACGTGCTGGGCTATGACCCGGACATCACCGTCGACGCCGCCTGGAGCCTGCCCTCGCAGGTCAAGCGTGCCGGCAGCATCCCCGAGGTGCTGCGCGCCAGCGACTTCGTCACGCTGCACGTGCCGCTGGTGGCCGCCACGCGCGGCCTGGTGGGCACCGCCAACCTGGGGCTGATGCGGCCCGGCGCGGTGCTGCTGAACTTCTCGCGCGAAGGTGTGGTCGACGACGCCGCCGTGCTGGCTGCGCTGGCCGCTCAGGCGCTGGGCGGCTATGTCTGCGATTTCCCGTCGGCGGCGCTGCACGGCCAGCCGGGCGTGATCGCGCTGCCGCACCTGGGCGCCTCCACCCGCGAGGCCGAGGAGAACTGCGCAGTGATGGTGGTGGACCAGCTGCGTGACTACCTGGAACACGGCAACGTCGCCAACGCGGTGAACTTCCCTGCGGTGAGCATGGCGCGCGAAAGCGGCTTCCGCGTGGCCATCGCCAATGCCAACGTGCCGAACATGCTGGGGCAGATCTCCACCGCGATGGCGCAGGCCGGGCTGAACATCCACAACATGGTCAACAAGTCGCGCGGCGAGATGGCCTACACGCTGGTGGACGTGGACAGCGCCGTCGATGCCGCGGTGCTCGACCGGCTGCGCGCCATCGAAGGCGTGCTGTCGGTGCGCTACCTGCCGCAGGCGCGGGCCTGAGCGCCGGCGGCCGATGGCCAAGAAACGGCGCGCGGCGGCCGGGGCTTCCAG
>JAFLDH010000449.1 GCA_017302505.1 Burkholderiales bacterium
CTGCGCGCCTGGCGGCCGCGCGACCATCGGCTGGTGCTGTTCGGCGTGCTGCTGGCCGCCGCCGGCACGGGCTGGGTGCTGACCTCGGCCTCGCTGATCACGGCCTTCGCACCGCAGCCCATCCGCGAGCCGCTGGACTTCCTGCACACCGTGGTGCTGGCCGACACCGGCTGGCTGTTCGAAGGCTGGCTGATGCTGGGCGGCGTGATGGTCGCGCCGGTGTACGCGTCGAGCGTGCTGGCCATCCCGCTGATGATGGAGCGGCGCATCGGCGTGCTGGCCGCGGTGCTGACCAGCTGGCGTGCCGTGCTGCAGAGCCCCGGTCCGATGGCGCTGTGGGGCGGCTTGCTGATGGCCATCACGCTGATCGGCATGAGCACCCTGCTGCTGGGCCTGATCCTTGCGGTGCCCTGGTTGTCCTATTCCAGCTGGCACGCCTATCGCGATCTGGTGGCGCGCACCGACTTGCCGGTCAACGACTGATGTTTGGCTACAGCGAAGACCAGATAGCCCAGTTCGGGCTGACCTTCGGGGTCAGCGCGTTCATGCTGTACATGGTGTTCATCATCTTCCAGCTGGCGCGCGAGTCGAAGGCAGGCCGCTTTGGCACCTTCGTCCTCTTCCTGGCCCTGGGCTTCGGCCTGCTGGGCTTCGTGGCCAAGGGTCTGATCAAGTTCTTTCTGGCCGGGACCTGAAACGAAAAGGCGCCGGCATGGGCCGGCGCCTGGATGCGGGACGGTGCCGCTGCCTCAACCCATGTGCAAGCCGCCGTTGCAGCTGAAATCGGCACCGGTGGTGAAGCCGCTGTCCTCGCCGGCCAGCCAGGCCACGACCGAACCGATTTCTTCCGGCGTGCCCAGGCGCTTCACCGGGATCGTGGCGACGATCTTCTCCAGCACCTCGGGCTTGATGGCGCGCACCATGTCCGTGCCGATGTAGCCCGGGCTGACGGTATTGACGGTCACGCCCTTGCTGGCCACTTCCTGGGCCAGGGCCATGGTGAAGCCGTGCATGCCCGCCTTGGCCGCCGAATAGTTCGTCTGGCCGGCCTGGCCCTTCTCGCCGTTGACCGAGCTGATCTGGATGATGCGCCCCCAGCCCCGCTCCACCATGCCCGGCACCACCTGCTTGGTGACGTTGAACATGCTGTTCAGGTTGGTGTCGATGACCGCCTTCCAGTCCTCGGGCGTCATCTTCAGGAACATGCGGTCCCGGGTGATGCCGGCGTTGTTGACCAGCACGTCGATCGGCCCGTGCTCGGCGATGGCGCTCTGGAAGGCCGCCACGGTGCTGTCCCAGTCGGCGACATTGCCCACGCTGGCGTGGAAGCTGTAGCCCAGCGCCTTCTGCTCGTCGAGCCACTTCTTGAAATCACGGCTCGGCCCGCAGCCCGCGATGACCTTGAAGCCGTCCTTGTGCAGCCGCTGGCAGATCGCCGTGCCGATGCCACCCATGCCACCGGTCACGTAAGCCACTTTCTGTGCCATGCCTCTCTCCTTGGTTGATGGATCAAAGGTTCACCCGGCACCGCCGCCGCGTCAACCGGGTTCGCCCCCTAGTGGGACTCTTCAGGCCTTCTGCCGCACGTAGCGGCCGGGGGCCGGCTCGATCGCCTTGTACTTCGCACTGCCCGGCGCCTTGGGCGCGGCCACCAGCGCACCGGCCATCGGTTTCAGCCAGGCCGTCCAGTCGGGCCACCAACTGCCCGGCACCTCGGTGGCGCCGTCCAGCCAGGCCTCGGCGTGCGCCGGAAGGCTGTTGTTCGTCCAGTAGTTGCGCTTCTTCTTGGCCGGCGGGTTGATCACGCCGGCGATGTGCCCGGATGCGCCCAGCACGAAGCGCTTCTTGCCGCTCATGATGCGGGTAGAGGCATAGGCCGCCTTCCACGGCACGATATGGTCTTCGCGTGACGCATAGATGAACACCGGCGCCTTCACGGCCGACAGGTCGAGCTTCTCGCCGCAGACCGTCAGCTTGCCCGGCTGCTTCAGCTCGTCCTGCAGGTAGGTGTGGCGCAGGTACCAGCAGTACATCGGCCCCGGCAGGTTGGTGGCGTCGCCGTTCCAGTACAGCAGGTCGAAGGCCGGCGGCGCCTCGCCCTTCAGGTAGTTGCCGACCACGTAGTTCCAGACCAGGTCGTTCGGCCGCAGGAAGCTGAAGGTGGTGGCCAGCTCCTGGCCCTTCAGCAGCGCGGGGCCGGTGGGCGCCTTCTCGCCCAGCGTCATCTCGCGCAGCTGCACGCTGGCCTCGTCGACGAACAGGTCCAGCACGCCGGTGTCGCTGAAGTCGAGCAGCGTGGTCAGCAGGGTCACCGACTGCGCCGGCTGCTTGCCGCGTGCGGCCAGCACCGCCAGTGCGGTGGCCAGGATCGTGCCGCCGACGCAGAAGCCCAGCGTGTTGATGGTCTTGGCGCCGGTCAGCTCCTGCACCACGTCGATGGCGCGGATGGCGGCATGCTCGATGTAGTCGTCCCAGGTCTTGTCCGCCAGCGACGCATCGGGGTTGCGCCAGCTGACGACGAACACCCGGTGCCCCTGCTCCACCGTGTAGCGGATCAGCGAGTTGTCGGGCTGCAAGTCCATGATGTAGAACTTGTTGATGCACGGCGGCACCATCAGCATCGGCCGCTCGTGCACCTTGGCACCCAGCGCCTTGTATTCGATCAGCTGGAACAGCTCGTTCTCGAACACCACCGCGCCTTCGGTGGTGGCCACGTTGCGGCCCACCTCGAAGGCCGATTCGTCGGTCTGCGATACATGGCCCTTGCGCGCGTCGTCCAGCAACTGCTGCATGCCGGCGGCCAGGCTCTTGCCCTGCGTCTTCAGCGCCAGCGCCTGCGCTTCGGGGTTCAGCGCCAGGAAGTTGCTGGGCGCCATCGCGTCGATCCACTGCTGCACCGCGAAGCGGATGCGCGCCTTGGTCTTGGCATCGCCTTCCACCGATTCGGCCATGCGGGCCAGCGTCTGCGCGTTCAGCAGGTACAACCGGGCGGCATAGGCCGAGGCCGGGTTCTCGGCCCAGTCCTTGGTGGCGAAGCGGCGGTCCGGCAGCGCACTTCCGACGGCACCGGGTGTCAGGCCCTGCAGTGTCTCGTTCCACAGCGCGGCGGCGGAGGCCACGTAGTCACGCTGCAGTTCGGCCAGCGTGGCGGCCGGCAGGTTCAGCCCGGACAGGCTTTTCCACGCATCGCCCATGACCGCAGTCATGGCTTCGCTGCCCAGGTCCGGCAGGAAAGCATTGGGCTTTGTCATGATCTCGGTCTCCTGGCTGGCAGCGCCGACGGCGCATCGGCCGTTGGGACTGCGAGGTGTTCTTGTGCAATGGATTCTTGCGGCACAAGCTTAGCGCAGGCTGACCACGTGGTTTCCACATCTGCACATTGCCCATGCATCTGGTAGCGCTGGCCTGGATCTATGTCGTGTTGATGATGGCGGTGGCCGAGGCGCTGTCGCCAGTGGGCAGCGTGCTCGGCGCGCTGATCACCTTCGTGCTCTACGGCGTGTTGCCGCTGTCGATCGTGCTGTACATCCTGGGCACGCCGATGCGCCGGCGCGCGCGCCGCCGGCAGGAAGCCCTAGCCGCGGATCCAGATGGCGGCGGCCATGCGGCCGGTGCGCCCGTCGCGCCGGTACGAGAAGAACCTTGAGCCCTGCTCCACGGTGCAGGCGCGTTCGGCGCTGAGCCGGCGCACGCCGGCCGCCGCCAG
>JAFLDH010000045.1 GCA_017302505.1 Burkholderiales bacterium
GCCAGCGATGCCGAAGGCTGGGTGCAGAGCTACCTGGCCGCGCTGGAGCAGGCCGGGCTGCTGCGCCCGGTGGACCAGGCGCCGCCGATCCGCCAGCAGCCGCGCGTGGCCGGCGTGCTGGCCGTACTGACCAGCGGCGTCACGCTGGGCAGCGCCGGCCGCAGCGTGCAGAGCGACGGCGACCTGGCGGCCTTCTTCGAGCGCATCGGCGAGTGGTACGGCGACAAGCTGGGCACCCTGGCGCCGATCGCCAGCTACGACTTCATCAAGGTGATGGTCGACGGCGTCGAGGAGATCATCGCCGTGCCGGTGCCGGCGCTGCCCGAGCGCGAGGACCATGACCTGGGCCTGGCGCAGACCACCTGGTTCAATGCCTTCAACGTCTTCGCCAAGGGGCTGAACCCGGCCTCGGCCAGCGCCAATGCCGACCTGCAGCAGCTGGAGCTGGAAGCGCTGCTCGGCCAGGCCGGCAGCAACCTGGCGCAGGCCACGATCACCGGCCCGGCCGGCTACGGCAGCGCCGACTTCCTGCCCGCCGACCTGCCGCTGCCCTACACGGTGGAGTTCCAGAACCCGTCCACCGGCAGCACCGTGCACGAAGTGCGCATCGTGCAGCAGCTGGACCCGGCCTTCAGCCTGTACAGCTTCCGCCTCGGCGACATGCGGCTGGGCGGCGTCAACATCAACATCCCCGAGGGCCGCGCCACCTACCAGGGCGACATCGACCTGCGCAATTCGCGCGGCTACGTGCTGCGCATCTCGGCCGGCGTCGACCCGAACACCTCGATCGCCAGCTGGGTGCTGCAGGCCATCGACCCCGAGACCGGCGAGGTGCTGCAGGACGCCACGCGCGGCCTGCTCACCGCCGAGGACGGCGACGGCAGCGGACGCGGCTTCGTCAGCTACACGATCAACCCGCGCTTTGGTGTGGCCACCGGCCAGCAGGTGAAGGCCAGCGCGCGCGTGGCCTTCGACGGCAAGGCCGGCTTCGACACGCCCGAGCTGGTGCAGACCTTCGACGGCGCCGCGCCGGTGACCACGCTGACGGTACGCGCGCTGGCCGGCAATGCCTACGACCTGCAGTGGAGCGCGATCGAAGAGCCCGGCGGCTCCGGCGTGCGCCATGTCAGCGTCTTCGTCTCGGTGGACGGCGGCGCCTGGCAGGTGTGGCAGCGGCAGAGCACCGCGAGGTCCGGCGTGTTCCAGGGCGAGGCCGGCCACACCTACGAGTTCGCCGCCCTGGCCACCGACAACGCCGGCAACCGCGAGATCGCGCGCAACTCGCTGAACCTGCCCGACGACGGCACCCGCACCAACCTCGGCGCGGTGCCCGAGGTGGGCCGCACCACGGTCGACACCGGCACGCCGCCCGAGCCCAGCAACGCCGCGTCCACCAACGCGCTGTTCGCCGAGGCCGAGAAGGGCCTGCCCGCCGGCCCGGCCGACCGGCCCTCGCAGTTCAGCCAGGTGCTGGCGCCCTTTGCCGGCGCGGTGTTCGGCAGCGGCATCGCGCAAAGCGACGCCGGCATCGGCCCGCTGGCGCTGCTGGAGCGGCCCGACGGCAGCTTCGTCGTCAGCGGCGGCGCCAACCGCGGCAGCCTGTATGTGCTGCCGGCCGACGGCGGCCGCGTGCTCAACGCCAGCCAGGTGCTGGACGAGCCGATCTTCGACCTGGCCTACGACGACCGCGGCGGCCTGTGGGCCACCAGCGGCGGCGGCCAGCTGCTGGAGCTGGACCCGACGACCCTGGTGGTGCTGAACCGCTACGGCGACGGGCTGACCCAGTCGCTGGCCTTCGATGCGGCGCAGTCGCGCTTCTATGTGTCCTCGGGCGATGGCATCGAGCTGTTCGACGTGGCCACGCGGCGCTTCAGCCATTTCAGCGACCTGCGCGTCGACGACCTGGCCATCGCGCCCAACGGCCGGCTGTGGGCCAGCCGCTGGCCGGCGCGCGGCGAGATCGTCAGCTTCGACGCCCAGGGCCGGCCCAGCGCGCAGTTGCGCATCGATGCCGAGCTGGATTCGCTGGCCTTCGGCCAGGCCGGCACGCAGCTGGCCGGGCTGCTGTTCATCTCGGCACGGCAGCGTTCGGGCTATGCGGCGCCGGTCAGCCTGTACATGGTCGACCTGGCGACGCTGCGCGTGCTGCAGGTGGCGACGGGCGGGCCCAGCGCCGAGCAGCTGCTGGCCACGCGCGACGGCCGGCTGCTGGTGGCCAACAGCGCGCAGGTCGACGTGCTGGCGCCGCTGGTGGCGCCGCGCGTGCTGCGCACCGATCCGCCCGATGCCAGCCTGGTGGCGCTGCCTACGGCCAGCGTGGCCATCACCTTCAACGTCGACATGAAGCGCGGCTCGCCGCGCGCCGACGATTCGGTGCTGAACCCGCTGAACTACCGCATCGTCGATTCCAGCGGCAATGCGCTGATCATCACCGCGGTGGCCTACGACCTGGCCACGCGCACCGCCACGCTCAGCTTCGAATCGCCGCCGGCCGACGTCTACACCGTCACCGTCGACAAGCGGCTGCGCTCGGCGGCCGGGCTGGCGCTGGGCACCGACCATCAGTTCGCCTTCACAGCGGTGCAGGATTTCTCGGCGCTGGTGGACATCGCCTTCGTCGCCACCCGCTCCGACCGCAGCGACAACACGGTGGCCTTCGACGTGCGCGTCACCAACCGCACCGACTACCAGCTGCGCGTGCCAGTGATGCTGGTGCTGGACCCGGCGCGCTACTTCGCCGGCCGGCCGCTGGATGCGTCGCTGACCGGCGGGCTCTGGTTCCTGGACATCGGCAACGGCCTGCCCGGCGGCGTGCTGGCGCCGGGTGCGTCCACGGTGGTCAAGACCGTCACGCTGACCAACCCGCAGGCCCAGCACATCCAGGTGGGCAGCGGCGTGTTCTCGGTGCCCTATCCGAACCGCGTGCCGCAGTTCAGCAGCACGGCGCCGACGGCCGCGCGCGTCGGCGAGGAATACCGCTACCAGGCCGCCGCCACCGACCCCGACGGCGCGGTGCTCAGCTACGTGCTGATGGACGGGCCGGCCGGCCTGCAGCTGGACGGCGCCACCGGCCTGCTGCGCTGGACGCCGCCGGCCAACACCGCCGCGCTGGCGCCTGTGCTCTTGCGCGCCTACGACACCCGCGGCGGCTATGCCACGCAGGCCTTCACGCTGCAGGTCGAAGGCGGCAACCGCGCGCCGGTGCTGCAGCTGCCGCCGTCGGTGCGGCTGCGGGTGGGCCAGCCCTTCACGCTGGAAGTGCTGGCCAGCGACCCCGACGGCGACCGCATCGGCTATGCGGTCGACCAGCTGCCGCCGGGCGCGCGCTTCGATGCCGAGCGCGGCCTGCTCAGCTGGACACCGGCCGCCGGCCAGGCCGGCACCTACGACGATGTGCGCGTGTCGGTGCGCGACGGCGTCAACGTCGTGCAGCGCAACCTGACGATGATCGTCGACCCCGGCAACATTGCGCCGGTGCTGCTGGGCGTGCCCGAGCGCACGGTGCGCCAGGGCGACCCGCTGCGCTTCACGCTGCAGGCGGTGGACGACGATTCGCCGACGCTGCGCTTCAGCGCACCCGACCTGCCGCCCGGCGCCATGCTGAACCCGATCACCGGCGTGTTCGAGTGGACGCCGGGCTTCGACCGCGCCGGCCCGATCGACATCCGCTTCCAGGTCAGCGACGGCCAGGCCATCGGCGAGCGCAGCGTGCGCGTCAATGTGCTGAACGTCAATGCCGCGCCGGTGTTCGAGCCGGTGGACGGCATCCAGGTCAGCGAAGGCCAGCCGCTGACGCTGCGGCTCTTCGCCTTCGACCCCGACAACCCGGGCTACCAGCCGCAGGTGCGGCTGGCCGACGGCACGCTGTCGGCGCCCGAGACCACCGACGCCACCGTGCGCTACAGCCTGGCCAACCTGCCGGCCGGTGCCAGCTTCGACCCGCTGACCAGCCTGCTGAGCTGGACGCCCGATTTCGGCCAGGCCGGCAGCTACACGTTGCAGATCACCGCCACCGACGATGGCGACGGCACCGGCACGCCGTTGACCACCGTCTACAAGGTGCCGCTGCAGGTGCGCAACGTCAACCGCGCACCGGTGCTGCCGGAGATCGGCAACCAGAGCGCGGCCCGCGGCCAGGTGCTGGAAGTGCCGATCGCGGTGACCGACCCCGACGGCAACGCGCTGACGCTGGAACTGCAGAACCTGCCGCGCTTCGCCACCTTCACCGACCTGGGCAACGGCCAGGGCCTGCTGCGCATCGCTCCGGGTGAGCGCGACCGCGGCAACACGGTGGTCACGCTGGTGGCGCGCGACGACGGCGACGGCGAAGGCCCGGGCCGCAGCCTGACGGCCACGCGCAGCTTCGTCATCAGCGCGGTGTCGCCGGCCGAGCCGCCGCTGCTGCTGCCGCCGGGCGAGCGCGTGGCGCTGATCGGCCAGCCGCTGGAGATCCTGCTGCAGGCGTCCGACCTGGACCAGGACGACCTGAGCTTCACCGCCACCGGCCTGCCCGACGACGCCACGCTGACGCCGGGCGTGGTCTACGGCACCGCGGTGCTGCGCTGGACGCCCGACGCCGCCGATGTCGGCAGCCGCAGCGTGCAGATCACTGTCACCGACAGCGGCGGCCGCAGCGACACGCAGACCCTGCTGCTGAAGGTGCGCGCCAGCAATGCCGCGCCGCTGCTGGTGCCGGTGGGCGACCGCCAGGTGGCCGAAGGCGCCACGCTGCAGCTGCAGCTGGCTGCCACCGATGCCGACGGCGATGCGCCGCGCTTCAGCGTGGCCAACCTGCCGGTGGGCGCGCGCTTCGACGCCGCCACCGGCCTGCTGCAATGGACGCCGGGCTTCGAGTCCGCGGGCCGCTACGCTGGCATCGTGCTAACGGCCAGCGACGGCAGCCGCAGCAGCAGCGAGACCATCGCCATCGAGGTGGTGCCCACCAATCGCGCGCCCTTCCTGGTGCCCATCGATGCCATCGGCGGGCAGGAACGTTCGCTGCTGCAGTTCACGCTGACCGGCTCCGACCCCGACGGCGACCTGCTGGTCTACCGCAGCCTGGGTGGCCTGCCGGCCGGCGCGTCCTTCGACGAAGGCACAGGCCAGTTCCGCTGGACGCCCGACTACGACCAGGCCGGCGTGCACGTGCTGCAGTTCGCCACCCGCGACCCTGCCGGTGCCGAGGCGCAGCGCACGGTGACGATCACCATCGACGACGTCAACCGCGCGCCGGCCCTGAGCTTCGGCAACCACCGCGTGGCGCTGGGCGACACGCTGCGCTTCAGCGTCGTCGGCAGCGACCCCGACCTGAACGAGACGCTGCGCTTTGCCGCCAGCGGGCTGCCGCAGGGCGCCACGCTGGATGCGGTCACTGGCGAATTCGTCTGGACGCCGGCGCCCGGCCAGGTGGGCGAGCACCTGGTGGTGCTGTCGCTCAGCGACGGCAAGACGCAGGTGCAGCGTGGCCTGGCGCTGGCCGTCGATGCGCTGCCGGTGGGCCCGCAGGTGACGATCTCGCTGACGCCCAGCTTCCCGTCGCTGCCCGGGCAGCCGGTGGCGCTGACGGTGCTGGCCGATGCCTTCTCGGCGATCGCCTCGCGCACGCTGACGCTCGACGGTGCGCCGGTGGCGCTGGATGCCGAAGGCCGGGCGATCATCGTCGCGCCGGCCACCGGGCTGTATACGCTGCAGGCCACCGCCACCGATGTCGACGGCTACAGCCGCACGGTGACGCAGCTGCTGCGCGTGCGCGACCCGGCCGACACCGCCGCGCCGGTGGCCAGCCTGGACGCCACGCTCACCGGCCGCCGGCTGAATGCCGACACCGCGATCCGCGGCCGCGTGGCCGACGCCAACCTGGAAAGCTGGCGGTTGGAAATCGCCGCGCTGGGCACGGCCGCCGACGGCCCCGGCTGGACGCTGCTGGCGCAGGGCACGCAGCCGTTGGACGGCGTGCTGGCCACGCTGCAGGCCGACGGCTTCCAGCGCGGCTTCTACCAGCTGCGGCTGCTGGCGCAGGACGTGGCCGGCCGGCGCGGCGAGGCCACCACCACGCTGGAGATCGCTGCCGCACCCGATGCCGCGCGCTTCCAGCAAACGGTCAGCGACTTCCAGTGGACGCTGGGCGGCCACGCGCTCGATTTCGTGCGCCGCTACGACGTGCTGGACGCGGGCACCTCAGGCCGCTTCGGCCATGGCTGGACGCTGGGCTTCGCCGACCTGCGCGTGCAGGTCGACGTGCCGCCCACCGGTGCCGAGGCCAGCGGCGTCTACGCGCCGCTGCAGGAAGGCTCGCGCGCCTACGTCAAGACACCCGACGGCCGCACCGTGGGCTTCACCTTCCAGCCGCAGCAGGTCAAGGGCAACGGCTTCGGCTGGTTCGTGCCGGCCTGGGTGCCCGACGAGGGCGCGGGCTGGCAGCTGGAATCCGCGCCGGTGAAGCTGCAGCGCGCGGCCGGCCGCTTCTATGCGCTGGACGACGGCGCGCCCTACCACCCGGCGTCGCTGCAGGACGAGGCCGCGCAGTACACGCTGGTGGCGGCCGACGGCACACGCTACGACATCGCCGCCGACCGCGGCCTGACCAGCGTGCGCTTTGCCGACGGCGTGCAGTGGGTGGTGGCCGACAGCGGCATCGTCGGCCCCGGCAACGAGGCCATCGGCTTCAGCCGCGATGCCCAGGGCCGGCTGACCCGCGTCACGCTGCCCGACGGCCGCAGCTTCAGCTATGCCTACGACGCGGCCGGCAACCTGGTGTCGGCGCGCGACCTGTCCACCGGCAGCAGCCAGCGCTACGGCTATGCCGAGCCCGACACCCACCTGCTGACCTTGGTCAGCAGCGCGGCCGGCGGCCAGGCCATCGTGCACGGGCCGGCCGGCGCGACCACGCAGCCGATCCGCCAGGACCTGGGCGCCGCGCTGGCCTACCTGGAGCGGCCGGTGGCCGGCCAGCTGGCGGCCGGCGCCACCGACCTGTACAGCTTCGCGGTGCGGCCCAGTGAGGTGCGTCTGCCGCAGGGCGGCGCCTTCCTGCTGGGCGCGGAGCTGACGGCCACCGATGCCAACGCGCTGACGCCGGCGCTGCCGCAGATCGACGGCGGCGTGCGCATCGCCTCGGGCAGCAGCGGCGGGCGGGCCTTTGCCGTCTACCGCTTCGCCGCCGACGGCCTGCACACGCTGCGCGTGGCCGGCAGCGGCGCGGGCGCCTACACGCTGCGCCTCTTTGCGGTGGGCGACCTGAACGCCGACCAGCGGGTGGACGGCGTCGATGCCGGCCTGCTGGCCGGCGCGCGCGGCAGCCAGCAGGGCGACCTCACCTTCCTGCCGGCGGCCGACCTGACGCGTGACGGCCGGATCGATGCCGCCGACAGCCAGCTGCTCTATGCCAACCTGGGCTTCGCGCCGAATGCCGCGCCGGTGGTCGGTGCGGTCAGCGGCTTCACCCATGTGGAGCTGGACACCGCGCTGCCGGTAGCCAGCTTCCTCAGCGACCCCGAAGGCGATGCCCTGAGCTTCCGCATCGTCGGCGCCACGCACGGCGTCGCGCGCCTGTCCGGCGACGGCACACAGCTGCTGTTCAGCCCCGAGGCCGGCTTCTTCGGCAACGCCAGCGTCACGGTGGTGGCCGACGACGGCTACACGCTGTCGGCCCCGCGCGAGCTGCAGGTCACGGTCAGCAATGCGCCGCTGCTGCGCATCGACTTTGCCGAGCGGCGGCCCGAGATCGCGCTGGGCAATGCCTGGCGGCCGCAGGTGATCGGCGACTTTGCCGACCAGACCGGCGTGGCGCTCACCGGCAACTACGTCACCCTGTCCACCGGCGATCCGGCGGTGACGCAGATGGTCGGCAACAGCGCCGTGGTCGGCCGCCGCCAGGGCTTCGACATGCTGGTGGCGCAGCGCGGCGAGGTGCGCGGCGCCACCGCGGTGGTGGTGGGCAACCCCAACCGATTCCAGGAAACCCAGCTGTTCGCCGGGCTCGACGTCTACCCGAATGCGCTGACGCTGGTGCCCGGTGCATCGAAGCCGCTGCGCGTGCAGATCGTGGACGGTGACCTCGTCGGTGGTCCGGGCGGTGCGGCGGGCTACGTGGCCGGCAACTCGCAGGTGCTGAGCGTCGGTGCCGACGGCTTGGTCACCGGCTTGAGCGCTGGCCCAGCCGATGTCACCGTGATCTATCGCGGCGCCGAGTTCGTCGTGCCGATCCGCGTCGTCGCGCCGCAGGACGAACAGGCCGTGCTCGGCGCCGAAGGCGGGGCGATTCGCGCGCGAGATGGCAGTGTCATCACGATCGCCCCGGGCGCGCTGGACTCGGCGCGCAGCGTGAGCCTGACGCCGGTGGCCGAAAGCGATGTGAGTCTCACGCTGCCGCCAGGCTGGGACTTCCTGGCGGGCTATCGTCTTGACACTGGCGGCGAAAAGCTCGCGATTGCCGCCCAAATGGCGATCCCCGTTCCAACCTCGGTGCCGGTAGGCAAGGAGCTCTTCCTGCTGCGCCTGGGCACCATCCCGGACGCGCAGGGCAATCTGTCGCCGATCTGGTGGCAGGACGAAGTCGCCATCGTCGGTGCCGACCACGTGGCGCGCACGTCCTCCCCGCCATATCCGGGTGTATCGCCGGCGGGGATCTACTTCCTCGTGTCGCCACCGGAGTTGATAAAGGTCGAGCGCGGCAAGGTGACGGCGAACTTCCCGCTCGGCGCCTTCCCCTTGTCCCTGACCCTGGGCGGCGTGATGGCGTCGGTGGCGCCCTTCATCTCCATCACCATCGATTTCGGTGCTCGCATTTCGATGGTGGCGATCCCGCAGGAAGGGCTGCCCGTGATCAGTACGGTGGGCGTACAGATCGACCCCACGCGTGCCAACCGGGTCGACTTCGATCTGGCGCGGCCGGCATCCTTGGTGCCGCAAGCGCCCGTCATCGAGTCGGCAAGCTTCGAATTTCGGCAACTGACGCCAGTCGCTTCGGGCGTACTGAGTCCGGTGGCGGTGCTGAGGGGCCGCAACATCTCGGCGCCGCCGGGGACCGCCGTTTCCTCCACCTACAAGGCGGTGTGGACGCAAAGCGGCCGTGACGTCGATGCCAACCTGGTGGCCCCGATCACCTCGCTCGGCAACGGTCTGGAAGAAGTGGTTGTCGAGATTCCGCAACGAATCATGGTCGGTGGCGCAACCTTGCGCTTTGTGCGCATCGACACGTCGGTCGACATCGATCTGTCGACCGGACTGGTGGCGCAGACCCGGCGCACGCCCTTCTTCAGCAATACGCTGCGGGTGCCTGCCGACGGCAACTACGTCGTGGCAGGTATGTTTGGTCAGGTCAACGGTACCCTGTGGTCGCAGCTCGGTGTGTTTACCCAGGGGGATCCGGCGGCGCCGGATCCCGAAAGCGCCTTGAACCTGGTCGCTCGCATTCCCATCGGCCGCGACCCTGCGACCGGGGCTCCTTACGGCAACCCGAAGGCAAGCGCGCTGACGTCTGACCACACCCGCGCCTATGTCACTCTGTCCGGGCAGTCCAGCGTTGCGGTGGTTGACATGGTGGCCTTGCAACAGGCTGATGCCGATGCGCGCACGCCCGAGCTCGACCAGATCGTGTTGCCGGCGGGTTCAAAGCCGTTCTGGATCTCGATCGACAGTGCCAACCGCTACGCTTACGTCAGCGATGAACAGTCGTACGCCTCGCCCACCAATCCGCTGGATTTCAAGGGCCGCATCTACGTCATCGATATCGACCCGAACTCGGACAAGTTCCACAAGCTGGTCGAAACGATCGAAGTAGACGCTGCGGGCGTCGGCCTGCGCCAGATCCTCGTCTCCGACGACAACCGGCGCCTGTATGTGGCTGCGCCTAACCGCAATGGCACAGCGCCGCTGCGCGATCCGATCGACGGCAAATACAAGCCCAAGTTGCGCGACAGCAGCCGGCTGGTCGTCGTCAATATTGACCCGGCGGACCGGCCACCGCCGGGACCGACAGCCGCCAATCCACGTGGCTACCGCAAGCAGATCTACGTCACCAACAGTGGCGAAGACAAGGCGCCCGGCGAGGAACTGTGGTCGCTGCAGAGCACGGGCGATCCGAGGCGTATCGTCTTCACCAACCGCTTCAGCGAGGTCAACGCGCTGGGCTTGCTGACGATCACGAACGACGACCCGCTCAATTTCCAGGCCAGCAAGAGCTATATCGGACAGCTGCGCCAGGGCGCACCGGACCCGGCGGACCCGCTGACGCGGACGCTGACCCTGGGCTCGGGACTGGACAACTTCGACGTCAACAGCCCGATCTCGACCTTGGTGCTGCCGGCGGACGCTTTGAAGGCCTCGATCGGACCGCACCCGGAATACATCTTCGTCGGCGGATTCAACCGCTTCATCCAGGGCGTGCCGGCCTTCGATCCCGATGCCGCTGGCGGCGCGCCGCCGGCCGGCAGCAATATCGGCATTGTCCGTGGCGGCGAGCTGGTCGCGGCGACCACCCGCATTCCGCTCGGAGCCATCGACAACCTCGTCTTCGCCAGCGGCTACAACTACCTTTACGCGTCGTACCGCGGTGTCTCGGTTGGTGACGGTGGCGTTGGCGCGATGTTCGCGTGGAACCTGGTCAATCTGGTCGGCCAGATCGAATACGAGCGCGCATCCCTTCCGGACTGGAAGGAACGCCTGTCGAGCAGTCCCGTCGACCGTCACTACTTCAGTCAGATCCTTCCGAACAACGAGAACCTGCAGCTCCTCAACACGGCCATCAACATCCGCAGCGACTACCGCATCGTCGACGTGGATCCGAAGTTCAACTTCTGGACCTTCGCGGTGCCTTTCAAGATGAATCTCGAGGGGCGCTATGTCGACGCCAACGGCACGCCGCTGCCGTGGATGCGCAACAACCGAGGCCAGTGGGCTGAGCGGATCGAGAGAACGGTGGCGGGCCCGGGCGGCGCGCCGCAGATCGTGGTAAGCCCAGGTGCGCCGTACCTCGTCTTCGATCCAGTCCTCCAGCGGATGGTTCCCGGCGTGCCGCCTGGCCTGGTGCCCTCGCCCTTTGCGCCGATAGGCACCGGTGGCACGCCACGCGGCCTGTCTGCGCATGTCACCGAGACCGCACCCGGCCCACGCGTCTTCAACCAGGAGGGCTTGGCGCGCTTGGTCGGTGTTACCGAGCGCCGGGATCTCGGACTGAAGGACCTGTTAGGTCAAGCACTTGGAACGCAGGATTGCCCGACCCCCGACTTCAACTCGACCGTGGAGCTCGACACCGGCGGTGTCGTCGAGACCCATGAGCTCGCTCCGTACGAGTCACTTGGCCGCACGCAGCAGCTGTCGCTCGGCTACAGCTCCACTTCGGCCGACACGATGCCGATCGTGACCTTCAGCTTCCCGATCGACGCGACCGAGCGCGCGAACTACATGGCCTTCGCTTCGGCCGATGAGCTCAGCCCGAGCGGCGACCCGCTGCTGGTGGCACAGATCACCTTCAGCGGACCGGGCAATGCGACCCACACCACACCGCTCAAGTACTGGCGCATCGCAAACGGCAGCACGGTGGCCACCGTCGGCATTCAGGCCGACCTGTCGGCGCTGCCTGCCGGCTACTACCAATACACGATCAGCGCCACGCTCTTCGGCAAGTACCGGGAGCAGAAAGGAGTGCTGTTGCTGGACAACCGGAGCGACAGCCCCTTTGGCCGCGGTTGGAGTCTAGACGGCCTGCAGCAACTGCACCGGGGTGCGGACGGCTCGCTGGCAATTGGTGACGCGCGCGGACTGATGTCCTCCTACGACAAGGTGCCGGACTCGCTGGTCGCACCGCTGGCCGTGAATCTGCCTTTTGGTGTGGTGGCGCTCTACAAGTCGCGCAACCCGGTGCCGGAGGGCGTCGAGCCCGAACTCATGCAGGAGCTGAGCAACGGCGACTTCCGGCGCGTCGCGCGCGATGGAACGGTCTACCTGTACAGCGCACCGATCACCACGCCTGCCGGCGCCGCGGTGCCCGGCGTGCTGCGCAAGGTGACCGACCGCTACTCAAACACCACCGAATACACCTATGACGGGGCCGGCTACGTCACGAGCGTGAAAGATCCGGTCGGCCTCATCACCAAGTTCGAATATGCCGGCAACCGCATCCAGAAGATCTTCGGGCCCTTTGGGCAGGTGACGACCCTTAGCTACACCGGCAAGGATCTGACGCGAATCACCGATCCCGACGGAAGGGAGCGTAGCTTCGGCTACGACGGCCGCGGCCGCATGACCAGCGAGATCGACAAGTTCGGCCGTCTACAGACCGACGACTACGATCTGGAGAGCGGCCGCGCCACGCGCGCCCTGCGCTTCGATGGCTCTGAGGTCCATGTGCGTGCGTGGCAGGTATTCGCGCTGGCGCCGGCTGCGGACACCGCCTCCAGGGACAACCCGGCATTCGCGAAGGACGTTCGGCTCGAGGACATTCGCGCCTCCTACACGGCGGCCAATGGCAAGACCAGGACGGTCACGATCAACGAACGCGGCCAGGTGATGAAGGAATTCGAGCTCGATGCCTCGAATCAGGAATCCCTGCACGAAGTTCTGAGCCGCGACGAGATCGGCAGCGTGGTGGCCTACACCAACGAAGAGGGCTACACCACCTACTCCATCTACGATGACCGCGGCAACAAAGTCAAGTACTGGGACGACGCATCGGGCCTCGACCCGATTACCGGCGAACAGCGCGCGACGGTCATCACCTACGACTACCGATTCAATCTCATCTCGAGCATCACCGACGAACGCGGAAACACCACCAAGTACAAGCTCGATGCAAAAGGCAACGTCGAGCGTCGCGAGAACGCCGATGGCAGTGTCTGGGAGTACACCTACTACCCCCAGGGCTTGATGAAGACCGAGAAGGACGGCCTGGGCCGCGTCACCACCTACGAGTACGACGCCCAGGGACGGACGAGCAAGATCATCAACCCGGACCAGAGCTTCCAGGCCTTCACCTACGAGCAGGACAGCGACCCGAGCAACCCGGGTGGCCGGATCCAGACCTCCGTGGACGAAATGCATCGGGTGACGAAGTCCTACTTCGACTCGATGAACCGGCTGATCCGGGTGGTGCAGCCCGAGGTCGACTATCGCGGCGCTCGCGTCAACCCGGTGATCCGCTACACCTACGACGCGAACGGGCTCCAACACAGCGTCACGGATGCGGAAGGCCACAAGGCCATCACCGAGTTCGACGAGCAGGGCCGTCTGCGCAAACAGATCGACCACTACGGCAACTTCACCGAGTACCACTACAACGCCAAGGGTGAACTCGACTGGAAGAAGGACGCCCTGCAGAACAAGACCGAGTACACCTATGACGACGGCCGTCTGGAGACCGAAACGGATGCGGCCGGCGGAAAGACGCACTACGAATACGACTTTGTGGCGTCGAATGGCGTCACCTATCACGGCAAGAAGCCGACCCGTATCACGACCGACTACCAAGGGCCGCACGAGGCGACGACGTTCTATGAGCACGACGCGCGTGGTCGGCTGGTGCTGCGCACGAACCCCGACACGACCACCTACCGTTGGACCTACGACAACAGCGACAACCTGATCAGCACTGTCGACGAACGCGGCACCGAAACGCGCTACGAATACGACAGCATGAACCGGCGCACCCTGGTGATCCAGGACTTCGGCCCGGGCCGAGGCAACTACACGACGCGCACCTACTACGACGCGCTGGGCAACGTCATCGCCATCACCGACGCGCGAGCGAGCACCAGGCTGTCGGACGAGGCTCTGCAGCAGTGGCTGGCTTCGCAGCCGAACCCACCGCCGTTCACCACCGTCTTCAGCTACGACCCACTGACCAACCGCAAGGCGTCGATGACCGACGCCCTGGGCAACACCACGACCTATGCCTACGACGCCGTCGGCAACCTGCTGCGCGTCACCGCCCCGGGCAATCGCGTTTCCGTCTTCACTTACGACGAACTCAACCGCACGACCAGTGTCACGCTGCCCGACCCGGAGGGCAACAACGGCGGTCCGCAGTCGATCACCCGGACGGAGTACGACCGAGCGGGCAATGTGCTGCGACAGATCGACGCGCTGCAACGCGTGACCGAGTTCGAGTACGACGCACTCAACCGCCTGACCGCGACCATCAATGCCAAGCTCGAGCGCAACGAGACCCACTACGACGTTGTCGGCAATGTCGAGTTCACGCTGGACGCGCGAGGGCGCGAGACGAGCTACAAGTATGACAAGTTGAACCGGCAGATCGAGGTGCTGGCGCCGCACCCCGACCAGGCCGGGCTGCAGGTGACCATACTGAAGCGGCAGTACGACACCGCGGGCAACCTCAAGTGGGAAGAAGACGCGTTACAGAACCGCACCGAATTCATCGAATACGACGCGCTGAACCGCCTGCGTAAGACGAAGGATGCGCGCGGCGCCATCACAGCCTATGACTACGACGAACTGGGCAACCGCACTGTCGTCACCGACGCGCTGTTGCGCAGCACTGTCACCGAATACGACCGCCTGAACCGCGTCATCAAGATCACCGGGTCCGCGCCCGGTGCCATCGCTTTGGCGCCCGGCGAGACGGTGCCCGCTGGACAGGATCCGCAGCATCCCGCACCGGTCGTCGAGTACGCATATGACGAAGTCGGCAACCTCATCCGCTCGACCGACGCCCGCCAGGGTGTGACGCTGTATGGCTATGACGCGATGAATCGCCGCACTTCGGTGACCGAAGCCGACCCTGACGGTCCGGCGGTGGCGCTGCAGTCCCCCATCACCCGGGACTTCTACGACGAGGTGGGCAATCTGGTGCGCAGGGTCGACGCGCGCGGTCAGGAAACGATCTACGACTACGACAAGCAGGGGCGATTGATCCGCGAGACCCGGCCGGATCGTGATGGCGCCGGCGGGCCACTGCTGCCCCCCAGCACCCAATACTTCTATGACGAGGTCGGCAACCTCGTCAAGACGATCGACGCCAACGGGCGAGAGTCGCGCGTTGACTACGACGAGTTGAATCGTGCAGTGGCGTCGTGGACGCAGGACATCGACAAGCCGGCCTTGATTCACTACGACGATCTTGGCCGCATCGAGTGGCGCGAGGACGAAGAAGGCCGGCGCACGACCTATGGCTACGACCGTCTCGACCGACGCACAACGGTCACCTACCCTGACCCCGATGGCGGCGGCCCACTCGCCGCGCCGAAGGAGTTCTTCGCTTACGACCTGCAGGGCAACCTGCTGTCCTGGACCGACGCACGCAACAACACCGAGACCTACGGCTATGACAAGCTCAATCGCCGCGACAGGATCGTCGATGCCAGCGGGCGCGCGACGGTCCAGATCTTCGACGATGCGGGTGATGTCGTTCGCGAGCAGGTGCTGGCCAAGGGCGCCACGGTCGCCACCGTCGAGAGGGTCTACGAACGCGATGCGCTGCGCCGGGTCGTGAAGACGAGCATCAGTTACGTCGACAAGCCAGGCGGCACGATCCGCCGGGATGTGAGCTTCGACCGCTACGATGCCGCCGGCAACAGGGTTCGCCACATCGATGAACTTGGGCGCTTGACGATCTTCGGCTACGACGCCCTGAACCGGGCAACGACGGTCACGACGCCCGACCCGGACGGCGCAGGGCCGCAGTTGGCTGCCACCACCTACCGCTCGTACGACGCGATGGACAACCTCGTGTCCGAGACCGATGCGCGTGGCGCGACAACGGCCTATGAGTACGACCTGCTGAACCGGCTGATCAGGGTGGTCAAGCCCAAGGCCAGCAACCAGCCCGGTGAACCCGTGCCGGTCACCTCCTTCGCCTACGACGCCGAAGGCAACCGCACGGCGGTCACGGACGAGGAGGGCAACACCACACGCTACGAGTTCGACTCGAGAAACCAGGTCAAGAAGATCACCGACGCGCGTGGTGGTGTGACCCTGATGCGCTATGACCGGGTGGGCAACATGACGGCACGGGTGGATGCTCGCGGCGACGAAACGCTGATGCAGTACGACGCGCTGAATCGCCTCGTCAAGACGACAGCCCCCGACCCGGACGGCCCGCAAGGAAGCCAAGCGGCGGCGGTGACGCTGCGGTCCTACGACGCGAACGGCAACCTGGTTCGGGTGGACGATCCGTTGAAGAACCCGACCCAGTATGTGTACGACAAGTTGAACCGCCTGGTCGAGATCATCGATGCGAAGGGCAACTCGTCGACGCGCAGCTACGACGGGGACGGGAACCTGGAAGAGGCCACCGACTTCAACGGCAACGCCGTCAGCTACGAGTACGACGGGTTGGGTCGGCAGGTGGCGGTGATTGACGCCTTGATGAACACATCGCGGCTGCGCTTCGATGCGGCCGGCAATGTGGTCTGGCAGCAGGACGCAAAGGGCCAGGAAACGACGCTCGAGTATGACGGCCTCAACCGGCTGATCAAGACCACGGGGCCCGATCCGGACGGGCAGGGTCCGCTGGGTCCGACCATCATGCAGCGTGAGTACGACGCCAACGGCAACGTGATTGCCCAGGTCGACGCAAACAAGCACCGCACCGAGTATCTGTACGATGCGCTGAACCGGCTGACCCGCGCCACCGACGCCGAAGGGCAGACCGTCGAGATGGACTATGACCGTGCCGGGCGTGTGATTGCCCGCACGGTCGGAGGCAAGCAGAGCGCCGATCGCCAGACCACTCAGTTCGTCTACGACGAACTGGGACGGGTGCGCCGGGAAATCGATGCGCTCGGCCACGCGACGGTGACCGCATACGACGCCGTCGGACACACGGTGTCTGTCACCGACCGGCGCGGCTTCGTCACGTCCCGTGAATACGATCACGCCGGCCGCCTGGTCAAGCTGTGGGAGCCGGCACCTATTGGCAGCACCGATCCGAACGAGCGGCCCCTGACCCAATTCAGCTACGACGCCCAGGGCAACCTGCTCACCGTCACTGATGCCCGGGGCAATGTCACGAGCTACGAGTATGACGAGCTGAACCGGCGCACCAAGGTCATCGACATGCTGGGCCGCGCAACCCATACCCGGTATGACGCGAATGGCAACGTCACCTTGGTCGAAGATGCGCGCGGCAACATCACCCGCTACAGCTACGACGCACTCAATCGGCAGACCGGCATGGTCGACGCTCGCCGGCAATCGCAGCTGATCGAGTACGACGCGCTCGGCAACGTGCAAAAGACGATAGACGCCAAGAAGCGGGAAACCTTGTTCGGTTACGACGCCCTCAGCCGACTGGTCAAGGTCACGCAGCCGGACCCCGACCCCACGGATCAGATCCAGGCGCCCGAGATCCTGTACGAGTACGACGCCGTCGGCAACCGGGTGGCAGAAACCGACGCCAACCAGAACACCACCCGCTACACCTATGACAAGGTCAACCGGAGGATCGGCACGACGGATGCGCTGACCCGCACCACGAGCGTCGTCTACGACAAGTTCGGCAACGTGGCAAAGACCCTGGACGCCAGGCAACGCGCCACAGTCTTCGAGTACGACGCGCTGAACCGTCTCACTAAGGTCATTCAGCCGAACCCCGATTCGACCGGCGTAGCCGCGCCACCGACGCTGAGCTACACCTACGACGACGTGGGCAATTTGCTGACCGCAACCGATGCCCGGAACTTCACGACGGTCTACACCTACGACAGCCGGAACCAGCGCATCGCCGTCGAAGATGCCCTGAAACATACCGAGACCACCACCTACGATCGCGTTGGCAACGTCAGCTCGCGCACGAATGCGCGACTGCAGACCACGAGCTACGAGTACGACGCGCTAAACCGTCTGATCAAGACCACCCTGGCCGACCCCGACGGCACGGGTGATCTGAGCGCGCCGGTGGTCCGTTACGGCTACGACGAAGTCGGCAATCTGATCACGGTCACGAACGCCAGGGGCTTCACGACCACCTACGAATACGACGAACTGAACCGGCGCGACAAGTCGATCGACCCGGACCAATACACCCGTACCGTCGCCTTCGACGAGGTGGGCAACCTCATCGCATCCAAGGACGAACTCAATCGGGTCACGACCTATGCGTATGACGGCCTGAACCGACTGATCCGGCAGGAGTCGCCGGACCCGGATGGCACTGGCGTGCAGCAGACGCAATTGCCATCGGTCACCACCTTCACCTACGACGCGGCCGGCAACCTGAAGACGATGACGGACGCCAGGCAGGTGACGACGGCTTATGCCTACGACGCACTGAACCGCCGGATCGCGACCACCGAGGACTTCGGGGGCGCCTTGCAGCGCAGCACCTCGGTCAACTTCGACGACGTCGGCGACATCAGCTTCAGTGTCGACGCGAACAACCTCCGCACGGAGTACAAGTACGACGCGCAGCACCGGCTGGTCGAGACGAAGGATGCGTTGCAGCAGAGCAGCTTCAACACCTACGACCTCGCCGGCAACCTGATCAAGACCGTCGATGCCAGCGGCCGCAAGACCGACTACGTCTACGACGCGGTCGGCCGGCGCACGAAGTCGGTCGATGACGCCGGCTTCGAAAGCAACTGGACCTATGACGAGGTCGGCAACCTGAGCTCGATGACCGACCGCCTGCAGCGCTCGACGAGCTACAGCTATGACGCTCTCGATCGCCTGACGAAGGTGACCCTTCCCGACCCGGATGGTGTCGCGGGCCAGCAGTCTGCGCCGACGTTGTCGTACACCTACGACGATGCCGGCAATCGGGTGTCGATGACCAACGAGAGGGGCTTCACGACGCGCTACGCCTACGACAAGCTCGATCGACTGATAACGACGACAGATGCCCTTGAGGGCGATACCACCTACGAATACGACCCTGTCGGCAACCGAGTTGCGGTGACCGATCCCTTGCAGCGCACGACCCGTTTCGCCTACGACAACCTCAAGCGCCTGATTGCGGTGGCCGTTCCCGATCCGGCAGGCAGCCAGGACATCGGCAAGGCGCTCGTCACCACCTATGACTATGACCCGGTCGGCAACCGGGTCAAGACCACCGATCCGCTGGGACACGCCAGCACGGCTACGTTCGATGCCTTGCGCCGCGTGGTCTCCGAGACCGATGCCACCCAGAAGACCACGAGCTACGAGTACACCGTCAAGGGCGAACTGAAGGCCATTGTCGACCCCGGCTCGAATCGCACGGAGTACCAATACGACGAGTTGTCACGCGTGGTGAAGCAAACCGATGCCCTGGGCGAGCGAAGCTTCGGCTATGACGAAGTCGGTCGTCTGACGCGCACGGTGGACGCACTGGGGAGAGTGACCGAGAAGCACTATGACGAGCTTGGGCGCAACGACACCGAAACCTGGCTCTCGGCGACCGGCAACCTCGTGCGTTCGATCGCCAGAAGCTTCGACGCCGAAGGCCAGCTTCGCGGGGTCAGCGACGACGACTCACGATATGCCATCGACTACGACGCGCTCGGCCGCATGACGCGCATCGACAGCACCGGGTCACCCGGGCTGCCGGCCGTTGCGCTGGCGTACCGATACGACGCCGCGGGCAACACGATTCTCGTCAACGCGTCCATCAATGGCGTCGCCGACTGGAGTACGTCTTATGCCTACGACGAACTGAACCGTGTCACCAGCATTGGCCAGTCGGGTGGGCAGGCCACGACGAAGGGGGTCGAATACGACTATGACGCGGCAGGCCAGATCAAGAAACTGCGCCGCTACGATGGATCGGGCGCCGCTGCAGACATCACCACGAGTTTCGACTACGACAGTGCCGGACGAATCAAGTCCATCGTCCACGCCGATGCCAGCAATGCGCTGGCAAGCTACGGCTACGTTTGGGACCCTGCCAGCCGTCTGGTAGGCATGACCTCCTCTGACGGCGCTTCCAGCTACAGCTACGACGATCGCAACCAACTCACTGGCGCCGACTACAGCAGCCAGCCGGGCAACCCTGCCGATCAGACCTTTGCCTGGGATGCCAACGGCAACCCGCTGCGTGCTGGCGTCACGTTGGGCTCGGCCAATCGGGTGTTGTCCGACGAGAGCTCGACCTACACCTACGACGCCGAGGGCAATCGAACGCGCAAGACCGACAAGGTCACCGGTGCCTACACCGAATACAGCTGGGACCATCGCAACCGGCTCGTCGCAGCGACGGAGCACGATGCATCGGGCGCTTTGACCGGCAGTCAGTCCTATCGCTATGACGACTTTGGCTTGAAGGTGGCCGCATCCGACGACGCCGACGGCGCCGGGGCGCAGGCCGCCAAGACGACCTTCTACGTGCACGACCGCGACGATGTGGCCATGGTGATCGACAGCGCCGGCGCGGTCGCCGAGTTGTTCCTGCATGGACCGGGCACCGACCAGGTGCTTGCCGAGCAGCGCGGTGCCGAACTGCGCTGGAGCCTGGCCGATCACCAGGGTTCGGTGCGTGATGTAGCAAATGCCGCGGGCGAGGTTATCGACCACGTGGTCTACGACAGCTTCGGGCGCATCAGCTCGCAGACCCAGGCCGACGCGGCGCCGCGTTTCGGCTACACCGGCCGCGAGCTCGACCGCGGCACCGGTCTCATGGACTACCGGGCCCGCTGGTATGACCCGGTGCTGGGGCGTTTCGCCAGCCGTGATCCGATCGGCTTTTCTGCCGGTGACGCCAACCTGTACCGCTATGTCGGCAACCGCCCGCTTGACCATGCCGACCCGAGCGGTCTCGAGAGCACCGCCACCGGTGCTGCCAAGACCGCCATCGATTTCGCCGAGTTCCTCTGGGACACGACCTCCGAAGCCGCAGTCTCGATCACGACGGCCGCCAGCATGACGCTTGTTCTGGTGGGTGGGGGGCTGGTCGACTTTGGGTGGGGAGTCAAGGATGCTGTCGTCTTCGGCAGCAAGGTGGCGGCGAGTGCGGCGTTGTCCTGGGCGCACGCCGTGACCGGCGACAGTTACACCGGTCGTCTTTCCAACGAGCTCTACAACGAGACTATCGGCAAGATCCAGGACGCCTTGTACGATCCCTGCGCCGGCAAGCTGGAAACCTTCTTGCGGGTGAAGGAGGCGATTACGCCAGGCAAAGGGGTGACGGCGCAGGTGCAAGACTGGGCCGAAAGGAATGTCCGCGCCAACCTGTCGCCGCGCCTGCAGCGGGCCTATGACGTGGCCCAGCCCGCGGCCCATTTCGTCAGTCTCTTCGTCAATCCCTTCTCCAAACTAAGCGCCGCCAGCGAGGCGGCCCGGGTCGCGGCCGCGGTGGCGCAGCTTGAACGCGATGGCGAGGCCATCCGCAAGGGCATCGCGTTGGCCACGGCAGCCGATCGCATCAACTCGTTGCGCGGCGAAGCGACGCTGATCGCCGGCAAGGTCAACGAGCTGACGTCGGCGGCCCGCGGCCTCAGTGCAGCAAGCATCGCAAAGCGCGCGGAATCTGCGGCAAGGATCATGGACAAGATCGCCGATCAGGGGCGCTTGGCCAATTCGCTGCAACGCGGCGAAGCGGCTGCCAACGGTGCATCCACGCTTGGACGAGCCCGGCCGATCACTGAGCTGGCCGGTGAGACCGGCCGGCTTCGCGATGTGCTGAGGATCCCGTCTGACGACCCGGCTGTGGTCAAGGAGTGGGAGCAGCTGGTGGCCTCGGCCTCGGCCAAAGCGCGCGCATCGGGCACGTCGCCGACGGTCGAACTGAAGAAGCTGGCCGACGCCACCGGCAACCTGCAGTACCAGACCTTCGCCACCGAACTGACGCTGGGTTTGGGCAAGAGCCGCGCCGCCGCAGCGCAGGAACTCTGGCGCGCACGTGGCGCCGCCCTGGACTACACCGCCGTCTGGAACGTGATCCGCAACGTCGGGGTCGATGCCTACAAGGAGACCCAGGCGCTGTTCAAGAGCTTTGCAAAGACGGGTAACGAGGCACATCTCCTTGAACATGGGGCGCGCACTGCGCGCGACTTCGCGGCGGTGCGCCCGCCATCCTTGCTGCAAAGGGTCAAGGACCTCGTCAACATGGCCTTGCATCCCGTGCAGACAGCCGAGGACTTGTTCAACGCGACGGTCAAGACGGTCAAGAAGATTTCGGCGCGGCTGGGTGGCGAAGTGTCGCCGTTCCTTGATACCGAGCAGCGCGCGCTGGTCGAGGCACTTGACGCCCAGCGTGGCGTTGAAAGGGCGGCCGGGGTCGCAGTGGAGTCCTACGACTACTCCGCTCGCAATGTCGACCGCTGGCTCACCAGGCGGGTTCTCGACATGGCTTCCGAGTGGAATCTGGCCACCAAGCCGGAGTTTGCGAAAGCCAAGACCATCTTCGGCCTGACAGCGCAGGGAAGTTGGGCGCAAGCCGGCAAGAACCTACTGCGCGACGTGGTGTTTGGCGAGCAGAGGTTTGTCGACTTCGCACGCGCTAACCTCTATCGCGGCGATGTCGACATGTCCAGCATCACCCGCGTGTTGTCTGATGGCAAGCGTGTGCCGCTGACCCCGGCCGAAGTTGCCAACGTGCTGGCAGACGCAAACCGGCGCCTGGTGGCACGGGGCCAAGCCGCCGCCTTCCAGCATGCGGCACATCAGCAGATGGGCTTTGCGACGGGCGGTTACGGCGACTTCGGGCTCGTGAACAATGTCGGAGGTTCGGGCTCGGTCACGGCGTTCAGCAGCGCCGCCGATGGAACGCGAACGGGCAGGTTTCTCACCGAGGCACAGGAGGCGCGGCAATTCAGTTCCGTACTCACTCCTGAGGCGAGGATCGCCAGAGGGAGTAACGCGCAGCGCATCCAGTTCGGACCGGGCGACGTGCTCGACCCGGATGTCGTGGCCCGAGGTGCGAACCTCCGCGTCCAGCAGGCGATTGCGCGCGACGCCGAGGGTTACGTTGACCGCGTCGCGCGTCAAATCGAGGCCCGCGGGCAGGCCGTGTTCTCTGGCCCGGGCCCGACGATGGACGACGTCATCGCCGGTTACCAGGCCGACCCCGACCGAAGCATCATCGGCGCGTGGCAGCAGATCGCCGCCGAGCGTCGCGCCGCCGGGCAGCCCATCGCCCCCCCTGGCAGCCAGATGGAGGCCTACTTCCAGGGCGCCGGTCGAATTGAGAACTCCAACCCGAACTCTTTGCTGTCACCGGACCGGCGCCGCGCGGTGGAAGGTGCGTTGCGTCGCAACGACATGATCTTCGACGAACCCAGCAACCAGACACCGCTGACCTGGTTGCAGGCCAATGCCCAGAACCCGGGCATGACCGGCATTTGGGACGCGTGGCGCGAGATCGCCCGTAGGAACGTCAGCCGCGGGCTTCCGGCCGCGCCGCCCAACAGCCTCATGGAGCTGTTCATCGCTCTGGATGTCGGCGCGCCACTGCGGGCTGCCGGGCCGGCTGCTGGCGGCATTGGGAAATTGGCGACCGACTTGGCCGACGAGTGGAGTACCGTGATCGGCCTTGCCGACCAATCCCTGGCTTTGTGGAGCGAGGCCATGCGCACCGCCCTGCCGGGCGAGTGGCGGGTGTCGCTGGCCGACCTGCCCGACGGCGAACTCGGCCGCGCCTGGATCACCCAGCTCGACGCCGAAGGCCGGCCCTCCGAAGGCCGCATCGTGCTCGACTACAACGCCGACGGCCATGGCTGGTTCGTCGACGACACGCCGCTCGATGCGGCCGAGTTTGCCGATCCGTCCTCGGCTGCGGCCGGCCGCTACGACCTGTTCACCGTCCTGGCGCACGAGATGGGACATGTGCTGGGCATGCTGCGCGGCTATGCCGGCTACGACCGCTACGTCGAGACCGCCGTCGACGGCAGCCGGGTGTTCCGCGCGCCGGGCGTGACGGTGGCCTTGGCCGACGATGGCCATCACCTGAGCGATGCCGCCCATGCCGACAAGCTGATGAGCGACAGCCTCGAGCTGTTCCAACGCAAGCTGCCCACCGCGCTGGAAGGGGCCGTGATCGCGGCGGCCCGGGCCACACCCA
>JAFLDH010000450.1 GCA_017302505.1 Burkholderiales bacterium
GCACCAGGCCCTGCGTGCCCAGCAGCGCCGCCAAGCCGCCGGCCACCACCGCACCGCCCAGGAACATGGCCAGCGGGCTCAGCCGCTCGCGCAGCAGCAGCCGCGCCAGCAGTACCGCCCACAGCGGCATCAGGTAGAACAGCAGCACCACGCGCACCACGTCGCCGATCGTCACGCCCCAGTTGAAGGCCGCATTGGTGGTGCCCGAGGCCAGCACCAGCACCCACAGCGCCGGCGCGCGCAGCAGCTGGGCCCAGCTGGCCGGACGCCACAGGCTGATGCACAGCACCGCCAGCAGGTAGATCAGCGCCGTGGCCCACAGCGGGTGCAGGCCTTGTGCCTGCAGCTGACGGAAGGGCCACCAGGAGATGCCCCAGGTGAAGGCGTTGAACAGCAGGCCCAGCACCGGCAGCAGGGCGCTGCCTGCCGATGTGGGCACGGCGGAGGCGCTCACGGTCCGCTCAATGCTTGTCGGTGCGGGCAATGGCCAGCAGGCGCTCGACCTCGTCGAAGTGCAGCTGGCAATTGCGCTTGTGCCAGCGCCGGATCATCTCCATCACCAGCGCCACGCCGATGCCCAGCGTGGTGATCACCCCGAAGGGCGTGGCGCCGAACTTGGTCATCAGGGCGTAGCTTGCGCTCAGGCCCAGGATGCAGGCCTGCTCGTTGAAGTTCTGCACGGCGATGGAGCGGCCGGCGCCCATCAGGTTGTGGCCACGGTGCTGCAGCAGCGCGTTCATCGGCACCACCAGGTAGCCGCTGACGGCGCCCAGCAGGATCAGGAAGGGCACCGCCACCCAGACATCGGTGACGAAGTTCAGCCCGGCGATCAGCACGCCCATGGCGATGCCCATCGGGATGGTGCCGGTGGCCTTGTCCAGGCGCGTGACCATCGCCGCCAGCACCGCGCCGGCGGCCGTGCCGATGGCCACCACCGCACCCAGCGTCGAGGCCTGCGTGGTGTTGTAGCCCAGGGCCACCGCCGCCCAGGGGAACACGATCACGCGCATGTTGCCGCCGATGCCCCAGAACAGCGTGGTGGTGGCCAGCGAGATCTGGCCCAGCTTGTCGCGCCACAGCCGGCTGTTGCACTGCGAGAAGTCACGCACCAGCGTCCACGGCTGGCGCGGCAGCGGCTGCAGCGGTGCCTCGGTGCGCGGGATGTACAGGTTGAACAGCGCCGCCACCCCGTACAGCAGCATGATCGCGGCAATGGCCGCTTCGGCCGGCGTGTCGATGCCGGTGTCGATGAACGGCAGATCCAGCCCGAGCAGCATGGCCGATACATGACGGCCCACCAGTTGCCCGCCCAGCACGATGCCGAGGATCACCGACAGGATGGTCAGCCCCTCGATCCAGCCATTGGCCTTGACCAGCTGCGACGGCGGCAGCAGCTCGGTCAGGATGCCGTACTTGGCCGGCGAATAGGCGGCAGCGCCTAGACCGACGATTGCATAGGCCATCAGCGGATGCGCGCCAAAGGCCATCATCAGGCAGCCGACCACCTTGATGCTGTTCGAGATGAACATCACCTTGCCCTTGGGCAGCGCGTCGGCGAAGGCGCCGACGAAGGGCGCCAGCAGCACGTAGAACAGCGCGAACATCGACGGCAGTGCCGCCACGTGCCAGGTGGGCGCCCGTGAGGCGTTGAGCAGTTCGATGGCGGCCACCAGCAGCGCGTTGTCAGCCAGCGAGCTGAAGAACTGCGCCGACATGATGGTGGAGAAGCCTTTTTTCATCGGCAGCGCAGTCCGGGTGCAGCGCGCCGTGGCCCAGGGCGCGCGCTTGTCTCCGTCAGGGGCAGCGGGTTATAGCACGCACCCTGAGCGCGTCCGGCACGCGGGAAGCACACGTACCACGCTGGCAGAATCTTCGCCGCAGGCGCGCCGCAAGGCGCCTGCCGGAGGAGTTGCGGTGCCGCGCCCGATCGAAGCCCTGATCCACACCGAGGCCCTGGCCGCCAACCTGGCGCGTGCCCGCCAGGCCGCGCCCGATGCGCGTGTCTGGGCGGTGGTCAAGGCCAACGCCTATGGCCACGGCATCGAGCGGGCCTTTGCCGGGCTGCGCGGCGCCGACGGTTTCGCACTGCTCGACCTGGACGAGGCCGAGCGGCTGCGGCGCTTGGGCTGGCGCGGGCCGATCCTGCTGCTGGAAGGCTGCTTCGAGCCGCGTGACCTGGAGACCTGCTCGCGCCTGGGGCTGTGGCATGCCGTGCATTGCGACGCGCAGATCGACTGGCTGGCCGCGCACAAGACGCAGCAGCCGCACCGCGTGTTCCTGAAGATGAACAGCGGCATGAACCGGCTGGGCTTCCGCCCGGAGGCTTTTCGCGGCGCCTGGGCGCGGCTGGACGCGCTGCCGCAGGTGGACGAGATCTCGCTGATGACGCACTTTGCCGATGCCGACGGCCCGGGCGGCGTGGCGCGGCAGATGGCCACCTTTGCCGCAGCGACGCGCGACCTGCCCGGTGAGCGCAGCTTAAGCAACAGCGCGGCCACCCTGCGCCATGCGGCCAGCGTCGGCGTGACGGCCGACTGGGTGCGCGCCGGCATCCTGCTGTACGGCAGCGCCCCCGACCATCCGCAGCACGACAGCGCCCACTGGGGCCTGCAGCCGGCGATGACGCTGCGCGCCAGGCTGCTGGCCGTGCAGGCGCTGCAGCCCGGCGATGCGGTGGGCTACGGCGGCCATTTCGTCGCCGATGCGCCGATGCGCATCGGCGTGGTGGCCTGCGGCTATGCCGACGGCTACCCGCGGGTGTGCCCCACCGGCACGCCGGTGCTGGTGGACGGCGTGCGCACCCGCACCGTCGGCCGGGTGTCGATGGACATGATCACCGTCGACCTGGGCCCGGTGCCGGCCGCCGGGCCGGGCAGCGAGGTCACGCTGTGGGGCCGCGGCCCGGGCGCTGCGGTGCTGCCCATCGACGAGGTGGCGCAGGCCGCCGGCACGCTGGGCTACGAGTTGATGTGCGCGCTGGCACCGCGGGTGCCGGTGCGGGTGGTGGACTGAAGCGCCCATGGCCGCCGGCATGCGCAAGCGCCTGGCCGAGCTGGCCGAGCCGCTGACCGGCACGATCTACGACGCCGCGATGGACGCGCGGCACTGGCCGGCCGTGCTGCTGCAGCTGAAGCAATGCTTCCGCACCGAGGCCGAGACCTTCTACATCCTCGATTTCACGACGCGGCGCGTGCGGCAGGCCCACCTGGCGGGCGTGACGCCGCAATGGCTGGCCTGCTTCGATGAGCACTACTTCAGCCCCGACAACCCGTGGATCGTGCATTCGCTGAGCCTGCACCGGCCGGGTCGCGCGCGCACCAACGAGCGCCTGGACGCGCATGCCCGGGGCAGCGGGCTGCTCTACCGATCGCAGTACTACAACGAATGGATGCGCCCGCAGGGCCTGCACTACAGCATCGGCAACACGCTGACCACCGAGCGCAGCGGCATCGCCAACGTGACCCTGCTGCGCGCCCCGGACCTGCCCACCTTCGACGCCGCCGAAGTGGCGCTGTTCGAGCGGCTGAGCGGCCACTTTGCGCGGGCCTTGCGCATCCGCGGCCTGCTCGGTGACGCGCAACTGCAGCGCGGCATGCTGGCCGATGCACTGGACCGGCTGCGCGACGGGTTGCTGCTGCTGGCGGCCGACGGCCGGCTGCTGCACGGCAACCGGGTGGCGCTGGACGGGCTGGCCCAGGG
>JAFLDH010000451.1 GCA_017302505.1 Burkholderiales bacterium
GGCTGCAGCAGCCCGGCGGTGGCCCGCTCGGCCGGCCCGCGCAGCTGCTGCAGCATGGCTGTCTGCACCGCATCGGGCACCTGGTTGTCCAGCGCCTCGATCTGCGCCCACAGCGCCGGCAGGCCGAAAACCTCGCGCACCGCCAGCCAGGCGCGCACCACCTGCGCCGGCTGCGCGCCACTCTGCTCGGCCAGCCGGTGCACGAAGGTCGGGCCGACGCGGTTGACCATGCGGTTCAGCACATGCGTGGCGACGATCTCGCGCTTCAGCGGGTGGCGCGGGATCAGCGCAGCGAAGCGCTCGCGCAGCAGCGGCGGAAAGTAGCGCTGCAGCGCCTGCGCCACCCACGGGTCGTCGGGCAGGTCGGATTCGACCAGCGCGTCCGACAGCCACATCTTGCTGTAGGCCAGCAGCACCGCCAGCTCGGGGCTGCTCAGGCCCAGGCCGCGGGCCTGGCGCTCGGCGATCTGCTCGTCGCTGGGCAGGTACTCGATGGCGCGGTTCAGCAGGCCGGTCCTTTCCAGATGCCGCATGAAGCGCGCCTGGCGGTCCAGCGGCGCGGCGCCCAGGCTGCGCGTCAGCGACAGCACCTGGGTCTGGTAGTAGTTGTCGGCCAGCACCATGGCCGCCACGTCGTCGGTCATCTGCGGCAGCAGCGTGTTGCGCTGCTTCTCGGTCATCTCGCCGTCGGACACCGCCAGGCCCAGCAGGATCTTGATGTTCACCTCGTGGTCCGAGGTGTCCACGCCGGCCGAGTTGTCGATCGCGTCGGTGTTGATGCGCACGCCGGCCAGCGCGGCCTCGATGCGGCCCAGTTGGGTGAAGCCCAGGTTGCCGCCTTCGCCCACCACCTTGCAGCGCAGCTCGGCGCCGTCCACGCGCAGCGCGTCGTTGGCGCGGTCGCCCACCTGCGCATGGCTTTCGCTTCGCGCCTTGACATAGGTGCCAATGCCGCCGTTGTAGAGCAGGTCCACCGGCGCCTGCAGGATGGCACGCAGCAGCTCGGTGGGTGTCAGCCGCAGGTTCTCGTCGCCGCCTTCGATGCCCAGCGCGGCGCGGGCCTGCGGCGACACCGGGATCGATTTCTCCGAGCGCGACCAGACGCCGCCGCCGGCCGAGATCAGGTTCGTGTCGTAGTCGGCCCACGACGAACGCGGCAGCTTGAACAGCCGCTCGCGCTCGGCAAAGGACGCGGCGGCATCGGGCTCGGGGTCGATGAACACATGGCGGTGGTCGAAGGCCGCCACCAGCCGGATATGCCGCGACAGCAGCATGCCGTTGCCGAACACGTCGCCCGACATGTCGCCGATGCCCACCACGGTGAAGGCCTGGGCCTGCGTGTCGTGGCCCAGCTCGCGGAAGTGGCGCTTGACGCTTTCCCACGCGCCGCGGGCGGTGATGCCCATCGCCTTGTGGTCGTAGCCGACGCTGCCGCCCGAGGCGAAGGCATCGCCCAGCCAGTGGCCGTATTCCGCCGACACCGCGTTGGCAAAGTCGGAGAAGGTGGCCGTGCCCTTGTCGGCGGCCACCACCAGGTAGGGGTCGTCGCCGTCGATGCGGTGCACCAGCGGCGGCGGCTTCACCTGGCCGGCTACCAGGTTGTCGGTCAGGTCGAGCAGACCGCGCAGATAGTCCTGGTAGCAGGCCACGCCTTCCTTCAGCCAGGCCTCGCGGTCGCTGGGCGGCGGCGCCTTCTTCAGCACGAAGCCACCCTTGCTGCCCACCGGCACGATGACCGTGTTCTTGACCATCTGCGCCTTCACCAGGCCCAGCACCTCGGTGCGGAAATCCTCCGGCCGGTCGCTCCAGCGCAGGCCGCCCCGCGCCACCTTGCCGCCACGCAGGTGGATGCCCTCGAAGCGCGGCGAGTAGACGAAGATCTCCACCATCGGCTTCGGGCTGGGCAGCCCCGGCACGCGCGCCGAATCGAGCTTCAGGCTCAGGAAACTGCGCCGCGGGCCGGCGGCGCCGCTGTGGCCCACGCCGGTGCGCCAGTGGTTGGTGCGCAGCGTGGCCAGCACCAGCGCCAGCAGCTGGCGCAGCACGCGGTCCTCGTTCAGGTTGGCCACGCGGTCCAGTGCCTGCTCGATGGCCGTCACCTGCTCGGCCGCGGCCGCCTCGTCATGCTCGGTCGGGTGCAGCCGCAGGTGGAACAGCTTGACCAGCATGCGCGCCAGCTGCGGCTGCGCGGCCAGCGTGGCCTCGATGGTGGCCTGCGACAGCGCAAAGCCGATCTGCCGGCAGTAGCGCGCATAGGCGCGCAGCACCACGATGTCCTCCGCCGACAGGCCGGCGCGCAGCACCAGGCGGTTGAAATCGTCGTTTTCCACCTCGCCGCGGAAGACGCGGCCGAAGCAGTCCTCGAACAGCCGGGCCAGCGGCTCGGGCTCGAACTCGTCGGACAGCTGCGCCTGCAGCTTGAAGTCGTGCAGCGACACGCCCGACGGGTCGGCCTGCGGTGCGCCGATGCGGAAGTTGTCCTCGCCCAGCACGCGCACGCCCATGTGCTCGAGCATCGGCAGACTGTCCGACAGCACCACCGGCGCGCCGCGCCGGTAGACCTTGAAGCCCAGGTCGTGCACCGAGCCGGCCAGCGGCCGGTACAGCGACAGGCCCAACGGCTGCTCGGCCGTCAGCGCGTCGATCTTCAGCAGGTCGGGCACGGCCGCGCGGCCGCGATGCAGTTCGCGGTACACCTGTGGGAAGGCCGCCGCCCACTGCTTGTACAGCGCCAGGCCGCGGCCTTCGCCCAGCTCGTCGACCAGCGCCTCGCGCAGCTCGTCGTCCCAGCGCCGCGCGGCCGCCGCCAGCCGGCCCTGGATTTCGCGCCGGTCGTAGGGCGGCACCTGGCCGGGCAGCGTGCGCACGGTGAAGTGCACGCGCGCCAGGAGCGGGTCGCCGAGCATCACGCTGAAGTCGGCGCGCTGGCCGGCAAAGGCCTCGATCAGGATGGCCTGGAACTTCTTGCGCAGCTCGGTCGAATAGGCCTCGCGCGGCACGTACACCAGGCAGGAGACGAAGCGCTCGTAGGGGTCGCGCCACAGGAACAGGCGCAGCCGCTGGCGCTCGCCGGCGGCCAGGATGCCCAGCGCCGTGTCGTAGAGCTCGTCCTCGCCGATCTGGAACAGGTCGTCGCGCGGGTAGGTGGCCAGGATGTGGTCCAGCGCCTTCGCCAGGTGGCCGCCAGCCGGCAGCGCCGCGCGCCGCGCCACCGCCGCCACCTTGTGGCGCAGCAGCGGGATCTCGTCGACCCGCGCGTTGTAGGCGCTGGCGGTGAACAGGCCGATGAAGCGGTGCTCGCCCACCACCTGGCCGGTGGCGTCGTAGCGCTTGATGCCCACGTAGTCGGTGTAGCCGGGCCGGTGCACGGTGGAACGCGTGTTCGAGCGCGTCACCACCAGCATCGGCAGCGGCGCGCGGGCCATCGCCCGGGCCTGCGCCGGCACCGCGGCGAAGCTGGCCGAGACGTCCTGTCGAGCCTCGCGCAGCACGCCCAGGCCGCTGCCGGGCAGCAGGCGCAGCAGGTCCTCGCCCTGCTCGTTGACCAGGTCGTGGCAGCGGTAGCCGAGCAGCGTGAAGTGGTCGTCGGCCAGCCATTCGACGAAGGCGCGGGTCTCGGCCACGCGCTCGGCCGGCAGGCCGGCTGGCGGCGTCTGCAAATCGGCGGCGGCCT
>JAFLDH010000452.1 GCA_017302505.1 Burkholderiales bacterium
GCCACGGCGATGCGCCGCAGACGCTGACGGTGCGCAGCGCCGTCGGCGGCTGGCACATGGCGGTGGACGGCCGCGAGCAGCTGGTGCGCGGCACGCTGGCCCAAGACGGCCAGCTGCATGCGCAGCTGGGCGGGCGCCGCGTGCATGCCACGGTGGTGGAAGCCGCGGAGCGCCGGCATGTGTTCTTCGAAGGCCGCGCCTGGCCCTTGGTGCGCGTCGACACGCTGCACCGTGGCGGTGGCGGTGATGATGTCGAAGGCGGGTTGCGCGCGCCGATGCCGGGCAAGGTGATCGCGCTGCTGGCCGAGGCTGGGGCCGTCGTGGAGAAGGGCGCACCGCTGCTGGTGCTGGAGGCGATGAAGATGGAGCACACCATCAGCGCGCCGGCGCGTGGCACCGTCAAGGGCTTCCGTTATGCGCCGGGCGATCAGGTGGTCGATGGCGTCGAGTTGCTGGATTTCGAGGTGAGTGCATGAGTGCCGCCGAAACCGTTCGCATCGTCGAGATGGGCCCGCGCGACGGCCTGCAGAACGAGAAGCAGAGCATCCCGCTCGCGGTGAAGCTGGCGCTGATCGAGCGCCTGGCCGATGCCGGCCTGCGCGAGATCGAGGCCACCTCCTTCGTGTCGCCGAAGTGGGTGCCGCAGATGGCCGACCACGACGCGCTGATGCGCACGCTGCCGCGCCGGCCCGGCGTGCGCTACCCGGTGCTGACGCCGAACCTGCAGGGCTTCGAGGCCGCCGCCGCCGCTGGCGCCGACCGCGTGGCGGTGTTCGCCGCCGCGTCCGAGGCCTTCTCCAGGAAGAACATCAACTGCAGCATTGCCGAATCGATCGCCCGTTTCCTGCCGGTGATGGCCGCGGCGCGCGAACGCGGCATCAGCGTGCGCGGCTACGTGTCCTGCGTGATCGCCTGCCCCTACGAAGGCCCGGTGGCCCCGGCCCAGGTGGCCGAGGTGACGCAGCGCTTGATCGACATCGGCTGCGACGAGGTCTCGCTGGGCGACACCATCGGCGTGGGCACGCCGGCCACCGTGTCGCGCATGCTGGAGGCCTGCGCGCGCGCGGTGCCGCTGCAGCAGCTGGCCGGCCACTACCACGACACCTACGGCATGGCCGTGGCCAACGTGCAGGCCTCGCTGCAGATGGGGCTGCGCTGCTTCGACGCGTCGGTCGGCGGGCTCGGCGGCTGCCCCTATGCCAAGGGCGCCACCGGCAACGTGGCCACCGAAGACGTCGTCTATCTGTTGCACGGGTCGGGCTACGACACCGGCATCGACCTCGACCGCCTGGTCGACACCGCCGCCTGGATCAGCGCGCAGCTCGGCCGCGAGCCGGCGTCGCGCGTGGCCCGGGCCCTGCTAGCCAAGAGAAAGCCATGATCGTCCTCTACCACTGCATGAGTGCCCGTTCCTTCCGCCCCCTGTGGATGCTGGAGGAACTGGGCGTGCCCTACGAGCTGCGCATGCTGCCCTTCCCGCCGCGCGTGCTGAAGCCCGAGTACCTGGAGACCAACCCGCTGGGCACCATCCCGCTGCTGCTGGATGGCGACTCGCGCCTCACCGAGTCTTCGGCCTGCTGCCAGTACCTGGCAGTGCGCCATTCGCCGCGCGCGCTGAACGTCGAGCCCGACGAGCCGGGCTTCGCCGACTACCTGAACTTCCTGCACTTCGGCGAGGCCACGCTGACCTTCCCGCAGACGCTGCTGCTGCGCTATGGCCAGTTCGAGCCGCCCGAGCGCCGCCAGCCGCAGGTGGTGGAGGACTATGCCAAGTGGTTCCTGGCGCGGCTGCGCACGCTGGAGCCGCGGCTGGAAAAGTCCTCGTACCTTGCGGCCGACCGCTTCACCGCGGCCGACATCTCGGTGGGCTATGCGCTGATGCTGGCCCAGACCCTGAAGCTGAACGACCGCTTCAAGCCCTCGGTGGCGGCCTACTGGCAGCGGCTGCAGCAGCGCGAGGCCTTCGGCCGCGCGCTGAAGTCGCAGGCCCAGGCCGCCAAGGCGCAGGGGCTGGACCCGAAGCCGGCCGCCTGAACGTCAATCGGCGAAGCGCTGCGCGATGGCGCGAAAGTTGTCGCGCACCCGTTCGAAGGCATCGACGACCGCCGGATCGAAGTGCGTGCCGCGGCCGGCGAGGATGATGGCCTCGGCCTGCTCGGACGCCATGGCCGGCTTGTAGACGCGCTTGCAGATCAGCGCATCGTAGACGTCGGCCAGCGCCATCAGCCGCGCCGACAGCGGAATCGCCTCGCCTGCCAGGCCCTGCGGATAGCCGCTGCCGTCCCACTTCTCCTGGTGGGACAGCGCGATCTCCTTCGCATAGCGCAGGAACGGCAGCGCGTGGCCGATGGAGGCCTCGGCCCGCTCGATGGCCTCGAAGCCGATGGTGGTGTGGGTCTTCATCACCTCGAACTCCTCGGCCGTCAGCTTGCCCGGCTTCAGCAGGATGGCATCGGGAATGCCGATCTTGCCGATGTCGTGCAGCGGGGCCGACTTGAACAGCAGGCTGATGGTCTGATCGTTGAGCGTGGCCGCGTAGCGCGGCTGTTTGCGCAGCTCGCGCGCCAGGCATTCGACATAGTGCTGTGTGCGGCGCAGGTGGTTGCCCGTGTCGTTGTCGCGCGTCTCCGCCAGCGAGGCCATGGTCAGCACGGTGGCGTCCTGCAGCCCTTCGATCTCGGCCGTGCGGCGGCGCACTTCCTGTTCCAGGTGCGTGTTGTGGTCACGCAGCATCGCCGTGGCCCGCTTGACGGTGAGTTGCGTTTCCAGTCGCGCCAGCAGAATTGGCGGGCGGATCGGCTTGGCAATGAAGTCAGCCGCACCCAATGCCAGGCCACGCGCCTCGTCCTCGACCTCATCCAGCGCCGTCAGGAAGATGACGGCCATGTCGGCTGTGGCCGGGTCGGCCTTCAGGCGCCGGCAGACCTCGTGCCCGTCCAGGCCGGGCATCATCACATCCAGCAGGACCACGTCCGGAGGCGGCTCGGCTTTGGCCAGTTGCAGGGCCCTTTCGCCACTGTTGGCCAGGCGCACGCGATAGCGGTCACGCAGCAGCCCGGCCATCAGCGACAGGTTGTCGGGCGTGTCGTCCACGACCAGCACGACGGGGCGATCATCTCGCAGCATGTCAGCCTCCTTCCACCGCCAGGCAGTGGCTTTCCAGCAGCGCCGCCGCCTCGGCGAATGCGTACTGTCGCAGATGGCGCTCGAACTCGGCATGCTGCCCGCCGAGTACCACGCGCAACATCGGGGCCAGCCGTTCGGCCGTGCCCAGCCCATCGGCATCGCCGCCCAGCAGCTGCCTTTGCAGCAAGGCCAGCGCACGCGGGTCGGGGGTGATCGGGCCGGCCACGGGGGCTAGCGGCGGCGGCGCGGCCGGCAGCGCCGCGTCCAGCGCGTCCAGCAGCCGCTCCAGCGGATGGCGTAGCGCATCCAGCTCGCCCTGGGTGGGCAGCAGGCCGGCCTTCAGTGAGCGCTCGATGCCGTAGGCCGGCGCCTCCACCGCCCAGGCGCCCGTTGCGTTTCGTTTCACTTTCAGGCGGATATTGACCGGTTCGGACGCCACAAAACCGGACAAGCCGGTGGCCAGCAGCACCCGCACGGCGCCGTCCTGCCGAAACAGGCGCAGGGCGTCGGCGCTGCCGTTTTCCCCGATTTCGAGGTAATAGCCGTT
>JAFLDH010000453.1 GCA_017302505.1 Burkholderiales bacterium
GCCGGCAGCAGCGCGCGTGGCCCGGCGGCCGGCCATTCGCCCGGCGCCAGCAGGAAGGGCAGCGCGCCCAGCAGCACTGCGCTGGCCACCATCCAGCCGGCATAGCGCTGCAGCGAGCCGTTCTCCAGCAGCGCGGTCAGCCGGCCGGCGCCGCCGAACAGGCCGTCGATGGTGGCGCCGAAGATCGCCTTGCCACCGCGCCCGCTGGGCAGGTAGGCATGCAGCCGGCCGCCGCGCTGCAGCCCGGCATACAGCGCCAGGCCACCCACCAATGCGGCCATGCTCATCAGCAATGGCGCGTTCACGCCATGCCACAGCGCCAGGTGAAACTCAGGCGGCGGCACGCCCAGCGCGGCGGCGCTGGCCACGCGCACCAAGGGCTCGGCAACGAAGGGCAGCAGGCCGACGACGATGCAGATGGCCACCAGCAGCACCACCGGCGCCTTCATCCCCCAGGGCGGCTCGTGCGGATGCACACCGGCCAGGTCGCGCGGCGGGCCGTTGAAGAAGGCGTCGTGCACCAGGCGCAGCGAGTAGGCGGCAGAGAACAACCCGCCCAGCGTGGCCAGCACCGGCACCGCCCACCCCAGGCTGCCCCACAGCCGGCTGCCGGCATGCACCGCCTCGGCCAGCATCATCTCCTTGCTGATGAAGCCGTTCAGCGGCGCCACGCCGGCCATCGCCGCGGCAGCCACCAGCACCAGCGTGCCGATCACCGGCATCAGCGCCATCAGCCCGCCCAGCTTGCGCAGGTCGCGGGTGTGGGCCTCGTGGTCGACGATGCCGGCGCTCATGAACAGCGCCGCCTTGAAGGCTGCGTGGTTGAGGATGTGGAACACCGCCGCCACCATCGACAGCGGCGTGCTCAACCCGATCAGGAAGGTGATCAGCCCCAGGTGGCTGACGGTGGAATAGGCCAGCAGGCCCTTCAGGTCGTGCTTGAAGATGGCCACGAAGGCGGCGAAGACCATCGTCGCCAGGCCGACGCTGGCGACCACGCCCTCGAACAGCGCGGTGCCGCCGAGGATCGGGTACAGCCTCATCATCATGAACAGGCCGGCCTTCACCATCGTCGCCGAATGCAGGTAGGCCGACACCGGCGTCGGTGCGGCCATGGCCTCGGGCAGCCAGAAGTGGAAGGGCAGCTGCGCGCTCTTGGTGAAGCAGCCCACCAGGATCAGCCCCAGCGCCACCGGGTACAGCGGGTGGGCGCGGATCTCGGCGCCTTTGGTCAGCAGCACCGACAGGTCGAAGCTGCCGCCGATCTGCCCCAGCACCACGATGCCGGCCAGCATCACCAGCCCGCCGCCGCCGGTGATGGCCAGCGCCATGCGCGCGCCGGCGCGCGACTCTTCGCGGCCGCCCCAGTAGCCGATCAGCAGGAAGGAGCTGATGCTGGTGAGCTCCCAGAACACCAGCAGCAGCAGCAGGTTGTCCGACAGCACGATGCCCAGCATGGCCGCCATGAACAGCATCAGCGTGCTGAAGAACTTGCCGGCCGGGTCCTCGGTATGCAGGTAGTAGGCCGCGTACAGGATGATCAGCAGGCCGATGCCGGTGATCAGCATCGCGAACATCCAGGCCAGCGCGTCGAGGCGGAAGTTGGCGTTCAGGCCGATCGCGGGCACCCATTCGGCCTGCTGCAGCAGCACCTGGCCGGCAAACACAGCCGGTGCCTGCGCGATCAGCAAGGCAAAGGCGCTGCCGGCCACTGCCGCCGCGGCCCAGGCCGTGGCACGCCGCCGCACCGGGCCGTTGCCGCGGCCCGCGGCCCAGCACAGCGTGGTGCCGGCCAGCAACGGCAACAGGACGATCAGCGCAAGCACGTTCATCGCATGCGTCGGGGCAGGGTGTGGGGTGGAAAGCCGCGCGATTGTAGGGACCTAAAATTGCGGTCCCCTTGCCCCTGCACGCCCGCCATGCCCACCACCATCCGCCAGGCCGACCTGATCGAGTCGGTTGCCGCCGCACTGCAATACATCTCGTACTACCACCCGGCCGACTACATCGCCCACCTGGCGCGCGCCTACGAGGGCGAGGCCAGCGCCGCCGCCAAGGATGCGATCGCGCAGATCCTGACCAACAGCCGCATGTGCGCCGAAGGCAAGCGGCCGCTGTGCCAGGACACCGGCATCGTCAACGTCTTCCTGAAGATCGGCATGGACGTGCGCTTCGAGGGCTTCAGCGGGTCGATCGAGGACGCCGTCAACGAAGGCGTGCGCCGCGGCTACAACCACCCGGACAACGTGCTGCGCGCCTCGGTGGTGGCCGACCCGCAGTTCGAGCGCAAGAACACCAAGGACAACACGCCGGCCGTCGTGCACATGACGGTGGTGCCGGGCAACACGGTGGACGTGCAGGTGGCGGCCAAGGGCGGCGGCAGCGAGAACAAGAGCAAGTTCGTGATGCTGAACCCCAGCGACAGCATCGTCGACTGGGTGCTGAAGACGGTGCCGACGATGGGCGCCGGCTGGTGCCCGCCGGGCATGCTGGGCATCGGCATCGGCGGCACGGCCGAGAAGGCGATGCTGATGGCCAAGGAATCGCTGATGGACCCGATCGACATGTTCGAGCTGAAGGCCCGCGGCCCGCAGAACAGGACCGAAGAGCTGCGCATCGAGCTGTGCGACAAGATCAATGCGCTGGGCATCGGCGCGCAGGGCCTGGGCGGCCTGACCACGGTGCTCGACGTGAAGATCGCCATGTACCCGACGCATGCGGCCAGCAAGCCGGTGGCGATGATCCCCAACTGCGCGGCCACGCGGCATGCGCACTTCGTGCTGGACGGCAGCGGCCCCGCCTACATCGAGCCGCCGAGCCTGGACCTGTGGCCGAAGGTGCAGTGGCAGCCCGACTACCAGCAGAGCAAGCAGGTCAACCTGGACACGCTGACCAAGGAAGAAGTCGCCAGCTGGAAGCCCGGCCAGACGCTGCTGCTTAACGGCAAGATGCTCACCGGCCGCGACGCCGCGCACAAGCGCATCCAGGACATGCTGGCCAGGGGCGAGAAGCTGCCGGTGGACTTTGCCAACCGCGTCATCTACTACGTCGGCCCGGTGGACCCGGTGCGCGACGAGGTGGTGGGTCCGGCCGGCCCGACCACCGCCACGCGCATGGACAAGTTCACCGAGATGATGCTGGCGCAGACCGGGCTGATCGCGATGGTCGGCAAGGCCGAGCGCGGCCCGGTGGCCATCGAGGCCATCCGCAAGCACAAGAGCGCGTACCTAATGGCGGTGGGCGGCGCCGCCTACCTGGTGGCCAAGGCGATCAAGCAGTCGCGCGTGGTGGGCTTTGCCGACCTGGGCATGGAAGCGATCTACGAATTCGAGGTCAAGGACATGCCGGTGACTGTGGCGGTGTCCTCCGACGGCACCAGCGTGCACGAGACCGGCCCGAAGGAGTGGCAGGCAAAGATCGGCAAGATTCCGGTGGCGGTGGGCTGACACCGCCGGACGGCTGCATGCGTCCGGCGCAGGACGCAGCGTGAGCTTCGCCCGCACCCGATTCGCGCCGGTGCGGCCGTGCTGCAGGCGCCGGCCGTCGTGCCCGCGGCCAGGCTTCGCCGGCGCCCGGCACTGATCCCCTGCAATGGCCCGCCGTGCGGGCCCAGATGGCTCCATCGAGCGATGCGCCGCAGCCCCGCGCTGCGCAGACTGGC
>JAFLDH010000454.1 GCA_017302505.1 Burkholderiales bacterium
GCCCCTGACGGGACGCGGCATACATCCCGTGGGTTGGAGGAAGGTGGCATCGATGCCCGGTGGGCAGCGTTCGCCGGAGAGATGCCGGGGCGAACTGGCGGGTGGCGTGGGCGGAACCCACGGCAGTCTGGACACCCTGGCTGCTGGCTGTTGCCGATGCGTCGGCAATGCAGGAGGGAGGATCGCGCGACCCGCCGGCCGCGTCTTGCATCAATCCGAAGCGATCGATCCCGTCTTGTGCAGGTACTGCACCAGCCGGCGTCCCCAGCCACGCGACGCACAGCACGGCCATGGAATTGCCGATCGCCTTGCAGTTCGGTGCATCGGCGGTGCGTAGTGAGGCGGATTGCAATGTTGGCGGTCATGTGGGTCTCCCGTTCGTGTGGCGCAGGGCCATCGCCCTGGCCGGGGCGTTGAAAGGCAGGAGAAAGGCGCCGAAGGCCCCAGGGGCCTTCGGCTCGGGAGGAAAGAAGAACCACCCGTGGGCTGATTGGCAGGCCCGGTCGTCGCTAGAACCGTCTGCTCATCAAGCAATCACACCCGGCCCATGTCGTGGCTGGGGCCGGCATCGTCTGGCGCACATCCGCGCACAAAGGGAGCCCGTTTTTGCGCCGGCGGGCACCGGCACCGAATACCGCTGACCGCGAAGGGTCTCCGGATGGCTCGCACAGGCAAGCCATCGGGGGACCCTTCGCAGCGGCGGAAGGAATGCAGACGAGGAGAACGCGCGGGGTGCGGTTCGCGGAGAAGCCACCTTCAGGTCCCGCGGCCGGGGCCGGCCGGACGGGACGCGCACACGGAGCAAGAAGGCGTTGCGCGCTGGGGCGTCCCGCAGGGCATGCGGGACACGGGCCACGCCGCCGATGGCGGGCATGGCTCACGGGGAACGGGGGCGGTCAGGCGCCTTTGCGGCCACCGCCACTGGTACGGCGTGGACGCGAGGCACCACGCCTGGACGTGCCGGTTGCCACCGGCAGCGTGCCTTTGCAGTCGGGGTAGCGACTGCACGACCAGAACGGGCCGCTCTTGCCGGTTCGCTGGCGCGTGGGTGCGCCGCACTGCGGACAAGCCGGTCCTTGGGGAACCTTGATGGACAGGGACGTGCTGCCGTATTGCGCGATCAACTGCGAAATCCAGGCGGCCTGCTTGCCGATGAACACATCCAGGGTGAGTTGTCCGCCCTCGATCATGTCCAGCGCCTGTTCCCAGACGGCGGTGGTGCCGGGGTCGGCAATCGCCGCGGGCACGGCGTCGATCAGCGTGAACGCCGCATCCGATGCGCGGATGGAGCGCCCCTTCTTCACGATATAGCCGCGGGCGATCAGCCCGCTGATGATGTTGGCCCGCGTCGCCTCGGTGCCGATGCCCGTCGTGTCCTTGAGCTTCTGCTTCAGGCGCGGGTCGGTCACGAAACGCGCAACGCCCTTCATCGCCTTGACCAGTTCGCCCTGGGTATAGGGCTTGGGCGGCATCGTCTTGAGGGCCTTGATGTCGGCCCCGGCGACCTGGCATGCCATCCCGTCACGCAGCGCAGGCAGCACCTGGGTGCGCACGGGGGCGTCGCCATCCTCATCGGCGCTGCCTTCACGTTCGGACTCGGCCAGCACCAGGCGCCAGCCGCGGGCGACGACCTGCTTGCCCGTAGCCACCAGCTTCTGCTGGCCGCAGGAGAGATCCGCCACGGTGCGGTCGAACTCGTGGTGCGGGAGGAACTGGGCCAGGTAATGTGCCCGGATCAGCCGGTACAACGCCCGTTCCTTCTCGCTCATGGCGGAGAGATTCGCGGGTTCGAGCGTCGGGATGATGCCGTGGTGCGCCGTCACCTTGCCGTCGTTCCAGGCGCGCGAGCGCTGGGTGCGGTCGAGCTGGCCCATGATCTGGGCCAGCGTGGGATCGGTCTTGAGCAGGCTGTCCAGGACCGTGGGCACTTCGGCGAACATGCTTTCGGGCAGGTAGCCCGAATCCGAGCGCGGGTACGTCGTGGCCTTGTGCGTCTCGTACAGGGCCTGGGCGATCTCCAAGGTTTCCTGCACGTCCAGCCCAAGCTGCTTGGAACAGACTTCCTGCAAGGTGCCCAGGTCGAACAGCAGCGGCGGGCCTTCGCGCACGCGCTCGGTCTCGACCGACACCACCTGGGCACTGCCCGCGGCGCGGATCTGCTGCGCGGCCTGCTGTGCGACGGGCTGCCGCAGGCAGCGGCCGGCGTCGTCGGTGCTGGCATCGGGTGCCACCCACTGCGCGGTGAACGTCTGACCGCCTGCGGACAGCGACACGTCGATGGCCCAGTACGGCACGGACACGAAGGCCGCGATCTCTCGGTCGCGGTCCACCACGAGTTTGAGCGTCGGGGTCTGTACACGCCCGACCGACAGCACGCCATCGTAGCCGGCCTGCCGCCCGAGCACGGTGAACAGCCGGCTGAGGTTCATGCCCACGAGCCAGTCGGCGCGCGAGCGCGCCAGCGCCGAGTAATACATCGGCAGCGTCTCGGCCGAGGGCCGCAGCTTGGCGAGCGCGGTGCGGATGGACGCATCGTTGAGCGCCGACAGCCACAGGCGTTCGATGGGACCGCGGTAGCCGCACAGGTCGATGATCTCGCGTGCGATCAGTTCGCCTTCGCGGTCGGCGTCAGTGGCGATGACAAGCTGGGTCGCCTTCGCCAGAAGCGCTTTGACGACCTTGAATTGCGTGGCGGTCTTCGGCTTGACCTCGACCCGCCACTGCTGGGGAATGATGGGCAGCTGTTCCAGCGACCAGCGCTTGAGCGCCGCGTCATAGACCTCGGGTGCTGCCGCTTCGACGAGATGGCCGATGCACCAGGTGACCGTGACACCGGAGCCGTTGAGGCAGCCTTCACCGCGCTGCGTGGCGCCGAGAATCCGGCCGATGTCTTTGCCCTGGGAGGGCTTCTCGCACAGAAACAGCCGCATGTCCGTCCATCCGCTTCCCGTTGTTCATGGAGTTGCTGGGATCGAGGATGCCGAGCGCCTGTTGGGGCAGCAGCAAACAAGCTGCATGCGGCAGCGACCGCTTTCACGCCGATGGAACGGCTTGGGCGGGATGGCGTGCGGCCGGCGGTGTGCGAGCCGGGAGCCGCGATGTTCGGGAGCGCGCGGAAGCCGGTGGACGCTGATGGAGCTATCCCCTGGGGATAGCTCGCGAGGACATGGGGGGCGGCAACGTACTGCGGCCGCCCCCACGCCGGATCACTTCCTGCGCTTGGGCTCCTTCGACGCTGCCGGTTCCTGGGCGGCCTGGGGCTTGGGCTGCGCGTCCTGTGCGGTCTCCTGCGATTTGGGGCTCAGAACGACGGACTCGATGCGGAACGGCAGGATGCCGACGCTGCGCGCGTTGATCTGCCAGGTCTCGCGCGGCTGATCCTCGTTGTCGGTCCAGGGTTCGCGCTCCATGCGGCCGACGACCAGCACGCGCATGCCCTTCTGGTAAAGGTCCTTCCAGTGTGCGGCGTCGCGGTGCCAGATTTCCACCGGCGCCCAGAAGCCGCCGCGGTCCTCGAAGTCACCGCCCTTGGTGGGAACGGGGTTGTCGAAATACACGTTCAGCCGCAACAAGCGCCGCGGTTCGTCGTTGCCGTTGGGGAACTCCCGGTACTCGGGGGGCGAGCCGATGTTGCCTTCGCCCGAAAAAT
>JAFLDH010000455.1 GCA_017302505.1 Burkholderiales bacterium
TGCCACGGCCCTCAGGCGGCGCTGCGCTCGGCCATCGTGGCCGGGCGCGCGGCGCGCGCGTGCAGCGGCTCCACCTTGCGCTGCTTCTCGTGCAGGAAGCTCAGCACCTCGTGGCGGCAGTGGTTGTAACGCGGGTCGTCGGCCAGCGCGATGCGGTCGCGCGGCCGCGGCAGGTCCACGCTCAGCACCTGGCCGATGGTGGCGGCCGGGCCGTTGGTCATCATCACGATGCGGTCGCACAGCAGCACCGCCTCGTCCACGTCGTGCGTGATCATCAGCACGGTGTTGTGCAGCTCGGCATGGATGCGCATCACCTCGTCCTGCAGGTGCGCACGGGTCAGCGCGTCCAGCGCACCGAAGGGCTCGTCCAGCAGCAGCACCTTCGGCTCCATGGCCAGTGCGCGGGCAATGCCCACGCGCTGCTTCATGCCGCCGGAGATTTCCGACGGCAGCCGCTGCAGCGCGTGCGTCATGTTCACCATCTCCAGGTTGTGCAGGATCCACTCGCGTCGCTCGGCCTTGCTGCGGGTGCGGGCGAAGATCTTGTCCACCGCCAGCTCCACGTTCTGGTAGACCGTCAGCCACGGCAGCAGCGAATGGTTCTGGAACACCACCGCGCGGTCGGGCCCGGGCGCGTTGACCTCGCGGCCATCGAGGATCACACCGCCGCGCGTGGGCTGCAGCAGCCCGGCCACGATGTTCAGCACGGTGCTCTTGCCGCAGCCTGAATGGCCGATCAGCGCGATGAACTCGCCGCGCTGCACCTGCAGGTCGATGCCCTGCAGCACCGGGTTGGTCTGGCCGTCGCGGGTGAACTGCATGTCGACCGCGGAGATGTCGAGATAGGTCTTGCTCATATTGCGTTTCCCCTGTTCAGCCGGCGGCCGTGCCACGGGTGACCACCCGGCCCAGCCACGCCACCAGCCGGTCGAGCAGGTAGCCGACGAAGCCCACGTACAGCAGCGCCAGGATGATGTCGCTGATGCGCGAGCTGTTCCACGCGTCCCAGATGAAGAAGCCGATGCCCACGCCGCCGATCAGCATCTCGGCCGCCACGATGGCCAGCCAGGACAGGCCGACGCCGATGCGCAGGCCGCTGAAGATGTACGGCGCCGCCGCCGGCAGCATGATCTTGGCGAAGTACTCCAGCCCGTTGAGTTGCACCACGCGGGCCACGTTGCGGTAGTCCTGCGGGATGTTGCGGATGCCCACCGAGGTGTTGATGATGATCGGCCACACCGCGGTGATGAAGATGACGAAGATCGCCGAAGGCTGGCCGTCACGGAAGCCGGCCAGCGAGATCGGCAGCCAGGCCAGCGGCGGCACGGTGCGCAGCACCTGGAACAGCGGGTCCAGGCCGCGCAGCGCCCAGGTCGACTGGCCGACCAGCACGCCCAGGCCCACGCCCACCACCACCGCCAGCGTGTAGCCGTAGGCCACACGCTGCAGGCTGGCCAGGATCTGCCAGCCCAGGCCCACGTCGGTGCCGCCGTTGTCGTAGAAGGGGTGGATGATCAGCTCCCAGGTGTCGGCGACCACGCGGCTGGGCGATGGCAGCGCCGAGCCAGGCCGCGAGCCCAGCAGCTCCCACACCAGCAGCAGCGCGCCGATGATCACGATCGGCGGCAGCCCGTGGGTCAGGAATCCCTTCCAGGTGCGCAGCGTGAAGGCGCGCCAGGCAGGGGAAGAGGTAGCCTGCGGTGCGCGCAGGCTGTCGTTCAACGGAATGGTGCTCATGGCTTGCTCCGTCGCACCGCCTCAGGCGGCGCGCAGGTTCTTGATCGCCAGGCTGTCCAGGTAGGCCTGGGGCTTGGCCGGATCGAACACCTTGCCGTCGAAGAAGCGCTCGACACCGCGCGAGGTGGACGTGGGCACGTCGGCCGCGGGCACGCCCAGGTCCTTGGCGGCCTGGCGCCACAGGTCCTCGCGGTTCACCTTCTTGATCCAGCCGGCGCTGTCGAAGTTGGGCGGCAGGTAGCCCCAGCGGATGTTCTCGGTGATGAACCACAGGTCATGGCTCTGGAACGGGTAGGAAGCCTGGTCCTTCCAGTAGCGCATCTGCTGCGGGCTGTTCTTCACCACGCGGCCGGTGCCATAGTCGAAATCGCCCTTCATGCGGTCGACGATGTCCTCGTAGGGCGCGCCGATCCACTTGCGCTGCGCGCAGATCTTGGCCATCTCGTCGCGGTTGGCCGGGTTCTCGCACCACATCTGCGCTTCCATCACCGCGCGCAGCAGCGCCTGCGTGGCGTTGGGGTTGGCGTTCACCCAGTCGGCGCGCATCCCCAGCGCCTTCTCCGGGTGGTTGTGCCACAGCTCGCCGGTGGTCACCGCGGTGTAGCCGATGCCCTGGTTGATCAGCTGCCGGTTCCACGGCTCGCAGACGCAGAAGGTGTCCATCGTGCCCACCTTCATGTTGGCCACCATCTGCGGCGGCGGCACGACGATGGTGGAGATGTCCTTGTTGGGGTCGATGCCGCCGGCCGCCAACCAGTAGCGGATCCACATGTCGTGCGTGCCGCCCGGGAAGGTCATCGCCGCCTTGACCGGTGTGCCCTTGGCGGCCTTGGCCAGCAGCGCGCGCTTGAAGCTGCTGGTGTCGGTGCCCACCTTCAGGTCGGCGTACTCCTTGCCCACGCTGATGCACTGGCCGGCGAGGTTCAGCCGCGCCAGGATGAACATCGGCACCTGCACGTTGTTGGCGGTGGTGGCGCCGCTGGAGATCAGATAGGGCATCGGCGTCAGGATGTGCGCGCCGTCGATGCCGCCCGCGCCCGAGCCCAGCACCAGGTTGTCGCGGGTGGTGCCCCAGCTGGACTGCTTCAGCACCTCCACCTCGGTCATGCCGTGCTTCTTGAAGAAGCCCTTCTCGTCGGCCACGAACAGCGGCGCCGCGTCGGTCAGCGCAATGAAGCCGAGCTTGGCCTTGGTGGTTTCCGGCTTGCCGGTGCTGGCGCGGGCCGGCCGCGTGCTCAGCCCGCCGATCAGGGCGGCACTGCCCAGGGCGGCGGCTTGCGTCAGGGTGCGCCGGGTCAGGCGCAGCGTGTCTTGCTCTTGCATGGTGAGTCCTTCGAAATCAGCTGAACAAAAAACAAAACGGCGCCCTCCCTCGGCCGCGCGTTGCGCAACCTGGAGAGGACGCCGTTGTCCTGGTGCCGGCGGTCTGCCGACTGGGGCCGCCGTTGGCCCTGTGCGCCTAACGCATGCACGACGCGTGCCAGCCCAAAACCCCGCTTTCCGGCCCTGGCAGGCGCCAAACGGCGCCAACACGGGGCCGCGCCGCACGCCGGCGGTGCGGCAGCGCCCCGCCCCGGCGTCACAGCCCTTCGATCAGCGGACCCATCTGCAGCACCGATTCGGCCACCTCGCCCAGGCGCCGGTTCTGCTGCATGGCCGTCTGCCGCAGCAGCTTGTAGGCGGCTTCTTCGCCCAGGCCGCGGCGGTCCATCAGCAGGCCCTTGGCGCGTTCGACCAGCTTGCGTTCGCGCAGCGAGGTCTGCGCGGCCAGCAGTTCGTCGCCCATGGTCTGCAGCCGCTGCGCCTGGGCCTGCAGCAGGTCCAGCAGTGAGCGACCCAGCTGCGGCCCCAGGCCGGCGGTGTCGAGCACGCCATGGTCGGGGCTGAACATCAGCGACACCGCGCC
>JAFLDH010000456.1:0-393 GCA_017302505.1 Burkholderiales bacterium
TGCCCGGGTGGCCGAGGATCGAAAGCCAGCGCGCGGCCAGCACGCTCAATCGATGCACAGTTCCAGCACCTCGTCGCCGCGCGCATCGACGCGCCCGGTGCCCTGCCAGCCCAGGTGGCGGTAGAAGCCGTAGGCGCGCAACGCCGGGTCGGCCGTGGTGCCCAGGAACAGCCGGCGGTGGCCACGGCGATGCAGTTCGTCCACCACCCGCGCCAGCAGCCGGCGGCCCAGGCCGCGGCCCTCGGCCTGCGGATGCAACGCCAGCACCACCACCTCGCCGCTGGCGTTGTCGCCAAAGGCATAGCCGCACATCACGCCGTCGTGCACGGCCACCCAGCCGCACAGCGCGCCGCTCGCGATGTCGGCCGCCCAGCTATCCACGGTGATGCCGTA
>JAFLDH010000456.1:440-3636 GCA_017302505.1 Burkholderiales bacterium
GCCGCGCCTCGGACACCGCGTTCTCGCGGGTCAGGCCGCGCAGGCGCACGCAGGCGGCGGCATCGTTCGGGCGGGCCGGGCGCAGTACGGAAGGCTCGAGATTCGCGGGCATGTGGGCGCGAGCATAAGGGGCCCGCCGCTGCCGCCGGCCTCGTGACTTGTTGCCGGCGGCTGCGTCATCGGCCGCCCGCGGCGCCAGGGCCGGTTGCGTATGCTGCGCGCCGATGCCCACCGTTCCACCCCCGCGGCCAGACGGCGTCCCGGCGCTGGCGCACCGGGCGGGCGTGGCGTCCGGCCTGCTGGGCATGCTCTGCGTGCTGGCGGTGCTTTGCTTCCGCCTGCCGGACTGGCTGGTCACCCGCGATGCGCTGCCGCTGTACCTGCAGCATCTGGACCTGCTGCGCGGCCTGCTGATGTTCAGCATCCTCGCTACGCTGGGCCTGGCCGCACTGTCCCTGTTGCTGTGGCGTCGACCGCAGCGCCATGCCCTGGCCGGCTTGGTGCTGGGCGGCGTGGCGCTGCTGCTGGGCGGGGCCGAGGCCGAGCCGGTGGGCACCGCCACTCCGCGCCGCTTCGCGGCCGGACTCGACTACTTCGTGCTGGAACTGCTGGTGCTGGGGCTGGTGTTTATCCCGCTGGAGGCGGTGTTCGCGTTGCGCCGGCAGCCGCTGTTCCGGCGCGGGTGGCAGACCGACCTGAAGCATTTCTTCGTCAGCCATGCCGGGGTGCAGCTGTTGTCCTTTGCCAGCATGATCCCGGCGCAGGCCTTGTTCGCCTGGGCCGTGCAATGGCCTTTCCAGCAGGCGGTGGCGGCACAGCCGGTGTGGCTGCAGCTGCTGCAGATGATCGTGCTGGTGGACCTGGCCACCTACTGGGTGCATCGCGCCTTCCATCATGTCCCATGGCTGTGGCGCTTCCACGCGGTGCACCACAGCAGCGAGCACATGGACTGGCTGGCCGGCTCGCGCATGCACCCGGTGGACGTGCTGGTGACACGCGCCGCGGCCTTCGTGCCGGTCTTCGTGCTCGGCTTTGCACCCGCAGCGCTGTACGCCTACCTGGTGTTCGTGTCTTTCCACGCGGTGTTCATCCACGCCAACCTGCGCTGGCGTTTCGGGCCGCTGCGTTGGTGGCTTTCCACGCCCGAGTTCCACCATTGGCATCACGCGTCCGATGCCGAGGGGCTGGACAAGAACTTCGCGGCCTTCCTGCCGTTGTGGGACCGGCTGTTCGGCACCGCGCACCTTCCCGGCCATTGGCCACGGCGCTACGGCACCACGGGCGCGCCCTTGCCCGAGGGCTACGTCGGCCAGTTGGCCTATCCGTTCCGGCGCCCGCAACCCTAGGCGCAACGCACCGCCGTGCCGCTGGCCGACACCATCAGCATGCTGCCGGTCTGGCCCAGCACCTCGTAGTCCAAATCCACCCCAACCACCGCGTTGGCGCCCAGCGCCTTGGCGCGCTCGGCCAGCTCGGCCAGCGCGATCTCGCGGGCGCGCTGCAGTTCGCGCTCGTAGGTGGCCGAGCGGCCGCCGACCACGTCGCGGATGCTGGCGAACAGGTCCTTGAAGACGTTGGCGCCGAGGATCGCCTCGCCGGCCACCACGCCGAGGTAGGCGCTGATGGTCTTGCCTTCGATGCTGGGGGTGGTGGTGACGATCATCGTGCGGACTCCTTCGCAAAGCGTTCAGCGGGCTGCGGCATCGAAGGCCCCATCCAGCGGCACCTGCAGGCCGTTGGCCAGGTGGTTGGTGCGCGCCGCCAGCGCGACGATCGCCAGCAGCTCGGCATGCATCGCATCGCTCATGCCCTTGGCACGCGCGGCGGCGGTGTGCGAATGCACGCAGTAGCTGCAGGCGTTGGCGATGGACACCGCGATGTAGACCATCTCCTTGGTCAGCGGGTCCAGCAGCGTGGGTGTGGCCATCAGCGCCTTGACGTCGGCCCAGGTGCGCTCCAGCAGCGGCGGGTCGAAGGCCAGCGCGCGCCACAGGTTGTTGATGAAGTCGGTCTTGCGGGTGGCGCGGATGTCGTCGAAGACGGCGCGCACGCGCGCGTCGGCTTCGGGGTTAGCAGGCAGCGGGACGGTGGCCATGGGGCAGGGCGCGGCGGTGGCGATGCGCGCAGTGTGCCTGGGGCGGCTCAGCCGCGCCGGGCCGCGGCGCCGTCCACCGGGATGTCGAAGTGCAGCACCTCCTCGCGCCGGCCCAGCTTCTCGTACAGCGCGATGGCGGCCTGGTCTTCCGGGTCGGTGTCGGCCTGCACGTATACCACCCAGGCGCCGCGCTCGGCGGCCAGCGTCTTCAGGTGCTGGATCAGCCCGGTGGCGATGCCGCGGCGGCGGCTGTCGGCGCGCACCGCCAGGTCGTAGATGTAGACCTCGCTGCGCGCCTGCTCGAACTTCGGCAGCACGTAGGCGGCCAGCCCGCCCAGCACCCGGCCGGCCTGTTCGGCCACCAGCACGATGAAGCCATCGCTGGCCAGCAGCCGCTGCAGGTAGGGGGCGTCCGGGCGGTTGGCCGCATAGTGCTCCGGGTCCTCGAAGGCTTCGCTGAAGGTGTCCAGCAGCGCGTGCATCGCGGCCAGGTCCTGCGGGCCGAGCTGACGCAGCGTCCAGGGGGCGTCGGTCGCCATCCATGTCTCCTCGTGGGTTGCCGGCGCTAGGGCCGCCGGCAGCAGCCGCCATGCTAACGGCGTCGCAGCGTGGCCACCTGGACCAGCAGGCAGGCCAGCACCGCCGCGCCAAAGGCCTCGGCCAGCGGCCGCCGCACCAGCAGCGGCGCCAGCACCGCGAAGAAGGCCACCAGCGAGAACATGCCGCGTGCCAGCCCCTGCAGCAGCGTGGCCGCGAAGCCGGGCCCGCTGTGGCGGTGCGAGAACACCGCCAGCACGCTGGCCAGCACCGGGAACAACGCCAGCAGCCCGCTCCAGTGGCCACCGATGGACGCTGCGGCCTGCGCCACCGCCAGCGTCAGCAGCGCACCGGCCACCATGCGCAGCAGCAGCTCCTGGCTCCCGGGCCGGTGCGAGGCCTCGGCCACCACCTTTGGAAAGGCGCGCGGCGCCAGCGCCAGCACCGCCACCGCCAGCAGCACCGCCAGCGGCAGGCCTGGCGCCAGCTGCTGCATCAGCGCGGCCACCATCACCCAGGCCGCCAAGCCAGTGGCCAGCGCCACTGGCCAGCCGTGGCGTTGCG
>JAFLDH010000457.1 GCA_017302505.1 Burkholderiales bacterium
GGCCGGCCAGGCCCAGCGCCATCCGGCGGCGGCCATGCAGCGCGCAGCCGCAGCCGGCGGCATGGCGCCAGACGGGCAGGTCGGCATCGGTGACGAAGCGGGTGTTCATGGTGGGTTGCGACCCGGTCGCAAGCATGCCAGTTCCCCGAGCGCTCACCCTAGTCGTCGCTGGCGCCGGCATGGGCCGGGTCTACTTCAAGTGAGCGCACGCTCTCGCGCATCCACCAGAGCATCCAGAGCGCAGGCAGCGCCGCCACGGTGCTGACGATGAAGAACACCGGCCAGCCTATCGATTCGGCCAGCACGCCGGCCAGCGGCCCTACCCAGACCCGGCCCACCGACGCAAAGGCGCTGAGCAGCGCGTACTGCGTGGCGGTGAAGCGCTGGTTGCACAGGCTCATCAGGAAGGCGACGAAGGCCGCCGTGCCCATGCCACCGGACAGGTTCTCGAAGGCGATGACCATCAGCAGCCCGCCGTCCACCGGCGTGGGTTGCGACAGCTGCACGAAGCCCCAATCGAATGCCGGCAGCACCAGACCGGGCATCAGGCCCTTGCCGCTGACGGCCAGCCACCAGAAGCCGAGGTTGCTGGCCGCCTGGAAGATGCCGAAGAGCAGCAGCGAGCGCCACAGCCCCAGCTTTAGCATCAGCAGCCCGCCCAGCAGCGCGCCGCCGATGGTCAGCCACAGGCCGATGATCTTGTTGACCACGCCCACCTCGGCCGGGCTGAAGGCCATGCTCTTCAGCAGGAAGGGCGTCATCAGCGAGCCGGCGAAGGCGTCGCCCAGCTTGTACAGCACGATGAAGGCCAGGAAGGCCGCCGCGCCGCGCTGGCTGAAATAGCTGCGCAGGCCGCCCAGCAGCGTCTCGAAGCGCGCCTTGCGCGCCGCCCAGGCGGCCAGCGGCAGCGTGAAGCCGATGCCCAGCAGCAGCGCCAGCAGGTTCTCCCAGCGTGTCTTCAGCGTCGGCGCCAGCGAGCTGCCTTCGAGCAGCGGGCCCAGAAGTGCGTGGGCGATGGGCGGCGCGAAACGGTCGCTGAGCAGGTAACCCACCGCCACCGCCGCCAGCACCGCCAGGAAGCCCAGCACGTCATGCCGCGCCGCGGTGGGCTTGACCTCGGGCATCGGCACCTTGGGCAGCGCCAGCGCCGACAGCACCGCCGCGCCGAACATCAGCGCGGCCATGAAGCGGTAGACCTGCGGCCAGTTCCACCCGCCGCCCTGCGCCGGGTCGGTCCAGATCAGCGCGATGCCGCCGGACAGGATCATCGCCAGCCGATAGCCCATGACGTTGAGCGACGAGCCGAGGCCGCGTTCGCGCGCCGGCAGCAGATCGGTGCGGTAGGCGTCGATGACCACGTCCTGCGAGGCCGACAGGAAGGCCACCGCCACTGCCAGCAGCGCGAAGGCGCGCGTGGCGCCGCTGGGCGAGGTGGCCGCCAGCACCAGCAGCACCGCACCGAGCGCGGCCTGCGTCAGCACCAGCCAGCCGCGCCGCCGGCCCAGCCAGGGCAGGTCGAAGCGGTCCATCAGCGGCGCCCACAGGAACTTGAAGGTGTAGGGCAGGCCGACCAGGCTCAGGAAGCCGATGGTCGCGACGTCCAGGCCTTCCATGCTCAGCCAGGCCTGCATGGCTTGGCCGGTCAGCGCCAGTGGCAGGCCGCTGGCGAAGCCCAGCACCAGCACCACGAGGATGCGGTGCAATGCGGCAAGGCGCTGCAAAGGACTAGCGCTGCGCACGTACGGCCAAGGCGTGGACCAAGGCTTCCTCGACTGCGGCCAGGTCGCTGGCCGCCGTACGGTAGAGCGCCTCCTGGTCGATGCGTTCATAGCCGTGCGCCAGGATGTTGCGCAACCCGATGATCTGCCTCCATGGCACGCCGCCGACGGCGGCACGATCGGCGTCCGAAAGCCGTTGCGCCGCTTCGCCCAGGTTGATGAAGAGCTTCTCGGTCGCCAGATTCAGGATGCGGTTGGCGACGAAAGCCTCCTGGGTGTGGGCGGCCACGATCGCGCGCAGTTCGCGCAAGAAACCCAGCATGTCGGCCAGATGGGCCGGCGCACGGTCCAGTGTCATGCGCCTGCCGCGGCCGGGAACAAGGGCCGCAGTTGCGACTCGATGGCCTGCCGGCGATAAGGGTTGTCAAGAATGCCCGGAAACGCCAGGTCCACCGGCCGACCGTCGAAGACCCGGGACAGCGCATCGCGCAGGTCGACGAGCTCGAATGCACCCGGCGCCTGCCCCGGCGTGAAATCGACGAGCAGGTCCACGTCGCTCGCAGGCGTCTCCAGCCCCACGGCAGCGGAGCCGAACATGCGCAACGAGCGCACTCGGTAGCGGCGACAGAGGTCGTCGATCGCGCGTTGCTGTTGGGGAGACACTTGCATGCGCACGATTATCCGGCGCTGCGCCCGGTTCGACGCGTGCGCCAAGCCGGAGGATCCGTCGCTCAGCGCGAAGCCGCCGGTACGGCCGGCTTGGGCGGCTCCACCGGATGCTGCTGGTAGATGGCCTCGGCCAGTGCCAGCAGCTGTTCCTTCGGCAGCGCGCCCACCAGCGCATAGCCGGCGCCGGATTCGACCCAGTAGAAGACCCCCAGGTCGCCCTGCCGCTCGTAGCGGAAGGCGGCGTCGGTGGGCTCGTCGGGCTTGCGCAGGTAGACGGTGACGCGAAGGCCCTGCGCATCCTGGTACATCAGCTGCGCGCTCTTGCCGGCGCCGTCGGGCAGCAGCCGGCCGCCGACCAGCTCGAAGCCGTAGGGGCTCAGGTCGAACAGCTTCACCGGCACGTCGATGCGCCGCGTCAGCCAGCGCGACAGATGTTCCTCCTGGGCCTTGACCTCGACCGCGTGGCGCGGCTCGGGCACGTAGACGCCGTGGGCATAGGCGGCGCGCTGCACCCAGCCGGCACCGCCCACCGCCGCCTGCTGCGGCAGCATCTCGGGGTAGAAGCCGTCCTGCGCATAGCCGCCGGACACCAGCACCAGCCGGCGCACCAGATCGGGATGCTGCACGGCGAGCCGGAAGCCGACGCCGGCGCCGAGCGAATATCCCATCACGTCGACCTGGCCGTAGCCGAGTTCCTTCAGGATCACGGCAAAGTCGTCGCCCTGCGCGATCAGGTCGACCGGACGATTGCCCAGCTCGGTGCGGCCGTGGCCATGCAGGTCGACGGCGATCACCTGCCGGCCTTCGGCCAGCTTCGGCAGGACTGGCCCGAACATCTCGATCGAGCCCAGGCCGCCGTGGAGAAGCAGCAACGGCTCGCCGGTGCCGCGGATTTCGTAATAGTACTTGATGCCATTCGCTTCCACATAGCCGCTCTTGTCGGCGGCCGGCAGCGCGGGTGCAGTGGTCTCAGTCATAGGCTTGGCCTCCTGGGCATGGGATTTCGTTGGTGTGGCGAGCAGCGCGGCTGCGGAAAGTGCCAGCGCGGTCAAGGCGATCTTCAGCATGGTCGTGTCCTCGGTTCGATGGCCTTGGGCACCCTGCCCTCGCCTCATGACCACACGACGAACGGTTCTTGCCGGATTCGACAGGCTACTGAAGAAAGTTCGAAAAAATCGCGGCCGCTATTCGCTGGTTGCGTCGAGCACCGGCCCAGCATCGCCGAGCATCGATGCGCGC
>JAFLDH010000458.1 GCA_017302505.1 Burkholderiales bacterium
GGTGGGTCTCCAGAGTTCGGGCAATATCGTCGCGAATCCGGGCCCCTTCTTCATTCTCTCCACGGTGATCACGCTCACGGGCGGCACGATGTTCCTGATGTGGCTGGGCGAGCAGATCACCAGCCGCGGCGTCGGCAACGGCGTCTCGCTGATCATCTTCGCCGGCATCGTCGCCGGGCTGCCGCAGTACGTGGTCCAGGCGCTGGAACTCACCCGCACCGGCTCGATGACGGCCGGCGCGACCGGCGCCAACGCGGGCGCCTCCAGCGCGGCCAGCCGGGCCTGCAGGTTGGCGGCGAACTCGTCACCCAGCGCCTGCGCCTTCTTCTTCATCATGCCCAGCGCAAAGCGGCCCAGCCGGCCGGTGACCGCCACCTCGCTCTCGTAGCGCAGCAGCGTGCCTTCGGGCACGGCCTGCAGCGTGATGCGGTTGTCGGCCTGCAGCTGGCTGGCGTTGCCGCCTTCCTCGCCGCGGGTGGTGGCCCAGACCGCCAGCTCTTCGCGGCGCACCACCTCCACCTGCAGCTCGAAGCGGGCCTTGACGCCGGCCAGCGCCACGCCCACCACCGCGCGGTAGCGGTCGGGGTCCAGCTGCTCCAGCGCCTCGCAGCCGGGCAGGCATTCGGCCATCAGCCGCGCGTCGAAGAGATGGCGCATCAGCGCCTGCGGTGGCGCGGCGACGGTGAACTGGCCGTCGATCAGCATGGGGCGGCTCCGGCGGGCGGTGTCAGCGGGCGACGCGCGGCACGATCATCGCCGGGTCGACGATGCGGCCCTCGTCCACCACCCGCTTGCCATCCAGATCGATGCTGCAGTGACGCATCGGCACGTCGTAGTGGCCGCGGGTGGTGCGCTTGCCGCCGCCCTGGCTGTTCGGCCCGGTGGAGAAAAGGAAGTTCCCAGGGAAGCTGCGGGCCGCCGCCCGGGCGCGCTCGGGCGCGTCGCCGTACAGCGCGATGGCATCCCAGCGGCATTGGGGGTTCAGGCCCCAGCCCAGGTGCGACACCGCATAGGGGTCACGGTCGCCAGGGCCGGTGACGCCTTCGGCCAGCCAGTCGCGCATCAGCATCGCGTCCAGGCCGCCTTCGATCTTCGTCACGTGGCCCTCGCGGATCTCCAGCCGGATCGGGTCCTGCACGTAGCGGCAGTAGGGCAGGATGACGATGTCGCCGGGCGCGATGACCACCGTGCCGTGCGCGCTGCCCTCGTCGGGGAAGGTGTGCAGCAGGCCCACGCCCCAGTGGTCGAAGCGGCCGGGCTCGTCGGCCATGCCGTACTGGCTCATCACCGGGTACTCGCCGCGGCGGTAGCGCAGGTCGGTGCCGTGGCGGCTGGTGACGTGCACGTCGCGCGTCTTCTCGTACAGTTGGTGGGCATGCATCACCGCTTCCTTCAGCCCCGGGGGCGACTGCAGCTGGTACAGGTCGTCCGGTGCGTCGATGATCATCTGCACGCGCACGCCCTTGCCCATCACCTCGCGCAGCCACTTGCTGAACAGCGGCACATGGAAGATCAGCACCATGTCGGCCAGCGACAGCGCCTCGAGCGTGCCCTTGCACTGGCCGATGGTGGGCACGCCCACCTTGGTCCAGCCGGGGATGGCGTTGACGCACATCTCGTAGATGTCCACCCCCAGCTCCTCGGCGGCAGCGAAGGCGGCCTGGATGTATTCGCGCCGCGTGCCCAGGTCGCTGACGATGGCTACCGTCTGTCCGCGGCCCAGCCGGCACAGCTCGAACTGCTTGCGGAACAGCGCCGGCAGCTTGCCCGGGTTCAGCTCCTGCGTGCGGATCGCGGCTTCCATAAAGCGGCCCTTTCGTCTTTGCGCTGGATCAACGTCGCGGGCAATGTAGGAGCCGCTGTGGGCGCTGTCAATAGCGAATACCATTCTTTTTTGAGGGGCTCACCGCCCTAGCATCCGACCATGGTCCAGCGCAAGAAATCCGACGTTCGCGACGCCATCCTTCAGGCCGCCTTCGAGCTGTTCAGCGCCCAGGGCTACAGCAGCACCACGCTGCCGCAGATCGCCCGCCAGGCCGGCATCAGCACCGCCAATGTCTACGTGTACTTCTCGTCCAAGCTGGACGTGCTGTTCACGCTGTACGCACCGTGGCTGCGCGAGCGCATGGACAAGCTGGAGCGCACGCTGTCACGCATCCGGGATCCCCAGCAGCGGCTGCAGCGCCTGCTGCTGGTGCTGTGGCGCGACCTGCCGCGCGAGAGCAATGGCTTTGCCAACAACGTGATGCAGGCGGTGTCCACCAGCAATGGCGACGGCGACTACAGCCCCGAGCTGCGCGAATTTTTCCAGGGCCGGGTGGCCGGCTGGGTGGCCGATTGCCTGCAGGTCTCGCCGCGCGAGGCGACGATGATCGCCAGCGTGCTGCTGATGGCCTTCGACGGTTTCGCGATGAACGTGCGGCTGGTGCACGGCGTGGCCTGCGACCCGCGCATGGCCGAGCTGATGGCGAAGCACCTGCTGGAGGGCCGACCTCGCGCCTGAGCCGCCGTCAGGCCGGCGGCGGCACCACCGCCTCGGCCCCGGCCAGCAGGCTTTCCAGCCGCTCGTGGCGCAGGCGGTGCGCCGGCGTGATGGCATAGAAGTGTTCCTGCAGCTGGGTGGAGCGGCCGACCACCGCCAGCACGCCGCTGCGCAACTCGTCCTGCACCACCACCTCGGGCACCACGGTCAGCCAGCCGCTGTCGCGTGCGATCAGCCGTAGCATGGCCATGTCGTCCACCTCGGCGCGCAACCGGGGTTTTACGCCCGCGGCCTGGCACATCGCGTCGAACTGGCCACGCAGCGCGTGGCGCGGCCCCGGTAGCGCCAGCTCCTGCCCATCCAGGTCCTTCGGGATGCGCAGCCGGCGGCCCTGCCAGGTGCGCGCCGGCCCCACCAGCGAGATCGCCTGCGCGCCCAAAAAGCGGCACAGCAGCGGCCGGTCGGCATCGGCCGGCACCGTCTCGTTGGCCAGCACCACGTCCAGCTGGTGCTGTAACAACCGCTGCAGCAGCCCCTCCAGCAGGCCGGATTCCAGCGTCAGCAGCACGGTCGGGTCGGCCAGCAGCGGGCGGATCCAGTTCTCCTGGTAGTTGCGTGACAGCGTGGCCACGCTGCCCACCCGCAGCCGCGTCATGCCCTGGCGCTGGCCCTGCAGGCGGCCCAGCATCTCCTGGCTCAGGCCGAAGATGTTGTCGGCATAGGCCATCACCAGCTGGCCGGTGTCGGTGAGCTTCAGCCGCCGGCCCTCGCGCTCGAACAGCGGCTCGCCCAGCCGCTCTTCCAGCTGGCGCACCTGCGAGGACAGCGCCGACTGCGAGGTGTGCAGCTCCTGCGCGGCCCTCGTCAGGTGGCCGGTGCGTGCCACCCGCCAGAAATAGAAGAGGTGGTGGAAGTTCAGCTGCTCCAGGCGCATCGTTCTGTTTCATGAATGTTTTTGATACTTTCAATGTAATTTACAGAACGCTTGGCGACAAGCACCATGCCGCCCCATACCCCCGAGGAGCCCTGCATGGATGCCCACCCGACCCTGTGGATGGCCGCCGCCGCGTCACCGGCCCTGCTGATGGCGGCGGCAGCCGCGCTGCCGCTGTGGCGCGGCGCGCCCGTGGCCCGCCTCTG
>JAFLDH010000459.1 GCA_017302505.1 Burkholderiales bacterium
GCCAGCGCGAGGCCGACGAGCGCGCCGCGCTGCGGGAGGCGCTGTCCGACGAGGTGGACGTGGAGTCGCTGCTGCTCACCGACGATGGGCTCAGCTTCCGCAGGCCGGGGCTGGGGCCCGACGTGGTGTCGCGGCTGCGCCGCGGGCAGTGGTCGATCCAGGCGCAGATCGATCTGCACGGCCTGCGCCGCGAGGAAGCCCGCGAGCAGCTGGCCGCCTTCGTGCGCGAGGCGCTGCAGCGCGGCCAGCGCTGCGTGCGCGTGGTGCACGGAAAAGGGCTGGGCTCGCCGGGGCGCGAGCCGGTGCTGAAAGCCAAGGTGCAGCGCTGGCTGGCCCAATGCACCGAGGTCATCGCCTTTACCCAGGCCACCGGGCCGCAGGGCGGCGCGGGCGCGCTGATCGTGCTGCTGGAGAGGCGCAGCGCGCGTTAAGGATCAATCGAGCAGCTGCGCCGCCACGGCGGCGACGGCCGCCGCCGCCGGCGCGCCGGGCAGCGTTTCCAGCAGCAGCTGGCGGCGCAGTACGCTGTCGCGCACCGCAATGTCCAGCGGCACCTGGCCCAGCAGCTGCAGCCGCACTGGCGACGGCTGACCCGGGTTGACGAAACGGTCCACCACCTGCTGCAGCTGCAGGCACACCGCGCGGCCCTCGCCATGGCGGCGCGCCTGGTTCACCACCAGCTGCACCTTGTGGCGGCCCTGCGTGGCGGCCAGCACCTTGATGGTGGCGTAGGCGTCGGTCATCGAGGTGGGTTCCGGCGTCACCACCAGCAGCACCTCGTCGGCCAGCGACACCGCGTACAGCACCACGTCGGAGATGCCGGCGCCGGTGTCCAGGATCACATGGTCGTAGCGCGGTGCCACCTGCTCGATCACCGCCAGCAGCTGGTCGCGCACCTCGGGCGTCATGCGCGAGTACTCGACCATGCCCGAGCCGGCCAGCAGCGCCGAGAAGCCGCCCGGCGCCGGCAGGATCGCGTCCTGCAGCGTGCTCTTGCCGGTGAACACGTCGTGCAGCGTGATCTTCGGCGCCAGGTTCAGCATCACGTCCAGGTTGGCCAGGCCCAGGTCGGCGTCCAGCACCAGCACGCGGCGGCCCTGGCGGGCCAGCGCGGCGGCCAGGTTGCAGCTGACGAAGGTCTTGCCGACGCCGCCCTTGCCGCTGGTCACGGCGGTGATGCGGGCGCGGCTGGTGGAGGCCGGATTCGGGGCGGCCGGTCGGGCCTGGGTGGACGCTGCGCTCATTCGATGTCCTGAAACTGCGAGATGCCGAACAGCAGCGCCTTCTCCTCGGCGCTGACCACCGACAGGGCCGAGGGCTCCAGGCACACGCGGTTGCGTCCCTGCTGCTTGGCGCGATAAAGCTGCACATCGGCCCGCTCGATCCACAGCGTCGGCGTCGAACGCACCCACTGCGGGGCGAAGGCGCCGCCGATGCTGACGCTGACCTGGATCTGCTGCGCGATGCCGATGGCTACCGGCATCGCCTCGACCCGGCGGCGCACGCGTTCGGCCACCGCCTCGCCGAAGGTGGCGGCGCAGTTGGGCATGACAATGGCGAACTCCTCGCCGCCCACGCGGGCCACCATGTCCATCGGCCGCACGCATTCCAGCAGTGCCTGGGCCACGGCCTTCAGCACCAGGTCGCCACTGGCATGGCCATGGGTGTCGTTGACGCGCTTGAAGTGGTCGATGTCCAGCACCAGCAGCAGCGCCGGCTCGCCGGCCCGGGCGACGCGGTCGATCTCGCGGGCCAGCGCCAGCTCGAAGCTGCGGCGGTTGGCCAGGCCGGTCAGCGCGTCGCGGCTGGACAGATCCACCAGCCCGTCGACCAGCGCCTGCAGCCAGGCGGCACTGTGGGGCTCGCCTTCCGGCAGGGGATGGCCTGCCTGGCGCAGCAGTTGCAGCGCGTTGTCGAGGTTCAGCGACGCTTCGGCGGGCTTCAGCGCGGGCGGGGTGCGTGCCACCGGAATGTGCCTTGGAAATGCACTGCAGATGCAGACGGGCGCCGAGTCTAGCAGCGGGCCCCAGCAGCCAAGCGGCCGAAATGCAGGGTGTTCTGGGTGCTATTGGCGGGGCAGGAACAACGCCTGCAGGTCGCTCAGGAAATCGAAGCCGCGCGCGGTGGGCTGCAGCCGCTGCAGGTCGGCCTGCAGCAGCCCGCGCTGCACCGCCTGCTGCACGGCCGCCTCGATGGCCGAAGCCGGCAGCCCGGTGCGCTCGGTGAACAGTGCGCGCGGGAAGCCTTCGCGCAGCCGCAGCGCATTGAGCATGAACTCGAAGGGTAGCGCGCTGCGCGCCACTTCCTCGTCCTGCGACAGCGGCTCGCCGGCCAGCGCCTGCGCCATGTAGCGCGCCGGCTCGCGCCAGCGCTGCTGGCGCACGACGCGGTGCGGGAAGCTCAGCTTGCCATGCGCGCCGGCGCCGATGCCCAGGTAGTCGCCGAAGTGCCAGTAGTTCAGGTTATGCACGCAGCGTGCGCCGGGCCGGGCGAAGGCCGAAACCTCGTAGCGCTGCAGCCCGGTGGCGCCGCAGCGCTCGACGATCAGGTCCAGCATCTGCGCGGCGGTGTCCTCGTCGGGCAGCACCGGCGGGTGGCTGGCGAACCAGGTGTTCGGCTCCAGCGTCAGGTGGTAGACGCTCAAGTGCGGCGGCGCGTAGGCCAGCGCCGCGTCCAGGTCGGCGCGCAGCCCGTCCAGGCCCTGGCCCGGCAGCGCGTACATCAGGTCGATGTTGAACTGCTCGAAGGCGCTGGCTGCCTCGGCCACCGCCGCATGGGCCATCGCGGCATCGTGCACCCGGCCGATGGCCTGCAGCCGCGCGTCGCTGAAGCTCTGCACGCCCACCGACAGCCGGGTGACGCCGGCCGCGCGGAAGGCGCGGAAACGCTCGCGCTCGAAGCTGCCGGGGTTGGCCTCCAGCGTGATCTCGCAATCGGGCACCAGCGGCAGCCGGGCGCGAATGTCGGCAATCAGCCGCTCGATGCCCTCGGGCGAGAACAGGCTGGGCGTGCCGCCGCCCAGAAACACGCTGATCACCGGCCGGCCCCAGACCAGCGGCAGCGCACGTTCCAGGTCGGTGCGCAGCGCGTCCAGGTAGCGCGACTCGGGGAACTCACCCCGCACTTCGTGCGAGTTGAAGTCGCAGTAGGGGCACTTCTTCAAACACCACGGCAGGTGCACGTACAGCGACAGCGGCGGCTGCGCCGGCAGCTGCAGCGTGCCCGGCCGCAGGTAGTGCTCGGCGGCCGGCAGGCTCACGTCAAAGCCCAGGCGTCGCGCATCAGCCCGAGCATCTGCGCACAGGCCAGCGCGCGGTGGCTGTGCGCGTTCTTCAGCGCGCGCGGCAGTTCGGCCACGGTGTGGCCCAGCGCGGGGATGAACAGCAGCGGGTCGTAGCCGAAGCCACCGCTGCCACGCGGCGCGTCCAGCACTTCGCCCCACCAGCGGCCGGTGGCCACCAGCGGCTGCGGGTCGTCGGCCGAGCGCAGCGCCACCAGCGTGCAGACGAAGCCGGCGCGGCGCGAGGCCGCACCTTGCAGGCGCTGCAGCAGCAGGCGGTTGTTGGCCTCGTCCTGCACGCGGCGCTGCGCCTCGCGGTCGCCGGCCGGCA
>JAFLDH010000046.1 GCA_017302505.1 Burkholderiales bacterium
CTGTCGATGACGTCCACCAGGCCGAAGCGCTCCACCATCTCTTCGACGCGGCCCGGAATGTCCTTCGGGGGCACGCTGAACAGCTTGGCGTGCAACTCCAGGTTCTGGCGTACCGTGATTTCGCTGTAGAGCGAGAACGCTTGGGACATGTAGCCGACGCGGCGGCGGGTGCCCAGATCATGCGGGTTCACTTCGTGGCCGAACAGCCAGGCCCGGCCCTCGCTCGCCGGCAGCAGGCCGGTGAGCATCTTCATCGTCGTGGACTTGCCGCACCCGTTGGAACCGAGGAAGCCGAAGATCTCACCGCGCCGGATACGGAAGGAGACACTGTCGACAGCAACGAAGTCGCCAAAGCGCATGGTCAGCCCCTCGGCTTCGATGGCGATATCGTCCGCGCCGTCCTCAGGCAGAGGCGGAATGACAACCGCTTGGTGTCCGCGCTTTTTCTCTTCCGGGAGCAGGCGGATGAATGCCTCTTCCAGGTTCGGGCTGTTTGTTGTCTCCAGCAATTCCTTCGGCGTACCGGTGGCGAGGACCTTGCCGTCGTCGATGGCGGCCAGCCAGTCGAAGCGCTGGGCCTCATCCATGTAGGCCGTGGCCACAATCACGCTCATGCCGGGGCGATCGGCGCGGATACGGTCAATCAGATCCCAGAACTGCGCGCGCGCCAGCGGGTCCACGCCAGTCGTCGGCTCATCGAGAATCAGAAAATCCGGGTCATGAATCAGCGCGCAGCACAGGCCGAGTTTTTGCTTCATGCCCCCGGACAGCTTGCCTGCCGGGCGCTCCAGGAATTTGAACAGGCCAGTGGCCTGGGTGAGCTCATCGATCCGCTGGCGGCGCTCTGCGGCGCCATGACCGAACAGGCGCGCGAAGAATTGCAGATTCTCCTCGACCGAGAGCGTCGGATACAGGTTTTTGCCCAGTCCCTGCGGCATGTAGGCGATGCGCGGGCATACCTGCTTGCGATGGGCCTTGCTGGCCATGTCGCCACCCAGCACCTCGACCGTGCCCTCCTGGATGATGCGCACACCCGCCAGCAATGAGAGCAGACTGGATTTGCCCACGCCGTCGGGGCCGATCAGACCGACCATCCGTCCAGCGGGGATGTCCAGGTCAATGCCATCCAAGGCAATGACGTCGCGGTAGCGCAGTCTTACCTGGCGGACACTTGCAACGGTCGCGAGCTGCGCGCTGTGGCTCATATCTTACTCCGGCACACGAACGGAGAGGTTCTGAGGCCACTCGGCCTTGGCGTCGAGCTTGACCCAGGCTACGCCGGGCAGACCGGTCTTGACCTGGTTCAGGTGCTCACGCAGCAGCTCCTGCGAAATCTGCGCGCGCACGCGAAACATCAGCTTTTGTCGCTCGCTGGCGGTTTCCACCGTCTTGGGGGTGAACTGCGCTGCGCTGGCGACGAAGGAAACGGTGGCTGGAATCACATACTCGGGCGCGGCATCCAGAATGATGCGAACCTCCGAGCCCAGCGCAACGCGGCCGGCCACGGTTTCGGGCAGGAAGAAGGTGATGTACACGTCCGACAGATCAAGGAGGTTCAAGACACGTCCGCCCGCTCCAAGCACCTCGCCGGGTTGCGCGACACGCACCTGAACCCGTCCGTCGCGCGGAGACCGCAGTTCGCTGTCGCGGATGTCGGCTTCGATGCGGCTGATACTGGCCGTAGCGGCGGACACGCTGGACTGCGCGCCGACAAACTGCGCCCTGGCGGCTTCGACCGCGGCGCGGGCAGCGGCGGCCTGTGCCTTGCTGGCCGCGAGGGTCGCTTGGGCGCCCCGTACGCGCGCCCGGTCATCGTCCAGTTCCTGGATCGAGGCGGCTCCCTCACTCGACAGCGTGCTGGAGCGTGTCAGGCGCCGTTGCGCGGCGTCCAGTTCGGACTCGCGCTGACCAACCAGAGCCAAGGCGGCAGTCACGTCGGCTTCACGCAGCGCCACCTGTGCCTGCGCCGCGGTCACCGAATGCTCAGCCTGCTGACGCATGGCCAGGGCCTCGTCGCGCTGCGCTTCCAGCGTTTCCAGCCGCATCTTGGCCAGTGGCTGGCCGGCTGTGACGAAATCGCCTTCACGCACCAGGATGTCTTCGATGCGGCCGGGAAGTTTGGTGGCCACGTCGATCTCGGTGGCTTCGATGCGGCCATTGCCGTTGACGAATCCTTCGCCCGGGCCGCTGTCGGTAAACCTCGTCCAGCTCCACCAGGCCAGCGCGGCAACAACCGCTGCAGCGAAAGCGACCAGGAGTTTTTTCTTGAGAGAGGGGGAGACAGTCATGGGTTCGGCGTGCCTTAACGGGTTGATGGGGTGGAAGCGGGAGTCGAGGCCGCACCCTGTGCCTCGCCGGCTGCGGCGAGGGTGCCGCCGCCGAGCGCGGCATACAGCGCCACCTGGCTGGACAGCAGCGCGCGGCGCGCCTGTACCAGTTGTTGCTGGGCTCCCAGCAGATCGCGTTGGGCATCCAGCACTTCCAAGAAGGCGGCCGAGCCGTTGTCGTAGCGCAACTTGGCCAGGCGTGCGCGTTCGCTTTGCGCTTCCAGGTTGGCTCTCTGGATCGTCAACTGCTCAGCCAGCCAGTGCTTTGCGCTCAGCGCATCGGCCACCTCGCGGAAGGCCGTTTGAATGGTTTTTTCGTATCCGGCGACGGCGATGTCGCGGCGCACTTCGCTCAGCTCCAGATTGGCGCGGCGGCGCCCGCCATCGAAGATGGGCAGCGACAGGGTGGGCATGAAGGTCCAGGCACGACTGCCGGAATCGAACAAGCCATTCAAGTCGGAGCTGGCCGTGCCGAAGCTGCCGGTCAGCGCAATGCGCGGCAAAAACGCCGCGCGGGCCGCGCCGATGTGGGCATTGCTGGCACGCAATTGGTGTTCGGCGGAAATGATGTCCGGGCGACTGACCAGCAGCTCCGAAGGCAGACCGGCCCGCAGCTCAGCCAGAACCGTCGTTTCATCGAAGGGTGCCTTGGCGGGCAGCGGGCCGGGATCAGCGCCTACCAGCAGTGCCAGGGCGTGCAGTTGCGTGGTGCGAGCCTGCTCAAGCTGCGTCAGCAGCGCCTGAGCTTGGTTCAGCAGGGTCTGGACCTGTGTGAGATCCAGCTTCGAGGTCGAGCCGACTTCGACGCGGCGCCGGAAAATGCGATAGGACTCCTCGCGGGTGGTCACGGTTTGCCGTGCGATCGCCACGCGTTCGTCGATCTCGCGCAGGCCAAGATAGCCGTCTGCCACCTGGGCGATCAGCGCCAAATGGACGGCCTGGCGAGCCGCGTCGGAAGCCAGCCAAGTTTGCAGGGCGGCGTCTTCCAGGTTGCGGATCCGACCCCACAGATCCAGTTCCCAGGTGGTCAAACCCACCTCGGCCCGGTACTCGCCGCCCACCTGCGATCGGCCCGACATGTTCAGGTCGCCAGGGACCCGCGCGCGTCCACCTTGGGCGCCCACGCCCATGGCAGGAAAACGATCCGAGCGCTGAATGCGGAATGTGGCGCTGGCTTCCTCGACGCGCAGCGCGGCCACGCGCAGGTCGCGGTTGTTTTCCAGCGCAGTCTCGATGAGGCGTTGCAGCAGGGGGTCGGTGAAGTACGCCTGCCAGGCAAGCTCTCCCGCGTGGGCGCCGTCGGTGCCTGATCCAAGATGCGCGGGCCAGGCTTCGGGCACGGGCAATGGCGGGGTGTCTGGCGCCGGAGCGAGCGACATGCAGCCGGTCAAGACGACGGCGCTCAGGGCCAACGAGGCAGCGCGCAATCTGAACGCGGGAAACAACGGGGAAGTTGGGAGCATGGTCACGTTCCGTACAGGTATCGGGCTGAAGAGGGTCTGGTCGCAGAGGAGGGAATGGCTGCCACCCCCGCAATGCGGGGTTCGTGGCTGGTGTCCGCAGGCCCTACTTTCTTGCTTGCAAGTGCTGTCAAGCCCACTTCATCTCCTTGTTGATATGTGCATCCCCGTGTTCCCCGGCTGGTTGATAGGGCGCTCTTCCTGTGTCGTAACCCGATGTGCCGGGTTCACTCGCGCCCTGTGTTGATCTGCATTGTGAAATCTGAAAACAAACGACTGGACGGTTGCTTTCAATTATACGTTACAATCCAAGAACCGCAATCAGCGGGCTCGTCGGTCATTGACGCAGGTCAATTCGAGCTGCCGGCTTGGGTTCAAGGAAGGCCCTGATTCTTGGTAGAGCCGGTGACAGGCCCATGGGAACACCCCTCAGATCTTTGAACAGAGCCTTTGAATGCCACCCAATAAAGATGACGCGCCAGACAACAAGCGCCCCTACCTGTCCTCTGCCGCCAGGAAAGAGGAAATACTCGACGCGGCCCTGGTCGAATTCGCGGATCGGACATACAACGCAGTGTCGATGGAGCGCCTGGCGGAATGCGCGGGCTTGTCCAAGGCTGGCATCTATGCCCACTTCAAAAGCAAGGAAGAAATTTTTCACGCCTTGCTCGAACGTACGACGAAGCAGATTTGTGATTTCCAGGGCTGGCTCCCGGATGAGGATCTGACGTTGCCAGAGCTGGTAGATGTCTACCTGGATCGCCTGTACGCGACCTTCAGCTCCCCTGCCACGATGTCGATCTACCGGCTGCTTCTGGCCGAAAGCGCCCGAACTCCAGAGCTGGTGCAGCGTTGGCACAACGAAGTTGCGCTCGGGCTGAAAGAGCGGGCGCAGACCATCATCCACCGCAACATACGCCGAGGCGTCATTCGCCCAGGCGTCTTGACCGAACACTTCTTCCCGTTGGCGCTCGCGCCCGCAGTGCTGTGGCTGAGTTCCTCGATGCTGTCCAAGGGCAGTCCTTCCATCTCGCTGGTGCAGTTACGGGATGCGCACCGGCAACTGTTGCTTGAGCTTTTGCAGCCTCAATGAGCGGAGTGATGCACAGAGTCCTGCGCGCCCTTGCAGGCTTGGCGATCGGCTTTGTGGTACTGCTGCTGACTGTGTGGGGTGCGCTGGCTCTGTGGCATCAGATGCCGGGACCTTCGGTGGTGCGATGGTTCGTCATTGCCATGTGGTCTACGTTGGGTGTGACCGTTGTCTTGTCGCGGGCGGGCTTGCTTGGGCGGCGCAATCGCAACATCGCCGGATTCGCATTTGTGATCGCAGCCGCCTCCCTGCTCATGTGGTGGGGGACGCTGCAGCCGTCACACCAGCGTGTATGGGCTGACGATGTCGCCCAGTTGCTGGAGGCCAGGATCGACGGCAACCATGTTCACCTGAATAATGTGCGCAACTTCCAGTGGCGCAGCGAAACCGACTACACCCCGCAGTGGGAGAGCCGCACATACGACCTGGATCGTCTGCGCAGCGCCGACTTGGTGCTTTCCTACTGGATGGGGCCGCACATCGCCCACACCCTGGTGTCGTTCGGCTTCGATGGCGGTGATCGCGTGGTGTTCTCGCTGGAAATTCGCAAGGAACGCCATGAGTCCTTCTCGGCGGTAGGAGGATTCTTCCGTCAGTTCGAGCAGATCCTGGTAGCCGCCGATGAGCGAGACATTGTGCGTACGCGCAGCAACGCGCGAGGCGAAGATGTTTATCTCTATCGCTTGCAGATGAATCAGGCGAGTGCCCGCGCGTTGTTTCTGGAGTTTCTGAACGCGGCCAATGAACTGCGGCAGAAACCGCGCTTTTACAACACGTTAACCAGTAACTGCACGACCATCGTATTCGAGCTGGCCCGGGTCATTGCGCCCGCATTGCCAATGGACTATCGCCTGCTGCTGTCTGGATATTTTGCGCGGTACGTCTACGACATGCATGGATTGACGCCTGGCTATCGTTACGATGAATTGCAGGCACTGGGGCATATCAACGAACGTGCCCTTGCTTCCGATGTGTCAGAGGATGACTTCTCGATGTCGATTCGACAAGGCGTGCCAGGCATCCCTGCCAACGAGGTGAATCCATGAGGTTCCCGCAGGCCTGCCTTCTCATTACATGCGCCGCTCTTGCTCCGCTGCTGCTGGGGGGCTGCTCGATCCTGCGCGAGTTCGGCCCAGTGGTTGAAGTTCATACGCTACCTACCAGGGAGGCCATCGAACTCAAGCGCGGCGACATCCTGACACGTGGCAAGCTCAGCGATGCGACTGTCCAGACCATCAGGGTGGCGGCATTGGATGAGCAGGCATGCGCAAAGCCGATCTCCTCGGAGTGCGCGGAGGCCTTGGCTACCGTGACGGGGGTTGCCACGGATAGACGCCTGGCTGCACTGTCCGAACTATGGCTGGCGCAGGCTCAGGCCATGAAGCCCGGTTCAGCGCAGCAAGCCGCCTGGCTTGAGACGATTCGCTATGCCTATGCTTATCTGTTCCTTGGTGACCATACTCCGGGAGAGCGGGCCTTCGAGGATCGCCAGACCCAAGTGCGGGATTGGTATAACTATGCCGTCGAGCATGCGGCCACCGGCATGTTCGAAGTTCGGCAACAAATGCCGACGCAGTTGTCCGACCAGACCAGTTGGAACATTGCAGGCTGGGAACTGAAGCTGGATATGCGCGGCGCGCGCTTACCGGGCAGTACGGCGGTGCCAGCCGAACTCCTGCCAGCCTCGTCCCTGTCTTTCCGTGGATTGCGTAGCCTCTACCGGCGCGACGGCTTTGGCGCCGAGCTTGTGGCGGTCATTCCGGACGAGTCCCTGAGCGCCGCCCCAACTCGGGGTGGTCGCCCAGCGGCAAAACATGATCAGCAACCGCTGCCCTGGAGCGAGATGCCCGCGCCGTCCATGACGGTTCTGCTGCATCCCGACGGAGACAACTTGGACAGCGTGCTGCATGCTCGTACAGCCCGTCTGACGGTGCATGACCCCTATGTGGAATCGGCCATTATGCTGCGCGGCCAACGTGTGCCGCTGGCGGCCAATTTCACGGCCGGCTATGGCGTATGGCTGGCCCGTGCCAATTTCAACCGCCAGTCGCTGCGCAGCCTGCTCGGGCGCGAGGGTGGCATCGACCGCCCGCACGTCTACTTGATGCAGCCCTACGATCCGAACAGGCGGATCATCGTCATGCTGCACGGACTGGCCAGCAGCCCTGAAGCCTGGGTGGAACTCGCCAACGAAATCCTGGGCGATGAGGCCCTGCGCCAGCATTACCAGATCTGGCAGGTCTACTACCCGACCAACATGCCAGTCGCGTTGAACCACGCCATGATTCGCAGGGCGCTCGGGGATACGCTGACGCATTTCGACCCATCCGGCCAAGCGCCGGCGTCGTCCGACCTCGTGCTGGTGGGGCATAGCATGGGCGGGGTCATCGCGCGGTTGATGGTGTCGTCAACCGATCAATCGCTGGTGCAATTGGCTGCGGATCACAGTCGGTTGACGCCGCAGCAGATCAGGCGCATTGATCCCATGTTGCGCTTCGAGCCCTTCCCGAATGTCAGCAGTGCCATCTTCATCGCGGCGCCTCATCGGGGCACATCGGTCGCGGGTGGACGCCTGGGGCGCTGGATGGCGGGATTTATCCGCTTTCCCATTACGGTGCTCGAAGAACTCGCCCATACACTGGCACCCAATGCGGCCGCCAGCAGCCGTGAAAGCCTGGCAACCATTCCCAATAGCGTGAACAATCTCGACGAAAACGATCCGTTCGTGCGTACGGCGGCGGGCTTTCCCATCTCATCCCAGGTGCGCTATCACTCGATCGTGGCCCAAGCCAATTCCGAAGTGGCCCTCGATGATTCCGATGACGGTCTTGTGCCTTATCGCAGCGCACATCTTCCCGGCGCACAGTCCGAGAAAGTCATTATTTCGGGGCACAGCGTGCAACAGAGCGCGGCCGCGATACTGGAGATCCAGCGTATTCTGAGAGAGGACATGGCTCTGCGGGAAGCGCATTTACAGCCATAGACAACTGCCATCTGCTGTGCGCGGCCGAGCTGATTTCGGATTTCGTATGGGCGTAATGCATTCATCTGAATGCGCAAAGAGCATCAGACTTACTGTTGCCCGCTCGACGCTGGCACAGTGGGTCGGTGCGTGCGGCGCGCAACTGCAGCCGATGGTAAAGGCGCTGGATGACGAACTGCGTCGCCACGTGGTGCTGCACGCCCACGAGACGCCGATGCTCAAGCCCAAGCATCTTGGCGACGGCAAGGCGTACCCAACGTGATCCGCCGTCTGGCGGCGACCCAGCCCATGCTCGACAAGATCGTCGGCCACCAACGCCACATCGCTCAGGCCTACGGCATATCGATGGAGCATGCGCGCTGGCTGTTGACCACCGTGGCGTTCCACTGCCTTGCCGTGGCCGACACGGTGTACTCGGTCGCCGAACGGGAACCCGTCGTGGATGCAGACCGTGCGACGGAGGAAGCCGAGATGGAGGCCGAACTCAACAGGGCATGCACGCACTCATTGTTGGCATGCTGGCCTTGATGGATGCTGATGGCCTTTCAGGAGATAGTTGATCGTCGTTCTCGTTTGTGGGGGTTGAATGGAAATCCAGGGATGCCGTAATTGAGGAGCCTGGACGGCGTATCGTTCAGGAACAAACACGCACGGGCGGCCAGGCCCTGCCGTGGCTCGACATGACGGCCTTCCTGCGCGGGGCCATCGACCTTGCGCTAGACAACCATGCCAATGCGCCACGCAGCAATACGCAATGGGTGTTCTTCGACCGTGGCCTGATCGACGCGGCGGCAGCACCCCAGGCACTGGACGGCACTACTATTCTGGACACGATTGCCCAGTCGCATCGCTACCACTCGCGCATCTTTCTGGCCCCGCCGTGGCCTGAAATCTATGTGCAGGACGAAGAACGCCGTCACAGCATGGATGAAGCGCGGGCTGAATTCGAGCGGCTTCAGCGCACCTATCCAGCGCTGGGCTATGCGGTATCGCGGTTGCCCAAGATCAGAGTGGCGCAACGCGCTGACTTTGTGCTGGACACCTTGGCTAGCCGCTAACCTACCAAGGCGAACTCTACCGTATCTCACCGCCACGTAGGACTCCATGCTCAAATCTCTTGCGTAACTCTGAGATAAGGATTGTTGGGTGGTACTGCATCGAACAACCAATTCGCATCGATCAGCAAATACCCATGCAGCTTCCGGGACTTGCGCGGCCCGGTGACTTCACAGATCCAGATGTTCAAGCCGCTGTCGTGCTTTCGATGCAACCCCAGTTTCTCAAAGCGCTTCTGCACCCACTGCCAATCCGGCATCTTGTCCTGCCGTGCCAGCGTGCCGACATGAGGGTGCTCCTGGACGTAGCGCTGGAACACACCTGGGCTGACCAAGTAGGCCGTGTCATTCACGGAATGCACGAGCGCTTTTGCGTCGTTGATGATGAGCCGGCGCGAAGCAATTCCCTGTTTCAGCCACATCATGAAATGTTCGCCTGACGGGGGCGCTGCTGTTAGGGGTGGTTTAGCAGTAGATGGTGGTGGCGAAGGAAGCACTGCGGCAGTCGCTGGCATAGGAGTGCTGGGGTCTGCGGGGTAGCTTCTCTGTGCAACCGGCTCCACATCCTGCTCGGCACCAGGCGAGCCGCTCGTGCTCACCATTGCCAGCATGTCCTCCATGACATCGGACACGGGCTGGGCCTTAGGCGGTGAGGCGGTGACGGTACTACTGCCTTCCCAAGATGGAAGTTTCTGACCGTTCGGGGCTGCCTTCGCCATGGCCGCAGGCGGCATTTTCGGCGCCTCGGCGTCGTTTTCGGCGACTGCCGCGTCGATCGCTACCGTGCCTGCAAAAGGCGTCGGTCGCTCGCCAGATTCCCAGATCAGCGCAGGAGCGAGGCGCAACAGGGTGAACGAGTGGGACCAGCCGGTGGAACTGGTTATGGTCGCGCGCCAAATAGCCTTGCCGTCGGGCGCCGGCTGCAACATGCCGTGATCCTGGAGGACGTTGAACACCGCGGTGTTGTTCGCAGGGATGCCATCGACGCCTTGGGACAGCAGGTGCGCACGCAGTTTGTCCGAGACCGTTTTGCTCACCAGCCACAGGGCATCGTCGGTGAGCCAGCCATCGGAGGCTTCCGGCTGGTTCAGTTTCAACTGTTCCTTGAGCAGGTAGCGCAACCCGTCGAGCAGCTTGCGCTGCAGCGCGTGCTTGGGCGCAGCCATGGCGCGGGCCGGATCGCCGCCCAGCTCCTGGGCCACCGAGGCCCGGTCTGCCTGCACGACAAGTTCGCCCAGTACGCCGGCGTGCTCGTACTGCCCGGCCAGGACGTAGAGCAGTGGTGCCCACAGGGACGGATAGCCGCTGAGCCAGTCCAGGGCCTCACGGTCGAGCAGTTGGTGGTAGAGCAAACCTGTCGCGGCGCTGTGCAGGCGGTACTCGCGATCGTCGCGGTAGCGGAATCGGTATGGCTGGCGCAGCGGGCCGTGCCAAGGGTGCCAGATGCTGCCGTCGGCCAGCTCGACGTGCAGATCGACGGCGATCTTGCCGATGTCGTGCAGCAGCGCGGCGTAGGCGACGGCGGCGGTCCAGGCTTCGGACTGTGCCGCTTGGTCTTCGGGGCTGGCGCCGATGGGCAGCAGATGGGACTGCCGCAGTTTCAGACTGTAGGCGACGATTTCGAGGCCGTGGTCGAGCATGCCGCCCAGATAGGCATGGTGATGCGCCTCGGAGGCCGGGAAGGCCTGGACCAGCTCGGCGTAGCGTTCCAGGGGCGCTCGGTACAGCGTGGCGAATTGCCTGCGCGACAGCGAGGTGCGCTGCCAAATGTGCTCCAGCAGCTTCTGCCGGCGCGGGGTGGCCAGCAGCGATGCGGCCGACTCGGGCCGCATCAACCCTTTCGGGAGGACGGTGGCGGGTGCTGGCGGTGGCGCGCCGGCGACCGGGGGCCGTTTTCGCTGGAACAGGGAGAGCATGCGGGTGTCCTGTGGCGGGCCGACCGGGAGGCCTTTTTGCCTTTTCGAGGTAGGGCCTTTCCCCTTGCACCCCATTCCCTTGCCGTTTCGGCCCTTTGGCCTTTAACCGTTTCGGTATAGCGGGGCCTGGGTTGCGGTTCCAGCGTCAATGTGGAACCCGCACGAATGGATTGCGCGGCGACCAGCCGCTGGCCTCGGCCTATGCTGCGGAGACGCTGTTTTCGCCAGGTAGGTTGCTCTCTAGGCGTCAAAGTTGACAAATGCGACAAAGGCGACTAGAGTAAGTCCTGTCTCAAACCTACCTGGGAGATGACCATGCCCACCGCCATTGAATTCATTGCCGACCGTCTGCCGCGTGTCACCGTGGAGGATGTGCGCCGCTTCGCGGATACCGTCGAAATCCGGGATGCGCCGGCTTTCGCGGCCGAGTTGCAGGCGTTCATTCACGAGCGCGTGGAGGCGGTAAAGCTGCCAGCCAACCTCGAAGGTGAAACGGTGGAGCACGCCTTGAAGCGTAAGACGGCTGCGCTGCGCGCTGAGACGCGCTGGGCGCCGACTGAAACCGACGTCCAGCGAGGCCGCGCCGTGCTGCTGGAAACCTTCAACCAGCCGCACAACCTGCCGCCCGCGGAGTACGCCAAGCTGGCGGACAAGTCGCGCCAGCAGATCTACAAGGACATCCTCGCCCGTCGGCTGCTGGCGCTGAACGTGGGGCCGCGAGGCCAGAAACTGCCCGACTGGCAGCTCGACCCGGTGAAGCAGCAGTTGACCCAAACCGTGCTTCAGGAGGTCGAGGGCATCGACCCTTGGACGATCTACCGCGCACTGTCCGAACCGCTCGAAGGCTTGGGCGGCCGCTCGCCAGTGGATGCGGTGACGCATGGCACGATCGACGACGTGGCCGAGGCCGTGTTCAACGTGCTGGGCGTTCAGGTGCATTGAAGCGAGATCGCCATGAGCCACGAGCTGCCTTCGTTCCTGATCGATGCCGGTGAGCTGCTCCAGCATGTGAGCCGCGTCGTCTATCGGGGCAGCCCGCTGTACTATGGCCGCAGCAGCACCAATCGCTACGATGACCCGGCCCAGGCCTACGGGGTGCTCTACCTGGGGCGCGACCTGCCCACGGCGCTGATGGAGTCGGTGTTTCATAAGCACCAGTGGCTTGCGGACACGAAGCGCTCGATCGCGCTGAAAGAAGTCCAGAGCCGGATGGTGCGCGCAGTGGGCGTGATGGACGACGTGCTTCTGGCCGACCTCACGGCGCCGGGCGTCATGGCGGGCTACTTCGGCCTGAACCTGGAGCAGTTGGCCAGCCGCGACTACACGCACACGCAGCAGGTGTCGGCCCAGGTGCATGCGATGCTTGGAGATGACGGCCAGGTGCTGTTCGACGGGGTGCTCTATCCGTCGCGCAACAACTATCCCGCCAAGAGCATCGCGCTGTTCGAGCGTGCCAGCGCGAAGGTCAGTGTCATCGAGGACATCGATCTCGTTGACCATGTGGACTGGCCGCGTTTCGTTGCTACATACCGCATCGGCGTGGAGCCCGACCCTGGCCCGTTGGAACCGGATGACGAAGCGTCCTGAAGCAGCAAGAGAACACATTGAAGCCCTAAACAGAATGAAATGGACCAAACTGAAATAGGCATCCCTCAGCAGTAGGAGACGACCATGAACACCACGACTCGCACCAGCACCGCAGAACGCCTCGGCCGCGCCTTTGGCCGCGGATGGCGTGCCTACGCGCGCTGTGAACGGCGGGCGTCGAACTGGTTGGTTTCCAAGGGCATGCCGACGGCTGGAGCCACCGCGCTCGTGTGGATGGTTAAGCTGGCTGCGCTCGGGGTGCTGCTGTACACCACCTTCTGGCTGGCCCTGGTGATGGTGTGCGTCATGGTGGTTGCCTGGATGGCCCGCAACACCGACTTGGGCGAGGAGTTGCCCGAGCCAGAGTGGCGAAACGGACCAGCAGGATTCGGCCTATACACCTACGACGGTTTCCGCATTGATCCTCATGTCGAGGACGACTAGCAGCGATCACTTCTTCGACACTGCATTGATCGCAATGCTTCCTCCCCTTCCGCCAGCAGCCTTGGCATCTCCGGTGGCTCCTGCGAGGCCTTGCAACACGTTGCCGGCACGAACGCCCGCCCAAGCCAAGGCCATGATCCAGAACGTAGGCAGTACGATGAACATCGTGCCCGTGACAAACATCAGGAGCATGTCTCCGAAGGCGTTGTTCAGCCCCACCAGCGGGTCGAAGTTGGTGTGCGGCCGATTCCAGCCGAACCCCCAGCCATAGAGCGCATCCAGGATCGTCGAATCGATCCAGCGCGCAAGCTGAAACCAGAAGTCCGTGAAGAAGAGCGCGAACTGCACGACGCTGACGGTAACGACCGTCTTCAGATCGTAGGTGCCTACGACCAGCACAAGCGGGATGCAGATGACCAGCGCCATCTTGAGCAAGGCGAGGACCATGGGCAGAGACTGTCTCACGACGTCCATGGCGGGAAACGCGGCAATCGCGCCGACGGCCATCCCAACGTCTCCCGTGGCCCGCGTCACGATGTTCGGCAAGGTCTTGTCGATCTGGCCGCCATAGTCCGTATAGACGCTACCCTGGTTCAATTTCTGTTGCCGCGGTGACGCGATGGCGCGGATCACCGAGTCGTCCACCTCGGCCCTGCTCAGGAACCCGGCCCAGCCTGCCAGGCGATTCAACAGGTTCGGGTCCACCTGTCCCAGCAGGCGTGCCCGCAGGCCATTGCCGCCATCGGCCCACCACTGCCTGCAGGTCGGGTAGCCGCCACCGCTGCCCACCTGTGCAAGCCCCGCATCGCGGGTGCTGTCGTAGGGCCAGTCGTCGCGCGGCGTGCTTGAGCGGTAGGTGTCGTAGTAGCCGCCCGTGTCCGTGAAAAACCTCGACCCTATCCAGGTCACGTCGTGCATCTGCTGCTCATCAAGCTGAGGGCGCTGCATGAACAATTTGGCCCGCGCAGGCCCATAGCAATCCCGCGAGAAATCCGCTACTTCCTGAGCCAGTACCGGGTCGTCAATGCGGGTCGCGTCGATCTCCATGCGCATCTGCCGCAGGTCCGTGCCGCATGGGATCGCCGCCACCGAGGCGCTCGTGACGGCGCGCGAGAGCGCGTGCATGAAAGCCCACCAGACCGGCACCTTCGCCGACTGGTTGTTGATGGTGCTGAAGGACTGCGACCAGCCGGTATCCGTGGGCTGCGGCACGCTGACCTGGCACTGGGCCGAGCGCGAGCTGTCGTACTGGATGGTGTTGAGGTCCACGTCGATGAACGGGATGCCAGCGAACATCACCACCACGATGGCGACGAAGACCCGGTTCTCGATGCGCGCAGCCGAGAGCACGCCCTTGTTGCCTTCGTCGGCACCTTCCGCACGGGCCTTCAACCACTCCTGCACGATGATGGCGACGAACGGCAGCGCGAATACTCCGCTCGACACCAGCACCGCCCAGATGCCGTTGTTGACGATCCAGGACACCAGCGTCAGGTAGTACTCCAGGTAGTCGGTCGTAAAAAGCGTCATGGCGCGGCTCCCTCTTCAGCTCTGCATCAGCAGGCTGGCTTCCAGCGCCACGATGGCGACGACGCCGGCGATCTCGCTGCGCACCAGGCGTCGCCGCGCTTGCGCGTCTTCCTCGCGGGCCAGCAGCCGGCGGCGCATCCAGACCCAGCCATAGACCGTCGCGCCGTACAGGCACAGCCGCCACACCAGGAAGTAGCCCGCGCTGGCAGCCAGCCACCGCTCCCAGCCGGCAACGCTGCCGACGAGGTAGATGCCGACGAGATTGGCGCCCACGGCCGCGGCGATGATGACCACCGCCAGGAGCAGCGCCTTTGCCGCGCGCCGGCTGAAAAGCCAGCGCGGGCGCAGCCAGGCCGCGTTCATGGCGTGCCTCCCGGGTTGCCCCGCTGCAACCGATCGAGGCGGTCGGGCACCGGGTCGCCTTCGTAGATGCCGCGCGAGCCGGCCGCGCGCGTCCCGTGGCGCTGGATGATGGCCATGGGCGAGTTGTTCGCCAGTTCGCGCCGCAGTTCAAGTTCGGTCTTGAGGTTGCGGATCTCCTGATCGAGCGTGTCGCTCTCGTGGTTCACGGCCTCGACCGCCAACTGGTTGGCCGCCACGTTGGGTTCCTTCTTGCCGGTCAGCAGGGTCCGCTGGAGCAGCAATGCCTTCTCCAGCACGGACGACAACGCGACCTCGGACGCGAGACGTCGCGCCAGCAGGTCTTGGTCTGGCTCGTCGCGCAGCGCCTCGATGACGCCGCGTGTAATGGGCAGCGAGGTGCTGCCGGCTGCATGCAGGTTCTCGAACGTCGTGTTGCGCGTCCCAGAGACCAGTTCCTGCAAGGCCTCCAGCTTGGTCTCGTACTCCTCCTGGATCAGCGGCGTCAGCCCGACGCCAGGCACGGTCTCGGTCTTGGTGCAGGAATCACACGTGCGCTGTACCTGTTCCCCGAGAACCCGCGTCGCCCATTCGGTCGCCTGCTGCGGCGACGTCCAGGTCTGGCAGGACAGGCTCGCGCAACTGGCGGGCGCGATGGAGGACGTGTCAGTCACGCTGCGCCCGTTGACCAGGTTGTAGCCCGCCCGCGTCACGTCACCGACCACCCGGATGGCCGACTGGCCCGCGCCGCCGGCATTGCTGCCGCCCACCCAGGGCACGCCGTCGTTGCCGCGGCGCGTCTCGGCCTGCTCGATCGCCGATACGGCATCCGTGCTCGACACCGCATCGCGCAGCGCCATGCCTTCCGCCATCTGGCTCCATCCGAGCTGGCCGCCCGCCGTCTCGGCCATCTTCTCGGCCATCGCGCGACACGTCAGCTTGGAGCGGTCGAAATCCAGCCTCGCCTGCAGCACACCATTGGTCAGCAGGTTGTACAGCCCCGGATCGGCACGCTGGATGATCAGCGCCGGCAGCGATGCCACGGCACTGGTCGCGCTCTGGATCACGTTGCTCATGATCTGCTGGAACCCATTCGTGATCCCATTGAGCTGATTGCGCAGCGTGGTCTGGATGCTCATGTCGCCGCAGATGAGGTTGCTGTTCCAACCCAGGCCGACCCCGATCGAACGCATGCCAGCGGCGCGGCCCATGGACACCGCACTGCCACCGCCGATCGAGTACATGACCTCATCGCCGATGACGGGGCCGCTGGTCTGGAAGCCGGCCTGCGCCCACGCGAGGCCACAGACCAGGGCGAGCGCGCCGGCTAGCGCCGTGGGGCGCAGCGGGCGGCGAACCTTGGCGGATGGGTTCATCAGTTCAGGACGCTTCATCGCCGTACCCTCAATAGAAATCGACGCTGCCGAGGAACACCTGGCCCCGGCGTTCGCAGCACGCATAGGGCCGCCACAACGCCCAGGCGTAGTCGCCTTGTTGGGCCTGTGTCAGGAAGCCGTTGCGCGGGAAGACCGTGCAGGACGAGGACAGGACGGGCGTGAGTTCCTGCCACTTGCCGGTCGAGGCATCGCCCTCCATCAGCGCGCCGGCCGGCCAGTAGCCATCGCGGGAGTTGGCGAGCAGCGGCTGATAGACGTGGATCTGCCCGCGGCGCGTGACCACATCGCCGGCCCGTTGGGCCACCACGGCACCGGCCTTGTGGTCGTCCGTCTGGTGCAGGAAGCCGCCGCGCGGATAGACGTTGCCCCAGAGGTTCAGGGTCGAGCGCGCGCCGACCTCGCGCATGCCCGGGATCAATGCCTCCGGGTACACCATCTCCGGTACGTTGTAGCGCCAGGCCGGCGTGTCCAGCGTACTGAGCAGGTACGGCATGAAGGCCGTGCCTGCGCCCTCGCAGAAATAGCCCGAGGACGAGACGAACTGGTTGAACACCTCGACGCCGGGGTGGCCGATGACGTCCGCGTTCTTGAACTTCGCGAGATTGTTTTCGTGATCTTCATTGGTGGTGCCGTCCCCGCCGGCCTGGGCCGAAGGGTTGGGCGTGCTCATGGCGCGCACTTCGACCCAGGGGTTCTCGCCGGTGTTCGAGTAGGACGAAACCACCGCATCGGGGATGTAGTGCCTGACCTTGACGGACGTGCGCACCGTGCAGCCGGTCCAGGTGCAGTAGAGCCAGTAGCAGATACCCACCACCCGGTACTCCAGGCAATCGGGCGAAGCCACTGAACCCACGATGGTCGCCGTGTTCAGGGCGTAGCTGCCCGTGGCGCTGAGCAGCAGCACGGAGGTGACGGCAGCCCGCATGCGGCGCAGAAGGTCGAATGAGCGGATCACGGTTCGGCCCTCCGGTGCTGTTCGATGCGCGCGATGGCGCGGGCCACGTCAGGCTCGCCATAGACCACGTAGCGCTGATCCACCACGACAGCCGGAATGGTGGTGATGCCCAGGCTCCATGCGTCGGCAACGCCCTGGTATGCGGTGGCGATGCGACGCTGGAGGTCAGCGCCCCCCTGGCTCAGCCGGCGCTTCACGATGGCTGTTGCCTGTCCGGGATCGGCGGGCAGCGCCGCAGAAAGCTCCGCTTCGATCCGGGGCGCTTCATCCAGCTCGATCAGCTGCTCGCCACCCATGGTCCTGACCGGGTGACGGCTGTCGGTGATGATCACCACATCGGCGGCGAAGCTGGCCGGGCTGAACACGGCCAGGGAAGCCGGCAGCGCAACGGCCAGGCCAAGGGTTCGCCAGCCCGATGCGAACCTGGATGAAGATGCTGGCATGTCGAGCGCCCCCAAGAGTTGTCAAGGGCCATAGTCAAACGCCGAACGCCATGCGGCCCCAACAAACAATGCGCATCGCGGACTGCCCGCATACCTGCTTGTCTTGCGCCAATGAAAAGCGGAGGCCGAAGCCTCCGCGTGGATCAAGGAGCCGGTGCCATTGCTACAGCAGGCCGGATTCCGCAAAGGAGAACGGGGCACCCTGGCCGACGATGATGTGGTCCAGTACCCGCACATCGATGAGCGCCAGCGCGGCTTGCAGTTGCTGGGTCAGCATGCGATCCGCGCTGGACGGCTCGGAGACGCCCGAAGGATGCTGGTGGGCGAAGACCACCGCGGCGGCATTCAACTCCAGCACACGCTGCACGACGACACGCGGATAGACCGAAGTCGCGTTGATCGTGCCCCTGAACAGCGGCTCGTAGGCCAGCACCTGGTGCAGGCTGTCCAGGAACACAGCGGCGAATATCTCATTGGGCTCAGCGACCAGTTTCAGACGCAGGTAGTCCCGTACAGCGGCCGGTTGGCTGAGGCACGGTCCAGCTTTGAAGACCCGTCTCTCCAGCAGCACGATGGCTTGCTGGATGATCCAGTCCTCGTGTTGGGCAGCGATGGCGGAAAGCGACTCCAGGCAGGAGTCATTGACGGCGAAAGACATGGCGAACCTCCAGACGGTGAGATCGGAGGGCACTCGCCCTGGGAGGGCAAGCCCTCCTGGGGAACGAACAAGGTGCATCCATCACCGCGGCAGCGGTGATCGTTCGCGGCCAGGATGCGAGGCGAACGGGGTTGTGGTCAGCGCAGCGGACTGCGCCGTAGCCTTGAAGACCGGGGCTACCTGGGCATGTCGCCGACGACGTCGGCAGGCATTTCCGATGTGGGTGTGGCGGCGGGATCGCCGGCCGCGAGCATGTCCATGGCCGACAGCAAGGCATCGCCCTCGATCGGGCCCTGCAGCAGGATCGCCTTGCCGGTTTCGCGATCGTGCAGCCGCAGCGACGGCGTGGCGGTCACGCCGCTGTTCGTGGCTTCCGCAGTTTGGGTACGAATCGCCGCGTCGGGCCGCTCGCTCGCAATGCACTGTTCGATGGCTGGCGTCAGGGCGGGGTGGCGCAGGTCTTCGGGCAAGCCCTGGCCGTCGCTGTGTGTGTGGACATAGACCCACTCGACAGCCTGCCAGAAGGCGGGATGGCCGCCGGCTTCGCCCGCGCATTCCACCAAGCGCGCTTCGGCGGACGCGGCCGGCTCATGCGCGGCCAACGGCAGGTGGTGCCATTGCAAGGCCACGTCCGCATTGCCGGCTACCCAACGCTTGAGGACAGGGAAATAGGACCGGCAGAACGGGCATTCGAGGTCCGCGTAGAGCGTCAGCGTGAAACGACCTGCCGGGTTGCCCATCTGCCAAGGAGGCCCGGCCACCTGCGTCTCGCTGACAGGCGCCGAGGTTTGGGGCGTGGACTCGCCTGGCGAACGGGACACGAGCCAGATCAGCAGCAGCGCAACCAGCACTGCGCCTAACGCCCATGGCCAGCGGGCCCGCCAGCGCCGACGGCGGAACGCCTGGACCTGCATCGGAATGGATGAGCGTTTCTGTTCCATGGCGTTCTCCGGTGCACGGCAGATTCAGGGCAGGGCCAGGGCCGGCGACTCGATGCCGCGTGCCCGGTCGATCTTCTCGGCCACCTTGAAGGCGGCATCCAACTCGCTGACGCCGTGCTGCTGCATGAGCTGGTAGCGCTCGGCCTTCTCTTCGGGTTCGGTCTGCGCGAGCGCGAGATACAGGCTCGGCGGCACGGCGCGGAAGAGCACCTCCATGCTCTTGGAGAGGATGACGCCCTCGGTGAACTTGCCCGCTTCCTTGCGTGCCGAAAGCATCAGCGCCTTCTGCGCCGGCGAGAGTTCGCGGAATCGTGCGATCTTCTCCACCTCGTCCGGCGGCATCGACAGGCAGATCCACCACTCGATCATGTTGAGCATGGGCTCTGCGGCGCGCGGCAGATCGTCGATGTTTTGCGTCGCCAGCCAGAACCAGGCGCCCAACTTGCGCCACATTTTTGTAATTTTCACGACATACGGCGCGAGCAGCGGGTTCTTCGTGATGATGTGGCCTTCGTCGGTCACGTTGATGATCGGGCGGCCGAGATACTGGTCACGCTCCGCGATGTTGTTCACCGTGCTGATGAGGCTGATGTACGCGATCGAGAGCTGCGCGTTGTAGCCCTCACGGGCATAGGTCGCGAGATCCACCAGCGTGATGTCGGCCTCGGGCCACGGCGTGCCGTCGCGGTCGAACATCTCGCCGTCCGTGCCTTGGCAGAACATGTCCATCGCGTCCGCCATCTCCAGCAGCCGCACGCGCCGCATCTCGGGCAACGTCGGGTCCTGGCCGCGGGTGCGCAGCGCATTGCGCACGTCGCGCGTGAGCACCGTGCGCTTCTCGGCCACGCAGTGCTCGGCGGCGTCGAGGATGCACTGGCGGATCAGCGAGCGGTCGGCGCGCGTCATCCTGGCTTCCTCCTTGTCCTCGCCGCCAGTGATCATCAGCCGCGCCGTGATCTCCAGTTCGCCCAGCACGTCGCGCTGTTCGTCCGCCTCCATGGCTGAGGCATCGGGTGGCAGGTCTTCGTCCAGCGCATCGGCATCGAGCGTTTGCACATCGCTGGGCGTTTCGATCAGCCGGCGCGCGTCGGCGAACGGCGCTAGGCTGATGCCCGATCCGGGGGCCAGCTTGACCCGATTCACGGTCAGGCCCAGGCGCCTGGCGAAGTCGCTGAACAAGCCGAAGCTATTGCCGGCTTCCACGATGAAGAGGCGCGGCCGATAAATGGCCGTGACCTGGTTCAGCAGATTGTTGAGCGTGGCCGATTTGCCGGAACCCGTCGGGCCGAACAGGAACAGGTGGGCGTTCATCTGCCGGTCCAGGCGATTGAGCGGATCGAAGGTGATCGGCCCGCCGCCGCGGTTGAACATCGTGATGCCTGGATGCCCCGTACCCTGGGCACGGCCCCACACCGGCGACAGGTTTGCCGCGTGCTGGGCGAACATCAGTTGCGTGTACCACCGGCGCCGATCCTTGCCGGGGTTGTAGCAGCACGGCAGCCAGCGCAGGTAGCTGTTGAGCGGCGCCACCTCATCATCCTCTCGCACCGGCTGCAAACCAGCGTTGAGCATCACGTTCGCCAGGTCCAGGCCGCGCCGATCCAGTTCCGCCTCGTCGCGCCCGCGCAGGTAGAACGCCAGCGTGCCCCGGTAGAGCTTGTGCGCGCTGCCGATCAGCGAGCGGGCTTCATGCACGTCCTTGAGCGTCTGCTCCGACGCCAGCGTCTCGCCCACGGCCTTCTTCGCCAGGTGGTTCAGATCCGATTCCAGGACATCCTGGGGCGTGGCAACCATCGTGAGACAAAGCAAGGTGTCTTCCGGCATCTGGTCGAACAGCGTGTTGATCGCATCGCCCTTGCGGGTCTCGCCGGTTAGATGTCCCGTGCCGGGCGGCATGCGCAGCCGGTCGGTGATCAGCACACGGTGCGGCATGCCGTCGAAGTACCAGGTGCCGTGCTCCACGTCGGAGCGTGGCTGGCCGAAGAACAGCCGCTGGCTGAAATCCCGCCCGCTCGCCAGTTCGATCTCGCCGGCCTCAGTCTCGTCCGGGTAGCGCGCCAGTGCGTAGAAGCGCTCCCGGTCCTCTGTACTGGGCCCGAGCATCGCGGGGCGCGGATTGAGCCACCGCAGCAGCCAGTCGTGGACGTCGGCTGCGACCATGCGCCGTGCCTGGATGCCGGCGTTCGCCAGCCCGCCACACAGGCGGTCGCAGACGATGTTCAGCATCTGCTCGGGCGTCTGGCCGCGGCGGCTTGCCTGCCCGGTGGCACGTCGATAGACCACCATGCGCACGCGCCGCGTCTGCCCGCGCCAGCGCAGCCGCGTGACCACCGTGTCCTCGAACAGGCCGCCGGGCTTGGCCACCGCACGCAGATGGTGGCCGAAGAAGCGCAGGTAGAACTCGGTGAACGCTGTCCCGCGGGCACGTGGCTGCACGTAGTCACGCAGGGTCTGCATGTACTGGTCGAAACTCGGCTCGTCCTGGGCATAGAGCTGGAGCACCCAGGGGTTCTCGTCCAGCTCATCGAAGCTGTCCTGCAGCGCGTTCTCCAAGGCGTCGCGGGCGTGGGCAAGCCAGCCCGGTTCCCGGCCCTCGGTCCCCAGCGGCACCAGCTCGAAGAAGGCCGCCACCGATTGGCCGTCCTCCAGCAACATGGACCTTGACTCGGGCAAGAACTCGACCCAGGGCAGCAGTTCCACGAAGGACGGTGCGACCTCGTACAGCGCCTGCTCGTCGGCCTCCGTCGCCGGTTTGCGGCCCCGGACTGCCGAGCCGGGTTCGGGGATGCCGGCTTGGCGCAAGGCCTCAATGTGGCGCTGCCAGCCGTCCGGCTGCTCGTCATCACCAGCGCCGGATGCGGCCAGCTTCAGCGCGGCCGGCTTAGGCCAGGGAAGTTTCCAGCGCATCAGTAGTCCTCCACGCGCTCACCCGGCATCGCGTACTGAATGCGCTGGTACAGCGGGAAGACGGTCGTGTAGCCGGGCACCGGCACGGGATCGGTGCCGGCCAGGTGCGGGTACACGTACATCACGAGATCGGGATTGGGCAGGCGCTGGAACTGGCGATGGACCTCGTTGCGCGCGGTGCGCGTGTAGCGCATCTGCTCGGCAGGTGCGGCCTGCATATCGGCGTCGGTCAGCGGCCGACGCAGGCTCTGGCGCGCATCGAGCAGTTGGCCGCCGGCGTTCCGTCCGGCTGCGCCACCGCCGTCCCCGGCCTCCTGCTGCCAGATGTCCATCATCGTGCGGTCACCGTGGGTCAGCAGCTTTTCCTTGCTGGTGGCGCAGCCGGCGAGCGCCGCGACGGCGAGGACCAGCGCCAGGCCACGGGCCAAGCTATTCAAGTTCGAGAGCATGGCTTTCTCCTGTGCGGTGATCGACCTTGCGGCCTTCGGGATCGAAGTCGATGGCGAGCGGCTTTTCGAGGTGGACGGCGACCTTCGCGCCGGGCTGGACATAGACGGCGGCGAACGCTTGGCCGTAGAGCTTGTTGACCCAGGCCGACATGTCCCGCACGCCGCCCGCCAGAATCTGGCCGACCGCCTCCTGGCCGCTGATGCCCACGGTGCCGATGGAGCCGTCCGAGCCGACATAGGACATGCGGCCGCTGTCGCTCTCGATGAGCGAGGCCACGCCGGCACCGGCCGCGGTGATCAGGGCCTGCGAGCCGAGGTACTGCTGGGCGTTGCTGCGCCGCTCGCCGCTGACGCAAGGAATGCCGTGGGGATCGCTGATCCAGCCCAAGCCATCGCGCTGCTGGTTGTTCTGCTGGTTTCCTTCGCGGTCTTCGGGGATCGTGCGAATCGTGCCGTCGTTGAAGACGAACGTGATGCTGCGCACCTGGCCGCGCACGCAAGAAAGCGTCCAGTCGCCCGAGGCGGTGCCGCTGAACACGGCGCCGGCCACATCGGGAATGTCGATGCCGTTCGCCGTGAGGTTGTCCGGCCCCACCAGCACCTTGAAGGGGTACGGGTCGTTGACGGTGCCGTCGATCGGCACACGCCCGATCAGCGCTGTCATCGCCACCGAGCCCATGAGCGTGGAGTTCGTGGGGACGGTATAGACGGGCTTTGCGGTCTTGACGCCCGCGGCGCGTGCCCCGGCGTTCGCCACGGTTTCCGCCGTGGTTTGCAACGTGCTCTGCTCGGGGCCGAAGCTCGTCGGGAAGCTCATGCCGCCAGCCGTGCCGCGCCCCCTGTTGCGTCCCTCGGCAGGCTTCGCGTCATCCGGTTCAACCCAGCGCATGCCGCCTTCCATCCCGGCCTCGTCGCCCCCCTGCAGCCCCAGGCCCACGGGCAGATCGGCATGGCTGCCACCGCGCCCACCAATGCTGTCCAGGCGCCGCTG